>NZ_JBICMK010000022.1:0-81557 GCF_043106315.1 Pseudomonas sp. FYR_5 | reverse complement strand
TATGGGCCTTCAGGAGTGTTTCTGCGGCTCGCGGATCTTGTACCAGGCCACGTACAGCGCCGGCAGGAACAGCAGCGTCAGCAAGGTCGCCACGATGATCCCGCCAATCATGGCGTAGGCCATGGGGCCCCAGAACACCTCGCGGGCAATCGGGATCATGCCCAGGCTCGCCGCCGCCGCCGTCAGCAGGATCGGCCGGCGCCGGTGGTTGGTGGCCTCCACCACCGCATCCCACGGCGACAGGCCGTGGGCTTCAAACTCGTCTATCTGGGTCACCAGAATCACCGAATTACGAATGATGATGCCCGCCAGCGCAAGGATGCCGAGGATCGCCACGAAGCCCATCGGCGTCCCCGTGGGCACCAACGCCAGCACTACACCAATCAGGCCCAGCGGCGCCACGCTGACCACCAGGAACAGCTTCTGCACGCTGTGCAACTGGATCATCAGGAAGGTCGCCATCAGGAACAGCATCAGTGGGATGACCTTGGCGATCGGCCCCTGGGCCTTGCTGCTTTCTTCAACCGTACCACCCGTGGCCACTTCGTAACCGACCGGCAGCTTGCTGGCGAACTCGTCAATTTTCGGCTTCAACTGGGCCACCAGGTCGGTGGGCTGGATGTCGCCGTTGACCGAGGCCTTGATGGTGATGGTTGGCTTGCGGTCGCGTCGCCATACCAGTGGCTGCTCCAGCTCGTAGCGCACGGTGGCGAACGACAGCAGTGGGATCGAGGTGCCGTTAGGGGTAAGAATTTGCAGGTTCTGCAGAGTATCAGGCGAGCCACGTTCGCTGTCTTCGGCGCGGGCGACCACATCGACCAGGTAGATGTTGTCGTTGACCTGGGTGATCTGCACGCCACTGACGATGCTGTTCATCACATTGGCAACATCTTCGGACGACAGGCCCAGCTGGCGTGCCTTGTCCTGGGCAATTTCCACGCGCAGCACCTTACCCGGCTCGTTCCAGTCGTAGATCATCTCGCCGATGTGCTCGTTCTGGTCGAGCAAGGTGGCCAGCTCGATGGCGTGTTTGCGTACTTGGTCGATGTCGGCACCGCTGACCCGGTACTGGATCGGCCGGCCCACTGGCGGGCCCATCTCCAGCGATTGCACGTTGGTGCCGACACCGACGAATTCTTCATGCAGGATCTTCTGCAGGCGGTCCATCAAGGCCTGACGCTCTTCGAAGCCCTTGCTGACAATCACCAGCTGCGCGTAGTACGGGTTCTGCAACTGCTGGTCGAGGGGCAGGTAGAAGCGGATCGCGCCTTGGCCAATGTAGGTACTCCAGTGCACCAGGTCCGGGTCGTCCTTGATCCGCGCCTCGAAGCGGTCGACCACCTTGCGCGTCTCCTCGATCGAAGCGTTCTGCGGCAGGTTGAGGTCGACGAGAATTTCCGGGCGGTCCGAGGACGGGAAAAACTGGTTCTGCACAAAACGCATGCAGAAGATCGACAGGGCGAACAGCACCACGGTGCCGATGATGGTCAACCAGCGGTTGCGCATGCACCATAGCAACCCGCCTTCAAATGCCCGCCCGACCCGGCCAGGCTCAGCTTCGTGGGCCTTGATCTTGTCGCTTTTGAGAATATGCACCCCAAGCACCGGGGCGAAGAAAACCGCCACCACCCACGACACGATCAGGGCAACGGCGATCACCGCGAACAGGGTGAACGTGTATTCACCCGCAGAGCTGGCGTTGAGGCCGATAGGCACGAACCCGGCCACGGTCACCAAGGTGCCGGTAAGCATGGGGAAGGCTGTGGAGGTGTAGGCGAACGTCGCCGCCTGCTCCTTGCTTTCGCCCATCTCCAGCCGCGTGACCATCACCTCCACGGTAATCATCGCATCGTCCACCAGCAGGCCAAGCGCAATGATCAGCGCGCCCAGCGAAATCCGCTGCATGGTGATGCCGCTGTACTCCATGAACACGAACACCATGGCCAGCACCAGCGGGATCGAGCAGGCCACCACCAGCCCGGCGCGCACGCCAAGACTGACAAAACTCACGGCCAGCACGATCACCACCGCCTCGAACAACGCGCTGGTGAAACCGCCGACCGCCTGCTTGACCACCACGGCCTGATCAGAAACGGTGTGTACACCCACACCCACCGGCAGGTCCTGGACCACCTGGTCCATGCGCTTTTTCAACGCCGCACCGAACACCTGAATGTTGCCGCCGGCCTTCATGCCGATGGCGAGGCCAATGGCTGTCTGGCCGTTGTAACGGAACATTGGCGAAGGCGGGTCGACGTAGCCGCGCTCGATGTCGGCGATATCGGCCAGGCGGAAGAAGCGGTCGTTGATCCTCAAGTTGACGGATTGCAGGTCTTTTTCCGAGGCAAACTGCCCGGACGTACGCACCGAGATGCGCTCCGGGCCGGCCTCGATCATGCCGGCCGGCGTCACCGCATTCTGCGCTTGAAGTGCCTGCATCACCTGGCGCTGATCAATACCCAGGGCTGCCAGCTTGCGGGTGGAGAAGTTCAGGTACAGCACTTCGTCCTGGGTGCCGACCAGCTCGATCTTGCCGATGTTGGGTACATCGCGGACCTCGGCCCGTGCCTGTTCCACGTAGTCCCGCAGTTGGCGCAGGGTCAGGCCGTCAGCGGTAAAGGCATAGATCGAGCCGAATACATCACCGAATTCGTCGTTGAAGCCCGGCCCCTGAATACCGGCGGGAAATTCGCCACGAATGTCCTGGATCTTCTTGCGCACCTGGTACCAGATATCCGGAATGTCCTTGGCCTTGGTGGTATCGCGAAGGTACACGTAGACCGTGGACTCGCCGGGGCGGGTGTAGCTTTTGGTGTAGTCGAGCGAGTCGAGTTCTTCGAGCTTCTTCTCGATGCGGTCGGTAACCTGGTACAGGGTTTCGTCCTGAGTCGCACCGGGCCAGCGGGTCTGGATGACCATGGTCTTGATGGTGAACGACGGGTCTTCCTCGCGGCCCAGGTTGAAGTAGGAAAAAATCCCCATCAACAGGCTAACGAACATCAGGTACCAGACGAACGATTGATGCTTGAGTGCCCAGTCGGACAGGTTGAAGCTTCCTTTCATTGCGCATCCTCGTCGAAGGTGACCTTCTGGCCAGGCTTGAGGCTGTTGACGCCGGCTGTGACCACGCGTTCACCGGGCTGCACGCCGGAGCTCAGTACGATGCTGTCAGCGGTGCGGTCGATCAGCGCTACGTCACGGGTGGCCACGGTCTTGTGTTGCGTATCGATCACCCACACCTGGGTCTTGCCGTCACGCTCAAGCAAGGCACTCAGGGGCAGTTCGCTGCGCGGGGACACTTCCGAGCTAAGGGTCACACTGATGGAGGTGCCGAGGTGGAAGGCCGCCGGTGTGCTGGCCAGGGTCAGGCGAGCACGGCGGGTACGGGTGGTGGCATCAGCCTGAGGCTCCAGTTCGCGCAGGCTCGCTGTGGTATTGATGGTCGGGTCCAGTTGCGAGGCAACAGTGAAGGTCAGGTCTTTGCTCAACTGCTCGGCCAGATCGATCGGCAGGTCGATGACCGCTTCCTTCACGTCCGGCCGGGCCAGGGTCACCACGGCTTGACCAGCGGTTACAGTTTGCCCGGCTTCGGCCTGCCACGCGGTAATCACGGCAGCGTGATCGGAACGCAGGGTGCTGTAGTCGAGCTGATCACGGGCCTGGCTGACGGCGGAGCGGGCCTGTTCCAACGCTGCGCTGGTGGTTTTCAGGTTGGTCTGGGCGATATCCAGCTGTGCCTGGGCGCCAACCCCACGGTCATACAACTGCTGCTGGCGACGGGCATCGGCCTGGGCGTTGATCCACTGTGCCTGCACCTTGGCCAGATCGCCTTCGGCAGCGCGCAGCTGGTTTTGCTGGTCGGTCGGGTCCAGGGTGGCCAAGGTGTCGCCCGGTTTCACCTGGGCCCCGACGTCCAGCCAGCGCCGGGCAATACGCCCGGAAACCCGGAAGCCCAAAGTGCTTTCGAAGCGCGCCTGGATACTGCCGGCGAAGCGGCCCAGCTGCGACTGCACCTGAGGTTCCACCTTGACCGACAGCACTGGCCGGATCGCCTCTGGAGCCTCTTCTTCGCTACTGCAACCAACCAGCAGCACACCGGCCGACAGCATCAGCAGCAGACGCTTCATAGCTCACCCCCTGGGGCCTTGGCGTCGACTTTCTGCACCTGCATGCCGGGGTGCAGCAACTGGCCACCGTTGACCACCACGGTCTCACCGCCTTTCAGGCCGCTGGCGATCACGATCTTGCCGGTGAGGTAACGGCGGATCTCGACTTTGCGCAGTTCCACCTTGTCGCCCTCGCCCACCACCCACACGGCAGGCTCATGCAGGGCCTTGGTCAGCGCCGACCAAGGCAGCTCGACGCTGGGCCGGCCCTGGGCATTGGTGGTGGCAGTAACCGGTGCCCCCAACTGCATCCCGGGCGGCACGTCCTTGAGCCCCACCTTGACCTGCACGGTGCCGCTTTGCGCGGACACGGTGGGGGTGATTTCTCGCACGAAGCCACGGGCCTGGACCTTGGGATCGTCCAGCAGGCTCACGACTACCCCGGCATCGCTGGGCGGTGCCACCAACAAGGATTCATAAACGTTGAACACCGCATCGCGGTCGCCATCGACGGCCAGGCTGAAGATCGGCATGGTCGCCTGCACCACCTGGCCAACCTCGGCCTGGCGCTCGGTGATTACCCCGGCAGCCTCGGAGACCAGTGCGGTGTAGCTGAGTTGCTCGTTGGCATTGGCCAGTTGCGCCTGGGCGGCCTTGAGCGCGCTCTGGTTGCTGCGCAGCGCGGCCTCGGCAGCATCGTATTCGCTCTGGCTGGTGTAGCCCTTGGGCAGCAGTTTTTGCTGGCGCACGAAGGCTGCGCTGGTCTGGGTGACCCGCGCCTGTGCGGCGAACACTTCGGCCTTGGCCGAGTCGACATTGTTCTGCAGGTCTTTCGGGTCGAGCCGGGCCAGCACCTGGTTGGCCTTCACGTGATCGCCCACGTCGACGCTACGCGAAATGATCTTGCCGCCGACGCGGAATGACAATTCGGTCTGCACCCGCGCCTGTACGTCGCCGGTCAGGGTGACCCTGGCAGCGAAATCGGTGGGTTGTACCTGCTGCACACCCACCCGAGGCAGCGTCTCGGGGACCTCTTCCTTGCTACAGCCGGTGAGCATGTACAACAACCCCAGACAGACGACCGACAGCGGAGGCATCAACGCCATGCTGGCTCCTTGCTTGCGCACAAATGATTTGTGGGATGCGACTGTGAGCGTAGTTCAGGGTTCGATAAACATCACTGGCGGGGATCATTCCGGCATTATCACAGCCGGTGCGGGCCTCTTCGCGGGTGAACCCGCTCCCACAGAGATCGTGCCTATGCTGAATTCTGTGCAGTACCTGTGGGAGCGGGTTCACCCGCGAATGGGCCAGTACAGGTACATATAACCTCTGCCATATCCAGAAACCATCCACTTCATTGCGCAGGCATCACAGTTACTACCTTTGGGAGGTCATCTGTTTGCAAGGAAGAACCTGATGCCCAGGGCTCAATCCCATCTGCTTCGTCGTGGTCGCTATTCAGAGCTCGGCAGACTCTATCTGCTGACCACCGCTACCCATCAGCGCAAGCCGCTATTCGATGAATTCCACCATGCACGCTTGGTCATTCATCAATTGCGGCAATCCGATCAGGAACAAGCCTGCCGTTCACTGGCCTGGGTGTTGATGCCCGACCATCTGCATTGGCTGATCGAATTGAAAGGAGCAACGCTGGATACCTTGATGCGCAGGTTCAAGTCCAGGTCCAGTCTCGCGTTACATCAAGCAGGGGTTGAGCATCATCCGGTATGGCAGCCTGGATATCAGGACCGGGCACTGAGAAGGGAGGAAAGCATAGTGCATGTCGCCAGATACATAGTTGCCAACCCGTTGCGGGCCGGCTTGGCAAAAAGTGTCAGGGACTATCCACACTGGGATGCAGTCTGGCTTTGAATGTGTGCTGGGGGAATTCGCGGGTAAACCCGCTCCCACAGCGACCGCGCACATTTTAAAGGTTGTGCACTACGACTGTGGGAGCGGGCGTGCCCGCGAAAGGGCCGGGTCAGGCCGACGCAGCCACCTGCGCCGAGCGCTTGACCTGCGGCTGCGAAGCGTTGGCCGCAGCACCCTCTTCGATCGCCTGCTGAATCGCCTTGCGACGACGCTCTTCGGCCTGGCGGCTGAAGTACCAGACGAAGAAGGTCACCAGCGATACCGACAGCAAGATCAGGCTGGCCACGGCGTTGATCTCCGGTTTCACACCCAGGCGCACCGCCGAGAATACTTCCATTGGCAAGGTGGTAGAACCCGGACCGGACACGAAGCTGGCCAGTACCAGATCGTCCAGCGACAGGGCGAACGACATCATGCCGCCCGCCGCCAGCGACGGCGCGATCATCGGGATGGTGATCAGGAAGAACACCTTCCACGGCTTGGCACCCAGGTCCATCGCCGCTTCCTCGATCGATAGGTCCAGCTCACGCAGGCGAGCCGACACCACCACCGCCACATAGGCCGCACAGAACGTGGTGTGGGCAATCCAGATGGTGACGACCCCACGCTCCTGGGGCCAGCCGATCGACTGCGCCATGGCCACGAACAGCAGCAACAGCGACAGACCGGTGATCACTTCGGGCATTACCAGCGGCGCAGTGACCAGGCCACCGAACAGCGTGCGGCCCTTGAAGCGGGTGACACGGGTCAGTACGAAGGCTGCCAGGGTACCTAGTGCCACCGCTGCCACCGCCGTGTAGCAGGCGATTTCCAGCGAGCGCATCACCGAACCCATCAGCTGGGTGTTGTCGAGCAGGCCGACGTACCACTTGATCGACCAGCCCCCCCACACCGTCACCAGCTTGGAGGCGTTGAACGAGTAGATCACCAGGATCAGCATCGGCAGGTAGATGAACAGCAAGCCGAGCACCAGCATCAGCTTGGAGAAACTGAAGCGTTTCATGCGCGGCCCTCCATCTCTTTGGCCTGGCTACGGTTGAACAGCAGGATCGGCACGATCAGGATCGCCAGCATTACCACCGCCAGGGCAGATGCCACCGGCCAGTCACGGTTGTTGAAGAACTCCTGCCACAGCACTTTACCGATCATCAGGGTTTCCGGACCGCCCAGCAGTTCCGGGATCACGAACTCGCCCACCACCGGAATGAACACCAGCATGCAGCCGGCGATGATGCCGTTTTTCGACAGCGGTACCGTGATCTTCCAGAAGCTGTTGAAGGTGCTCGAACCCAGGTCGGATGCAGCTTCGAGCAGGCTCGGGTCATGCTTCACCAGGTTGGCGAACAGCGGCAGGATCATGAACGGCAGGTACGAATAGACCACGCCGATGTATACCGCCAGGTTGGTGTTGAGGATCTGCAACGGCTGGTCGATCAACCCGGTCCACAGCAGGAAACCGTTGAGCAGGCCGTTGTTGCTGAGGATACCCATCCAGGCATAGACGCGGATCAGGATCGCGGTCCAGGTGGGCATCATGATCAGCAACAGCAGGACCGTCTGGGTCTCCTTCTTGGCATTGGCAATGGAGTAGGCCATCGGGAAGCCGATCAGCAGGCACAGCAGGGTGCTGAAGAAGGCCATCTTCAACGAACCCAGGTAGGCCGCAAGGTACAGATCATCCTCGGTCAACAGCCCGTAGTTGGCCAGGTTGAGGACCAGTTGGACCTTGTCTTCGACGTAGGTGTAGATCTCGGTATACGGCGGAATTGCCACATCAGCTTCGGCAAAACTGATCTTCAGGACGATGAAGAACGGCAGCATGAAGAACAGGAACAGCCAGATGAACGGCACGCCGATCACCAGATGCCGCCCCTCCGGGACCAGACGCTGGAAGGCTCGCTTGAGCTTGCGCAGTTTCATGACCGCAGTACCACGCCGCTGTCGTCTTCCCACCATACGTACACTTCATCGCCCCAGGTAGGACGGGCACCCTGGCGCTCGGCGTTGGCGACGAACGACTGGACGACCTTGCCGCTCGGCAGTTCCACATAGAACACCGAGTGGCCACCCAGGTAGGCGATATCGTGCACCTTGCCGCGCGACCAGTTGTGCTCGAACTCGGGCTGCTTGGTGGTTACCAGCAGTTTCTCCGGGCGCAGGGCGTAGGTGATGTGCTTGTCTTCAACCGAAGTGGTGATGCCGTGGCCCACGTAGATCTTGCGCTCCAGTTCCGGGCTGGCAATGATCGCGTAGCCTTCGGCGTCATCGACCACGTCACCTTCGAACAGGTTGACGTTACCGATGAACTCGCACACCAGGCGGCTGGTAGGTGTCTCGTAGATGTCCACTGGCGAGCCGATCTGGGCGATCCAGCCCAGGTGCATGATGGCGATGCGCTGGGCCATGGTCATGGCCTCTTCCTGGTCGTGGGTCACCATCACGCAGGTCACACCCACGCGCTCGATGATCTCGACCAGCTCCAGCTGCATCTGCGAACGCAGTTTCTTGTCCAGTGCCCCCATTGGCTCGTCGAGCAGCAACAGCTTGGGGCGCTTGGCCAGCGAGCGGGCCAACGCCACACGCTGACGCTGGCCGCCCGACAACTGGTGCGGCTTGCGCTTGGCGTACTGGGTCATGTGCACCAGTTTGAGCATCTCGGCCACGCGCGCATCGATCTCGGCCTTGGGCAGCTTGTCCTGCTGCAGGCCGAAGGCGATGTTCTGTGCCACGGTCATGTGCGGGAACAGTGCGTAGGACTGGAACATCATGTTGATCGGCCGCTCGTAGGGCGGCATGTCGGTGATGTCGACGCCATCGAGGAAGATCCGACCTTCGCTAGGGCGCTCGAAGCCGGCCAGCATGCGCAGCAAGGTAGACTTGCCGGAACCGGAGCCACCCAGCAAGGCGAAGATCTCACCCTTGCGAATTTCCAGGGACACATCGTCCACGGCTACCGTTTCGTCGAACTTTTTCGTGACCCGGTCGATCTTGACCAGCACCTGCTTGGGTTGCTGGTCACCCTCGAGGGCTTTTTTATAGGCACCGGAGGCAACTGCCATGAGTGAAACTCCCAACAAGATTTTTGTGCCCGCGCGGCCAGACCTGCAGAGGCCGCCGCGGGTCTGGATTTTTTACTTGCCCGACTTGACCTTGGTCCAGCTACGGGTCATCAGCCGTTGCACCTTGGGTGGCAACTCTGAGTTCACGAACATCTTGTTCAGCACTTCCTGCGGTGGGTAAACCGCAGCGTCAGTCCTCACGGCCTGGTCCATCAGGTCGCCAGCCTTGGGGTTCGGGTTGGCGTAACCGACGTAATCACTGACCTGGGCGATAACCTCAGGTTTCAGCAAATAGTTGATGAAGGCATGCGCCTCTTTGACGTTCTTGGCGTCCTTGGGGATCGCCAGCACGTCGAACCAGAGGTTGCCGCCTTCCTTGGGAATGGCGTAGGCCAGGTTCACGCCCTTCTTCGCTTCTTCAGCGCGGGCCTTGGCCTGGAACACATCACCCGAGAAACCTGCCGCGACGCAGATGTCGCCGTTGGCCAGGTCGGTGATGTACTTGGACGAGTGGAAGTAGGTCACGTACGGGCGCACCGCCAGCAGCTTCTGCTCGGCCTTGGCGTAATCCTTGGGGTCGGTGCTGTTCGGGTTGAGGCCCATGTAGTTGAGCACCGCTGGCAGCATTTCGTCCGCCGAGTCGAGGAAGGCCACACCGCACTTGGAGAGCTTCTTCATGTTTTCGGGCTCGAACAGCACGGCCCAGGAGTCGATGGTATCCACGCCCAGCGCAGCCTTGACCTTGTCGACGTTGTAACCGATGCCGTTGGTGCCCCACAGATAAGGCACCGCGTACTGGTTACCCGGGTCGTTCTTTTCCAGGCGCTTCATCAATGCCGGGTCGAGGTTGGAATAGTTGGGCAGCAGGTGCTTGTCGAGCTTCTGGAACGCGCCCGCCTTGATCTGCTTGCCGAGGAAATGGTTGGACGGCACCACCACGTCATAACCGGTGTTACCGGCCAGCAGCTTGCCTTCCAGGGTTTCGTTGGAGTCGAACACGTCTTGCACAGACTTGATGCCCGTGGCGCTCTCGAAGTCCGCGAGTGTGGTCGGGCCGATGTAGTCGGACCAGTTATAGAAGTGCACCGTCGGCGCCGCTTGGACGCTGCATGCCAGCGTCAGGCCCGCGCCGGCCATCAAGGCCTTGCGGAATACAGAAATAGACAAGTGGGGGTCCTCACAATCAGTGCCTGGGTAGCGACAATGCTGCCGCACACGCAAAACCGGCGCGCAACTTAACTTCGCAGCTTCGATGCCGCAATCATCAATTACCTTTCAATGGCTCTGGGCCGAAAAAACCGGCCCAGAGCTGTCGCATCGGACTTACTTGCCCGACTTGATCTTCGTCCAGCTGCGGGTGATCACTCGCTGCACAGAAGCGTCAGGCGCAGCGATCGCGTACAGCTGCTTCTTCACTTCGGCAGGCGGGTAGATGCTCGGGTCGCTGGTGATGTCTTTGTCCACGAACTGGGTAGCAGCAGCGTTACCGTTCGGGAAGCGCACGGCGTTGGTGATTTCAGCCATGATTTCCGGCTGCATCAGGAAGTTCATGAACTGGTAGGCAGCGTCTTTATGCTCGGCATCTTTCGGGATGGCGACCATGTCGTAGAAGGTCCCGGCACCTTCCTTCGGAATGACGTAGTCCACTTTGACCTTGTCGCCCGCTTCATGGGCACGGGCCTTGGATTGCTCCAGGTCACCCGAGTAACCGACGGCTACACAGATGTTGCCGTTGGCCATATCGCCAATGTACTTGGACGAGTGGAAGTAGGTGATCGAAGGACGGATCTTGAGGAACAGGTCCTCGGCGGCCTTCAGGTCTTCTTTCTTGGTGCTGTCGGTCGGCTTGCCGAGGTAGTGCAGCGCAGCCGGGAGCATTTCGGTCGGGGCGTCGAGGAAGCTCACGCCGCAGCTCTTGAGCTTGGCGATGTTCTCAGGCTTGAACACCACGTCCCACGAGTCGATCTTGTCCACGCCCAGCGCAGCCTTGACCTTCTCCGGGTTGTAGCCGATGCCGATCGAGCCCCACATATAAGGGAAGGCATGCTTGTTGCCCTTGTCGCTGGCATCGCCAACGGCCTTGAGCAGGTCGGGGTCGAGGTTTTTCCAGTTCGGCAGTTTCGAACGGTCCAGTTCCTCGTACACACCCGCCTTGATCTGCTTGGCCAGGAAGTTGTTCGACGGCACGACGATGTCATAGCCCGACTTGCCTGCCAGCAGCTTGGCTTCCAGGGTTTCGTTGCTGTCGAAGACGTCGTACTTGACCTTGATACCCGTCTGCTTCTCGAACTTGGCGATGGTGTCCGGAGCGATGTAGTCCGACCAGTTATAGACGTTCAACACTTTGTCTTCAGCCTGAACAGCGGAGGCCATGGCGCCCATCAGGGCGGCGGCCAGCAACGTTTTGCCCATTTTATTCATGCGTAATGCTCCAGAATTTTTATTTAGCAACTGTCCAGCAGCCAGAACCCACGGTGCAGAGCGTGCGGCGACTGAAACAGCCGCTAGTCTGGCAAGTTACAAGGCCCTGTATCAAGGAAAGCAGGGCCATGTAACGGCTTAATGTCACAACGCTAGCCTAGCAAACGCTTATCGAATCGCCTCAAGGGTAAGATCCAGGCACTTGCGTGCCTTTTCCACCAGTTCGTCGATCTCCGCATGGCTGATTACCAGCGGCGGCGCGATGATCATGGTGTCACCCACCGCACGCATGATCAGGCCGTTCTCGAAGCAGAAGGTGCGACAGATCATGCCCACGCCCTTGCCCTCGTAACGGCTGCGGGTGGCCTTGTCCTTGACCAGCTCGATCGCACCCAGCATGCCCAGGCCGCGTACTTCACCCACCAGTGGATGGTCCTGCAGCTCGCGCAAACGCTTTTGCAAATACGGTGCCGCATCTGTGCGCGCCTTCTCGACAATTTTCTCGTCACGCAGGATGCGCAGGTTTTCCAGGCCCACCGCGGCCGCCACCGGGTGGCCGGAGTAGGTGAAACCGTGGTTGAAGTCGCCGCCTTCGCTGATCACCTTGGCCACGGTGTCACGCACGATCACACCGCCCATGGGGATGTAACCAGAGGTCAGGCCTTTCGCGATGGTCATCAGGTCGGGCTTGAGGTCGTAATAGTCCGAACCGAACCACTCGCCGGTACGGCCGAAGCCGCAGATCACCTCGTCGGCGACGAACAGGATGTCGTACTTGGCGAGGATCTCCTTCACCTTCGGCCAGTAGGTTTCCGGCGGGATGATCACGCCACCTGCGCCCTGGATCGGCTCGGCGATGAAGGCAGCGACGTTGTCTTCGCCGACTTCGAGGATCTTCTTCTCCAACTGCTCGGCAGCCCAGACACCGAATTCGTCAGGGGTCATGTCGCCGCCCTCGCCGAACCAGTAAGGCTGAGGGATGTGAACGATACCCGGGATCGGCAAGCCACCCTGCTCGTGCATGCCGCTCATGCCACCCAGGCAAGCACCGGCGAAGGTGGAACCGTGGTAACCGTTGATACGACCGATGATGGTCTGCTTGTGCGGTTTGCCCTTCAGCGCCCAGTAGTGACGCACCATCCGCAGCACTGTGTCGTTGCCTTCGGAGCCGGAGCCGGTGAAGAACACATGGGTCATACCTTTCGGCGCCACATCGGTGATCGCCTTGGCCAGCTCGAGCGCCGGCGGGTGAGCGGTCTGGAAGAACAGGTTGTAGTACGGCAGCTCGCGCATCTGTTTTTCTGCCGCCTGCACCAGCTCTTCACGGCCGTAGCCGACCGCCACGCACCATAGACCGGCCATGCCGTCGAGGATCTTGTGCCCCTCGCTATCCCACAAATGCACACCCTGGGCCTTGGTGATGATGCGCGGCCCCTTCTCCTTCAGTTGCTTGTAGTCACTGAAGGGTGCGAGGTGATGCTCCCCGCTCAGGGCTTGCCATTCACGGGTTTGCGGGTTGTTGACGCTCATGTGCTTCTCCGTTATTGGACCGCCGCGCTCCTGCGGCACCAGGGTTGATCAGACAGCGAACAGCAGGAACTCACGCTCCCAGGAACTGATGACGCGCTTGAAGTTTTCGTGCTCGGCGCGCTTGGTGGCGACATATCCGGTAATGAATTTCTTGCCCAGGTACTGCACCAGCGCACGGCTGTTTTCCATGCGTTCCAGGGCGTCTTCGATGGTCAGGGGCAGGCGCAGGTTGCGGCGTTCGTAACCACGCCCCTGCACTGGCGCGCTGGCCTCGATACCTTCGACCATGCCGATGTAGCCACACAGCAGGCTGGCGGCGATGGCCAGGTAAGGGTTGGCGTCGGCGCCCGGCAGGCGGTTCTCGACGCGCCGGCTTTGCGGGCCGGCATCCGGTACGCGCAGGCCGACGGTGCGGTTTTCTTCGCCCCACTCCACGTTCACCGGCGCCGAGGTGTCGGGCAGGAAACGGCGGAACGAGTTGACGTTAGGCGCGAACAGCGGCAGCGCCTCGGGGATGAACTTCTGCAGGCCGCCAATGTGGTTGAGGAACAGCTCGCTCATGCTGCCGTCTTCATTGCTGAAGATGTTCTTGCCGGTCGCCACGTCGACCACGCTCTGGTGAAGGTGCATGGCACTGCCTGGCTCGCCGGTCATCGGTTTGGCCATGAAAGTGGCGGCCACGTTGTGCTTGAGCGCCGCTTCGCGCATGGTGCGCTTGAACACCAGGATCTGGTCGGCCAGGTGCAAGGCGTCGCCGTGACGGAAGTTGATTTCCATCTGCGCCGTGCCGTCTTCGTGGATCAGCGTGTCGAGGTCCAGTTGCTGCAGCTCGCACCAGTCGTAGACGTCTTCGAACAGCGGGTCGAATTCGTTGGCCGCTTCGATCGAGAACGACTGACGGCCGGTTTCCGGGCGACCGGAACGGCCAACCGGGGGCTGCAGCGGAAAGTCCGGGTCCTCGCTGCGCTTGGTCAGATAGAACTCCATCTCGGGGGCGACGATCGGCTGCCAGCCCTTGTCGGCGTAAAGCTTGAGCACTTTTTTCAGCACGTTGCGCGGCGACAGTTCGACCGGGTTGCCCTTCTTGTCGTAGGTGTCATGAATGACCTGCGCGGTCGGCTCGATGGCCCACGGCACGAGGAACACGGCGTTCTCGTCAGGGCGGCAGATCATGTCGATGTCTGCCGGGTCGAGCAGTTCGTAATAGATGTCGTCGTCGACGTAGTCACCGGTCACGGTCTGCAGCAGTACGCTCTCGGGCAGCCGCATGCCTTTCTCGGCGATGAATTTGTTGGTTGGCGAAATCTTGCCGCGCGTGATGCCGGTCAGGTCGCTGATCATGCATTCGACTTCGGTGATCTTGTGCTCTTTCAACCAATCGGTGAGCTGGTCGAGGTTGTTACTCATAAATACCTCAGGAGGTAAGGTGGTCCACGACTTGATTCTGGATGGAGTAGATTGCTAAAGCAAAAACCCACGCGCAGAGCCACAGTGGATACACTGAAATCAGCTGTGTCCGTAATGAGTTCAAAAGGCAGGAAGACGAAGCGAAGGGCGGCAAGCCGCTGCGAGGACCGGTCCGGGAACGCGAAACGTCAATTATTGCGGCCAGGGCGACCACGCCATTGACGAAGCCTGCAAAAACGACGGAAGTACCCGATGGCACTGCGCAGGCAGTGCTTTCAGGTCGCGGCAAGCGGACCATGTGACCCTCGTATTATTGTGTTCTGGGTTGAGACCGAGCTTAGCCTTGTTCATTTTTTTACACAACACCTCCGTAAAAAATAAAACACGGCGTACCGGAGATAGCCCTTTACGCAGGAAATAGCGGATAATGGTTTGCCCCGATATGCAGCAAATCTGCCGTAGATGTGCCATTTCAGGGCATCATGGGGTTGGCTTGACATCAGTATCTCTTTTCGATTGACTGGTCTTGCAAGCCCCCCTTGATTGATATTTTTAACAACAAAGGTGTTGCATCATGTCGGTACCCCCGCGTGCCGTTCAGCTTAACGAAGCGAACGCGTTCCTTAAGGAACATCCTGAGGTTCTCTACGTTGACCTTCTGATTGCAGATATGAATGGTGTGGTGCGTGGCAAGCGCATTGAGCGCACCAGCCTCCACAAGGTTTACGAGAAAGGCATCAACCTGCCTGCTTCCCTCTTCGCCCTGGACATCAACGGCTCCACCGTCGAAAGCACCGGGCTGGGCCTGGACATCGGCGATGCTGACCGCATCTGCTATCCCATTCCCGATACGCTCTGTAACGAGCCGTGGCAAAAACGCCCCACCGCCCAGTTGCTGATGACCATGCACGAGCTGGAAGGCGAGCCGTTCTTCGCCGACCCGCGCGAAGTGCTGCGTCAGGTGGTGACCAAGTTCGACGAACTGGGCCTGACTATCTGCGCCGCATTCGAACTGGAGTTCTACCTGATCGACCAGGAGAACGTGAACGGCCGGCCGCAGCCACCCCGCTCGCCAATTTCGGGCAAGCGCCCCCAGTCGACCCAGGTGTACCTGATCGACGACCTCGACGAATATGCCGACTGCCTGCAGGACATCCTCGAAGGCGCGAAAGAACAAGGCATCCCGGCCGACGCCATCGTCAAGGAAAGCGCTCCGGCGCAGTTCGAAGTCAACCTGCACCACGTGGCCGACCCGCTCAAGGCCTGCGACTACGCGGTACTGCTCAAGCGGTTGATCAAGAACATCGCCTACGACCATGAAATGGACACTACCTTCATGGCCAAGCCCTACCCGGGCCAGGCAGGCAACGGCCTGCACGTGCACATTTCCGTGCTGGACAAAGATGGCAACAACATCTTCACCAGCGAGGATCCCGAGCAGAACGCCGCGCTACGTCACGCTGTCGGCGGTGTGCTCGAGACCCTGCCCGCGTCCATGGCATTCCTTTGCCCGAACGTCAACTCGTACCGCCGCTTTGGCGCGCAGTTCTACGTGCCGAACGCGCCGAGCTGGGGCCTGGACAACCGCACCGTGGCGCTGCGCGTGCCAACGGGCTCCGCGGACGCCGTGCGCATTGAGCACCGCGTGGCCGGTGCCGACGCCAACCCGTACCTGATGATGGCTGCGGTGCTGGCGGGCGTGCACCATGGCCTGACCAACAAGGTCGAGCCGGGCGAGCCGATCGAAGGCAACTCGTACGAGCAGCTGGAGCAGAGCCTGCCGAACAACCTGCGCGATGCCCTGCGCGAGCTGGACGACAGCGAGATCCTGAACAAGTACATCGATCCGAAGTACATCGACATCTTTGTCGCGTGCAAGGAAAGCGAGCTGGAAGAGTTCGAGCACTCGATCTCCGACCTCGAGTACAACTGGTACCTGCATACCGTGTAAACGAAAACGCCGCCCCTCAAGGGCGGCGTTTTTTGTTTGAGACCGGTGTCGCCTGCTTCGCGGGCACGCCCGCTCCCACAGGTAAGCCATAGGATTCAGCCCTCGAAATTACCCTGTGGGAGCGGGCGAGCCCGCGAAGAGGGCGGCCCAGGCTTACAGGGGCTTCTCGAAAATCTTCGAATTGCGCTGGTAGTTGTACAGCGAAGCCCGCGCCGCCGGCAGCCGCTCCACCCCACTCGGCGCAAAGCCGCGCTCGCGGAACCAGTGCGCCGTGCGCGTAGTCAGCACGAACAAAGTACTCAAGCCCATCTGCCGTGCCCGGCTCTCGATCCGTTCCAGCAGCTCGTCCCCACGCCCGCCATGGCGGTACTCCGGGTTCACCGCCAGGCAAGCCAGCTCCCCGGCCTCGGAATCGGCAATCGGGTACAGCGCCGCACAGGCGATAATCATGCCCTCGCGCTCGACCACGCTGAACTGCTCGATCTCTCGCTCCAGCACTTCGCGTGAACGGCGCACCAGGATGCCCTGCTCTTCCAGCGGGCTGATCAACTCCAGCAAGCCACCCACATCCTCGATAGTCGCCTCGCGCACCACTTCGAACTGTTCCTGCGACACCAGCGTACCGCCACCGCCACGGGTGAACAGCTCGGTGAGCAGCGCGCCGTCCTCGGCATAGCTGACGATATGGCTGCGCGCCACACCGCCTTTGCAGGCCTCGGCCGCAGCATCCAGCAGTTCGCCCTGGTAGTCGCTGCCAAGACGCTGCAGATGCGGGGTAACCTGCTGCGGGCGCAGTTCGCGCACCAGCCTACCGTCAGCGTCCAACAAGCCCGGCTCGGCGCCGAACAACAGCAGTTTGTCGGCGCCCAGTTCGATGGCCGCGCGAGTAGCCACGTCTTCGCAGGCCAGGTTGAAGATTTCCCCGGTAGGCGAGTAGCCCAAGGGCGACAACAGCACGATGGAGCGCTCGTCGAGCAGGCGGCTGATGCCCTTGCGGTCGACCCGGCGCACTTCGCCAGTGTGGTGGTAGTCCACGCCTTCGAGCACACCGATCGGCCGCGCGGTGACCAGGTTGCCGGACGCCACGCGCAGGCGCGAGCCCTGCATGGGCGAAGCGGCGATGTCCATCGACAGCCGCGCTTCAATGGCCAGGCGCAGGGCGCCGACGGCATCGATCACGCAATCCAGGGTAGCCGCATCAGTAATACGCATGCCCCGGTGGTAGTGCGGGGTCAGGCCGCGATCGGCCAGCCGGCTTTCGATCTGCGGGCGCGAACCATGCACCAGCACCAGCCGCACGCCGAGGCTGTGCAGCAGCACCAGGTCGTGGACGATGTTGCCGAAATTAGGGTGTTCCACCCCATCGCCAGGGAGCATGACCACGAAGGTGCAGTCGCGATGGGCATTGATATAGGGGGATGCATGACGCAGCCAGTTGACGTAATCGGGCATGACAGAGCCTGTGGATAAGTGGACGGAGAACGGCGATGCAGGGGGCGTTCAGGATCATCGTCGGAACAGGCTTGCGGTCACGCGCGGTCTCCTCTAGGCAGGAACGAATCAGTTCGATTGACGTTTAGTGCAGGCAATAGTGCCGGATCAGGTCACGCAATAGACGCACGGTAGGCTCGATTCGTGACATTTCAAGGTATTCGCCAGGCTGGTGGGCGCAGGCAATGTCGCCAGGGCCCAGCACAATGGTCTGGCAGCCCAGTTGCTGAAGATAAGGTGCTTCGGTGCCGAACGCCACCGCTTCAGCACGATGACCGGTCAGGCGCTCCGCGACCTGAACCAGTTCGACATCGGCAGCCTGCTCGAACGGCGGCACCTCCGGGAACAGCGGCGCATAGTCGATGCGCACCTCATGGCGCTCTGCAACCGGCAGCAGTTTTTCGCGAATGGCCGCGCGCAGTTGCTCCACATCCATGCCCGGCAGCGGCCGCAGGTCGAACTCCAGGGCGCACTGGCCGCAGATACGGTTGGGGTTGTCGCCGCCGTGGATGCAGCCGAAGTTCATGGTCGGGGTCGGCACGGTGAATTGGGGGTTGCTATAGGTTTGTTGCCACTGCTGGCGCAGGCCCATCAGCTCGCCCATGACCGCATGCATGGCCTCCATGGCGCTGCGGCCCAGGCTTGGGTCCGACGAATGGCCGCTGCGACCGAGGATGTCGATGCGGTCCATGAGGATGCCCTTGTGCATGCGGATCGGCCGCAGCCCGGTAGGCTCACCGATGATCGCTGCACGGCCCAGTGGCTGGCCGGCCTCGGCCAGGGCACGGGCGCCGGACATGGAGCTTTCTTCGTCGCAGGTGGCAAGGATCAGCAGCGGCTCCTTGAAGTCGTGCTCCAGCAGCGGGATGACCGCTTCGATGACCAGGGCGAAGAAGCCCTTCATGTCGCAACTGCCCAGACCGACCCAGCGGCCATCGGTCTCGGTAAGCTTCAACGGATCGCTGGCCCACAACTGTTCGTCATAGGGCACGGTATCGCTGTGCCCGGCCAGCACCAGCCCTCCCGGGCCGGTGCCACGGCTGGCCAGCAGGTTGAATTTGCCGGGGCTGACCTGCTGGATATCGCACTTGAAACCCAGGTCGCCCAGCCAACCGGCCAGCAGGTCGATAACCTGGCGGTTGGACTGGTCCAGCGCAGGTTGGGTACAGCTGACCGAAGGCGCGGCGATCAAGGCGGCAAACTGGTCTTTCAGCGTCGGCAACGGCATGCGCGTACTCCTCGGAAACGTTGCCCATCATAGGACTATCCGCTGTCTGGAATAAACCGTTGAGGGCTGACTGCTGTAGACTCTCTGCCAACCACGCCCCCTCTTTCGAGTCTGTGATGCACAAAGAAACCGAACTGAAGCTCCGCGCCAGCCGCGAGACCCTTGCCGCCCTGCGCGAGCACCCTCTGCTGAAAAAGCGCAACAAGTCCGGCTGGCAGACCCGTGAACTGCTCAACCAGTACTTCGACACCCCCGAGCGTGAGCTGTCCGCCGCCCGTGTCGCCCTGCGCCTGCGCCGCGATGGCGACGCTGTCATTCAAACCCTCAAGTGCCGCGGCCAGAGCGTGGCCGGCCTGTCCGAGCGCAACGAGTACGAATGGAACCTGGACAAGGTCAAGCTCGACCTGAAGAAGCTGGACGCCACCTGCTGGCCCGAGCAACTGGCCAACCTGGACAAGAAAACCATCAAGCCGCTGTTCACCACCGACTTCAGCCGTGAATACGCTGAAATCGCCTGGGGCCGTGGCAAGAGCAAGGTGGTGATCGAGGCTGCGCTGGACCAAGGCTTCGTGATCGCCGGCAAGCGCAAGGAAGAGATCTGCGAGCTGGAGCTGGAATTGCGCGAAGGTGAACCGCAAGCACTGCTGGAACTGGCTGCAGAACTGGCCGCCAGTCTGCCACTGATGCCGTGCGACATCAGCAAGGCCGAGCGTGGTTACCGCCTGCTGGAACCGGACAGCTACGAGCTGGCCCTGCCACACACCGCGCTGGAAGCCGAAATGGCCCTGGACGACGCCTATGCCGCCCTCGCCTGGCAACTGCTGGGCAGCAGCCAGCGCCTGGCCGAGCAGTACCGCCACAACGGCCACTGGCGCCTGCTCCAGGACTGGGTCGAGTGCCTGAGCGAGCTGCGCGCGCTCACCGCCAGCCTGGGCCAGGCAGCACCGCGCGCAACCACCCGCGACCTGCGCGCCAGCCTTGATGCCTTGCTTGAAGACTGGCGCCCGCTGGTGCAGGCCGGCAACGATGACGAAGACATCCGTCGCGCCGCGCCTGAGCAGTTTGCCGAAGAACTGGAAGACGTACGCTGGGGCCAGTTCTCGCTGGAAACCTCACGCTGGCTGATGGCCCGCACCTGGACCACAGAGCGCAAGGGCCGCGGCGAACGCCAAGGCAAGGCACAACTGGCCAGCTGGCTGGGGCACTTGCTGGGCGAGGAAGGCCGCGCGTTGAAGCTGCCGCTGTACACCCAGCGCCCGGAAGACCTGGCCGAGCAGCTGCCACGTATCGAGCAGCTTCTGGCCTGGCTGCACCACGCCCGCCAGGTGCTGGAAGCGCCGCAGATGGACCGCCTGTACGGCGACCTGAAAAAGCTGCACGAACTGGCCGAGCAGCCCATCAGCGATGAAGTGCTGGAAGCGCGTATCGAACAGGCTCGGGCGGTGGACCAGAGCCGCGGCTGGAAGCACCTGCTCAAGGCGTGATACCGCGTCGCCTGCTTCGCGGGTAAACCCGCTCCTACAAAGGGTCAGGCGTGAGGCCGTGTGTAGGCACGGGTTTACCCGCGAATGACCACACCGGTGTAGGAGCGGGTTTACCCGCGAATGACCTCACCGGTGTAGGAGCGGGTTTACCCGCGAATGGCCTCAACGCGATAGCGGCAGGCTAGTGGTGGACTTGATCTCGGAAAGCGCCACAATCGAGTTCACCTCCTGAATCCCCGGCACGTTCGACAGTTTTTCGAAGAAGAACCGCTCGTAGGCCTCGATGTCCGACGTGACGATACGCAGCAGAAAGTCCACAGCCCCCATCAGCACATAACACTCCAGCACCTCTGGGAACCCACGGATCGCCTCGGTGAACTCGGTGAAGTTGGAGCGCCCATGGGCGTTCAGTTTCACTTCGGCGAAAATCTGCGTGTTCAGGCCGACCTTCTTGCGGTCCAGCAAGGTCACCTGCCCACGAATCACCCCCTCTTCCTTCAAGCGCTGAATGCGCCGCCAGCACGGCGATTGCGACAGCCCGACGCGCTCGGCGATCTGTGCGCTGGACAGCGAAGCGTCCTCCTGCAGCAGTTCGAGGATGCGACGGTCGTAGGCGTCCAGCTCGCTGTGCATTATTCATTCTCCAAAACGGCTTTTATTGAATAATTGAATTCACCATTAAGGTGAAACAGCCCAATCATAGCGAAAAAATGCCGCCAGCAACGTGCAAGAATTTCTCTATCATTTGCGGAGACCAGCATGAACGCACAGCCCCGTACCGACGCCTGGGCCGCCACTAACGCCCACAGCACCGTGCACTATCGCCTGCAGGCCGAAGCCGAGCCCGATAGCCTGTGCCGGGTGCTCAACCTGTTCGCCTTGCAGTTCCTGACCCCGCATAGCGTGCAGGTCAGGCAGCAGGATGACTGGCTGGATATCGAAATCGGCATTGGCGGGTTGAGCTGGCACCGGGCCGAGGTCATAGCACAGAAGCTGCGTAACCTGGTGTGTGTGGGTGAGGTGAGCCTGACCAACTTGCAGCGAGTGGCGTTGGCAGTGGTCTGAACCACCCTCTCTGCCGGGCCTGTACCGCATAGCACTAAAGGCCCGTGCGATCCCTTTAGGAAAGGGTCCACCCGCGAAGCGTCCGATACAGGCGCAGCAAAATTCCGAAACCTTTCACCTCCGATAGCCTCCCGCCGCCCGGCTAGCCTTGATCAGCACTACCCGATCAGGCACGGACGCCAACCATGCACACCCCCGACAACCCTGCACTCGACCTCAAGCGCGTGCTCCAGGCCCTGCTCGCTGACCAGCACCTGCACGCCAGCGATACCCTGCAAGTACTCGAACACGCCGCCACCCACCCCGCTAGCCACCCGCTGGAACACATCGCCGCCTGCAACCTGGAAAGCCGCCAGCATCCCGGCCAGCCCCTGGACCTGGAGCACCTTTGCCAGTGGCTGGCCGACAAGGTCGGACAACCCTACCTGCGCATCGACCCCATGCAACTCGACCTGCCCCAGGTCACCGGCCTGATCTCCCCAGCCTTCGCCCAGCGCCACGGCATCCTCATCGTCGCCACCGATGCCTCCAGCGTCACCGTCGCCAGCGCCCAGCCTTTCCAGGATGACTGGCAGGCCGACCTGGCCCGCAGCCTCGGCCGGGAGATCCGTCGCGTACTGGCCAGCCCGCAGCAGATCCGTCAATCAGCGCAGTCGTTCCACCGCCTGGCCCAGTCGGTAAAAGGCGCGCAATACCAGCAGTCGGCCAGCCTGGGGGAACTTGAGCAATTGCTCGAGCTGGGCAAACGCCAGGCCGAGGCCAGCGCAGACGACGCGCACATCGTTCATATCGTCGACTGGCTGTTGCAGTACGCCATCGAGCAACGCGCCAGCGATATTCACCTGGAACCGCGCCGCGAACAGGGCCAGCTGCGCTACCGCATCGATGGCCTGCTGCACACCGTCTATGCCTTCCCCGCCGGGGTCACCCTGGCCCTCGTCAGCCGCCTGAAACACCTGGGCCGCATGGACGTTGCAGAGAAGCGCCGGCCGCAGGACGGCCGGCTACAAAGCCGCCTACCGGGCGGTGGCGAAGTGGAGCTGCGGCTTTCGACCCTGCCCACCCCGTTTGGCGAGAAACTGGTGCTGCGCCTGTTCGACCCGCACCAGTTGCAAGAGGGCTTCGAACGCCTTGGCCTGCAAGGCCAGCAACTGGCCCAATGGCAGCGCCTGCTACGTCAGCGCCAAGACATCATCCTGGTCACCGGCCCCACCGGCTCTGGCAAGACCAGCACGCTGTACACCAGCCTCAAACTGCTGGCCACACCTCAGGTCAACCTGTGCACCATCGAAGACCCGATCGAGCGCCTGGAACCAGCCTTCAACCAGCTGCAGGTGCAGCCAGCGCTGGACCTGGGGTTCGCCAACGCGGTCAGGGCCATGCTGCGCCAAGACCCCGACATCATCATGATCGGCGAAATCCGCGACCGCGAAACCGCCCTGGTGGCAGTGCAGGCAGCGCTGACCGGGCACCTGGTGCTGTCGACCCTGCATACCAACGACGCCTGTGCAGCCATCACCCGCTTGCAAGAGCTGGGTGTAGCCGACTACCTGATCAAGGCGACGCTTATCGGGGTGATGGCCCAGCGCCTGGTGCGAACCGTCTGCACCGACTGCCAGGCAGGCTCATCAGTCACCTGCCGAGCCTGCCGCGGCACCGGCTTTCAGGGGCGCACGGGATTATTCGAACTGCTCGAGCCCAGCGACACCTTGCGCGCATTGATCGGCCCTGATGCCGACCTGACCCGTTTGCGGCGCCAGGCGCTGGCCGATGGCCTGATTGACCTGCGCCGTTGCGGCGAGGCCAAAGTGGCCGCTGGGCAGACCCGTACCGAGGAAGTGCTGCGCGTCTGCAACTGACGAAAAGTCCTTTGTATTCAAGGAACTTGCCTTGCCCGTAAAGATCCAAGCGCGCATCTTCAATCATCACCCTTCGAGGTGTTTCAACATGCGTCTCAAAACCGCCATTGCCGCGGCCACCTTGCTTTCGCTGCCTCTTGGCTCGGCCATGGCCGATACCTTCTGGCGTAACGTGATGACTTCCGGCGCTACCACGGCGTCGAGCTACCTGACCTCGCGGGATCACAAGCGGGTAGTGGCCGCGCAGGATGACGCCAGCAGCTTCGTCGCCAGCGAAGGCGCTATCCGCGGGCCGTTCCTGGAAGCGGCCATGCGCGAGGCACGGGCAGAGAACCCAGGGATGCAGGCTTCCGACATGGAGCTGGCCAATGCCATCCTGGCCAAGAATGCGGTAGCCGAGTAACTGCGTCGCCTGCTTCGCGGGTAAACCCGCTCCTACAGGTACCCGCGAAGCATCCAACACCAACCTCAGCGATAAGCCTCCACCGGCACACACGCGCAGAACAGGTTCCTGTCCCCATATACGTTGTCTACCCGGTTCACCGCCGGCCAGTACTTGTGCTGGCGCACGTGAGCACTGGGGGCCACCGCCTGCTCCAGGCTATACGGCCTGTCCCACACCCCCAGCACATCAGCCAAGGTATGCGGTGCATGCTTCAACGGGTTGTTCTCCGCTGGCCAGTTGCCCTGCTGTACTTCGTCAATTTCCGCCCGAATCGCCAGCATCGCCTCGACGAACCGGTCCAGCTCGGCCTTCGATTCACTCTCGGTCGGCTCCACCATCAACGTGCCCGGCACAGGGAAGGACATGGTCGGTGCGTGGAAGCCATAGTCCATCAGGCGCTTGGCCACGTCCTCTTCGCTGATGCCTGTCAGTGCCTTCAACGGCCGTAGGTCGAGGATGCATTCATGCGCCACGCGCTGATTACGCCCACGGTAGAGCACCGGGAACGCCGCGCCCAATCGGCTGGCCAGGTAGTTGGCCGAGAGGATAGCCACCTCGCTGGCGTCGGCCAGCTGCGGGCCCATCATGGCAATGTACATCCAGCTTATCGGCAAGATGCTTGCGCTGCCCCAGGGCGCGGCGCTGACCGCGCTGTTGTTCGGGTCCAACCCAGGCACCGGCACCACCGGGTGGCTGGCGACGAACGGCTTGAGGTGCGCGCGGATACCGATCGGCCCCATACCCGGGCCGCCCCCGCCGTGGGGAATGCAGAAAGTCTTGTGCAGGTTCATGTGTGAAACATCGGCCCCAATGTCTGCGGGGCGCGCCAGGCCCACCTGGGCATTGAGGTTGGCACCGTCCATGTACACCTGGCCACCGTGCTGGTGCACCACAGCGCAGATTTCGCGTATCCCCTCTTCGTACACACCGTGGGTCGAGGGGTAGGTGATCATCAGGCACGACAGACGCTCCCCGGCCGCGTGTGCCTTGGCTTTGAGGTCAGCCAGGTCGACGTTGCCATCGTTGTCGCAGTCGACAATCACCACTTCCATGCCAGCCATCTGTGCCGACGCCGGGTTGGTGCCGTGGGCCGACGACGGGATCAGGCACAACGTACGCATCGGCTGATGGCGGCTGCGGTGATAGCGCGTGATGGCCATCAGGCCGGCGTATTCACCCTGAGCACCGGAGTTGGGCTGCATGCAGATCGCATCGAAGCCGGTGATCGCGCATAGCCAGTTTTCCAGTTCGTCGATCATCGCCTTGTAGCCTGCCGCCTGGGCAGCAGGGGCGAACGGATGCAACTGGGCGAAGCCGGGCCAGGTAATGGGGATCATCTCACTGGTGGCGTTGAGTTTCATGGTGCACGAGCCCAACGGGATCATCGACTGGTTCAGCGCCAGGTCCTTGTTCTCCAGTTGCTTGAGGTAGCGCAGCATCTCTGTTTCGCTGTGATGCAGGTTGAACACGGGGTGGGCGAGGAATGGCGTGCGTCGCACCAGGCTGGCGGGGATGCCTTCAGGCAGGGCCAACTGGTCGAGGGCGGTGATTTCCAGGCCGTGATCCACCCCCAGGAAGATGTCGAGCAGGCGCAGCACCGTCTGCTCGTTGCAGGTTTCGTCCAGGCTCACCCCCAAGTGCCCGCGACCGAGAATGCGCAAATTGATGTGCGCGGCCTCGGCGCTTTCAATGATGGCCGCCTGGGCACCGCCAACATCCAGGGTAAGGGTATCGAAGAAGTGCTGATTGAGGCGTTTGATGCCCTTGGCCTCGAGGCCGGCAGCCAGGATGAAGGTCAGCCGGTGCACACGCTGAGCGATGCGCTGCAGGCCTTCCGGGCCGTGGTACACCGCGTAGAAGCCAGCAATGTTGGCCAGCAGCACCTGGGCCGTGCAGATGTTGGAATTGGCCTTTTCGCGGCGAATATGCTGCTCGCGGGTCTGCAGGGCCATCCGTAATGCGGTGTTGCCACGGGCATCGCGCGATACGCCGATGATGCGCCCCGGCATAGCCCGCTTGTAGTCGTCGCGACAGGCGAAATAGGCCGCGTGAGGCCCGCCATAGCCCATCGGCACACCAAAGCGCTGGGTCGAGCCCAGCACCACATCGGCGCCCAGTTCTCCGGGCGGCGCCAGCACCACCAGGCTTAGCAGGTCAGCGGCTACGCAGGCCAAGGCCTGCTGGCTGTGCACCTGGTCGATCAACGGGCGCAAGTCGCGCACTTCGCCGTGGGTGTCGGGGTACTGCAGCAAAGCGCCGAACACGGAGTGCTTGGCAAGATTATCCACAGAGTCGACGATCAGCTCGAAGCCGAAGCCCTCGGCGCGGGTCTTGAGTACCGATAGGGTCTGCGGATGACAGTGCTCGTCGGCAAAGAAGGTGTTGCTCGTGTTGCGTGCCACCCGCTTGGCCAAGGCCATGGCCTCGGCGGCAGCAGTGGCTTCATCGAGCAGCGAGGCATTGGCCAGAGCCAGGCCAGTGAGGTCAATGACCATTTGCTGGAAGTTCAGCAGCGCCTCCAGCCGGCCTTGGGCAATTTCGGGTTGGTATGGCGTGTAGGCGGTGTACCAGCCGGGGTTTTCCAGCACGTTGCGCAGGATGACCGTGGGGGTGATGGTGCCGTGGTAGCCCATACCGATGAGGCTGGTCCAGACCTGATTCTGTTCGGCGTAACCGGCGAGCTTGGCCAGGGCGGCTTGCTCGTCCAGTGCCGCTGGGAGGTCGAGGGGGCGATTGAGGCGGATGTCGGGCGGAACGGTCTGCTCGATCAGCTCGTTGCGGCTGGCGATACCCAGCGCGTTGAGCATGGCCTGCTGCTCTGTGGCATCGGGGCCCAGGTGACGGCGCAGAAATGGGTTGAACTCTTGCAGTTGATGCAGGCTTGGCGACTGGGACATGACGACGCTCTCTTCCTGGACCAGGTCTCATGGAGACTTACAAGTCTAGGAAGGGATTGCCGATTGTGCGGGGAAACTTGTCTGCAGGCCCGGCCTCTTCGCGGCTAAAGCCGCTCCTACAGGGGCTGCACCCGCCTCGAATGCAGTGCTGTACCCGTGTAGGAGGCTTTAGCCGCGAAGCAGGCGACGCGGTCTTACTCGCCAATCAGGGCCTTGTAGCCAGCAGCATCCAGCAACTTGTCCAGCTCGGCCGGGTTGCTTGGCTTCAATTTGAAGATCCACGAATCGTAAGGCTCTTCGTTGAGCAGTTCCGGGCTCTCAGCCAGCTCTTCGTTGACCGCAATCACTTCGCCACCGACCGGGGCGTAGATGTCCGAAGCGGCCTTGACCGACTCCACCACACCCGCAGCGTCGCCAGCGCCAAACACTTTGCCGACTTCAGCCAGCTCGACGAACACCACATCACCCAAGGCTTGCTGGGCGTGATCGCTGATTCCCACGGTCACACTGCCGTCGGCTTCCAGGCGAGCCCACTCATGGCTTTCGGCAAAACGCAGGTCGGCGGGGATATTGCTCATGTCTTGAATTCCTCGATTGGCTCAGCGGTACGCCCGCCGGTTATAAATTGTTCAGATCAGGATCTTGCCGTGGCGCACGAAGGTCGGTTTGACCACCCGCACCGGGTACCACTTGCCGCGAATTTCTACCTCGGCCCGATCACCGGTAGCCATAGGCACGCGCGCCAACGCAATGGACTTGCTCAGCGTAGGCGAGAAACTACCACTGGTGATCTCCCCTTCGCCAATACCGGCTACACGTACTACCTGATGGGCGCGCAGTACACCGCGCTCTTCCAGCACCAGACCCACCAGTTTTTCCTGCACGCCGTGCTCGATTTCCGCAAGCAGGCCGGCACGGCCGATGAAGTCGCGCTCGGCCGGTTCCCAGGCGATGCTCCAGCCCAGGTTGGAGGTGAGCGGGGTGTGGTTTTCGTCGATGTCCTGGCCGTACAGATTCATGCCGGCTTCCAGGCGCAGGGTATCGCGGGCGCCCAGGCCGCTTGGGGCGATACCGGCACCGACCAGGTCGTTGAAGAAGGCCACCGCCTGATCGCCCGGGAAGATGATCTCCAGGCCGTCCTCACCGGTATAGCCGGTGCGGGCAATGAACCAGTCGCCGTCGGCAACGCCCTCGAACGGGCGCAGTTCGCGGATGAGTGCAGCGCGCGCGGGGCTGAGCAAGGCCGCGACCTTTTCGCGGGCACGCGGCCCCTGGATGGCAAGGATGGCCAGATCAGGGCGGACCTGGAAGTCCACGGAAAAACCGGCACGTTGCAATTGCAGCCAATCGAGCACCTTGGCACGGGTGGCGGCATTGGTGACCAGGCGATAGCCGGTTTCAGTGCGGTAGACAATCAGATCATCGATCACCCCGCCCTGTTCGTTCAGCAGCGGGCTATACAGCGCCTTGCCGGTGTCGTCGAGGCGGGCCACGTCGTTGGCCAGCAGACGCTGCAGCCAAACAGTGGCATCAGTGCCGTCGACATCGATCACGGTCATATGAGAAACATCGAAGACGCCGCAATCGCTGCGCACCTGATGGTGCTCCTCGACCTGCGAGCCATAGTGCAGGGGCATGTCCCAGCCACCGAAATCGACCGTCTTGGCGCCTAGCGCCAGGTGCAGGTCATACAAAAGCGTGCGCTGTCCCATGGGTTTCTCCTTCCGGGCGTGGCGAAGCGGCGGCGGTCGATGACGTTGGGTCGTCAGCTGTTCTTGTTACTCACACCCGCCGCGCGAATGCCGCGCATTGTAGCCGCAAGGTCGCAAGCTGACATCCTCAGTGACTGTGACCGGGTCGGCGGGCCGAACGGCGAATCAGTCCGATGACCGGCAGCAGCCCCACCATTACCAAGGTCAGTGCCGGCAGCGAGGCTCGCGCCCATTCGCCCTCGCTGGTCATCTCGAACACCCGCACAGCGAGGGTGTCCCAGCCGAACGGCCGCATCAGCAAGGTGGCGGGCATTTCCTTGAGCACGTCGACGAACACCAGCAGCGCGGCACTAAGGGCACCGGGTACCAGCAGCGGCAGATATACCTTGAAAAACAATCTTGCGCCGCCGACACCCAGGCTGCGCGAGGCTTCGGGGAGTGAGGGGCGGATGCGTTCCAGGCTGCTCTCCAGCGGCCCGTAGGCCACCGCGATGAAGCGCACCAGGTAGGCCAACAGCAACGCCGAGAGGCTGCCTAGCAGCAGCGGCTTGCCGGCGCCGCCCAGCCAGCTGGACAGCGGAATGACCAGGTGGTTGTCGAGGTAACTGAAGGCCAGCATGATCGACACCGCCAACACCGAACCGGGCAGGGCATACCCCAGATTGGCCAGACCAACCCCGGCGCGGATACCGCCCGTCGGTGCCTGGCGCCGGGCAAAGGCCAGCAGCAGCGCCACACATACCGTGACCAGCGCCGCCATGCTGCCCAGGTAAAGGGTGTGCAGCACCAGGCCGATATAACGCTCATCCAGGTCATGCCGGCCGCGCTGCCAGAACCACGCCAGCAACTGCAGCAACGGGATGACGAAAGCGCAGGCGAACACCAGCAGGCACCAGCCACTGGCCAGCAGCGCCTTGAGTCCACGCAGTTGATAAAGCGCCTGCACGCGTGGTCGTTCGTTGCCGCTGCGGCTGGCACCACGGGCGCGGCGCTCGCCGTACAGCACCAGCATCACCGCCAGCAACAGCAAGCTGGCCAACTGGGCCGCACTGGACAAGCTGAAGAAGCCGTACCAGGTCTTGTAGATGGCCGTGGTGAAGGTGTCGAAGTTGAATACGGCCACTGCACCGAAGTCGGCCAGGGTTTCCATCAGCGCCAGGGCGATACCGGCACCGATCGCCGGCCGCGCCATGGGCAGGGCCACCCGCCAGAAAGCCTGCAGGGGCGTTAACCCAAGTACCCGCGCCGCCTCCATCAGGCCCTTGCCCTGAGCCAGGAAAGCCGTGCGCGCCAACAAGTAGACATAGGGATAGAAGACCAGCACCAGGACGGTGATTACCCCACCGGTGGAACGCACCCGAGGCAGGCGCATTGGCCCGAACACCTCGCGCAGGGCGCTTTGCACCGGGCCGGCAAAGTCCAGCAGGCCGACGAAGACGAACGCCAGCACGTAGGCCGGGATGGCGAACGGTAACATCAGCGCCCAGTCCAGCCAGCGTCGACCGGGGAAGTCGCAGAGGCTGGTGAGCCAGGCCAGGCTGACGCCCAGCACGGTGACACCAATACCCACACCCACCACCAGGGTCAGGGTATTGCCGAGCAGGCGGCCCATCTGGGTGTCGAGCAGGTGGGACCAGATCTGCAGGTCGATGGATTGCCAGGAGAGCAGCAGCACGCTCAGGGGCAGCAGCACCAAGGCGGCGATCAGGGAGACCGGGAGGTACCAGCGGCGTTGGGGGGTGTGGGGCAAGGCTGAAATCTCGAGTGCGATGGCGACCGCTGCGCGGCCGTTCGCGGGTAAACCCGCTCCTACGGGGACCGCGCAAGGCAGTGCAGATCCTGTAGGAGCGGGTTTACCCGCGAAAGGGCCCTAACGGGCCCAGAGAGGATAAAGCCTGGCGCTTAGTTGTAGCCAGCCCGATCCATCAGGCGAATGGCTTCAGCCTGGCGCTTGCCGGCAATTTCCACCGGAATGCTGTCGGCCTTGAAGCTGCCCCACGCCGCCACTTCCTCCGAAGGTTTCACCTTCGGGTTGGCCGGGAATTCCTGGTTGATGTCAGCGAACAGCTTCTGCGCTTCTTCGCCGGTCATCCATTCCACCAGTTTCTTCGCGGCTTCCGGGTGTGGCGCATGCTTGGTCAGGCCGATGCCCGAGAGGTTCACATGCACACCACGATCACCCTGGTTGGGCCAGAAGATCTTCACCGGCAGGTTCGGGTTCTGCTTGTGCAGACGGCCGTAATAGTAGGTGTTGACCACGCCCACATCACACTGCCCGGCCTCGATGGCCTGGATCACCGCGTTGTCGTCGGAGAACACATCGGTGGACAGGTTGTTGACCCAACCTTTGACGATTTGCTCGGTCTTGGCCTCACCGTGGGTTTCGATCAAGGTGGCGGTCAGCGACTGGTTGTACACCTTCTTGGCCGTGCGCAGGCACAGACGGCCTTCCCACTGTTTGTCAGCCAGGGCTTCGTAGGTGCTCAATTCTTCGGGTTTGACTCGCTCGGTGGAGTAGATGATGGTGCGGGCGCGCAGGCTCAGACCGGTCCAGTCGTGGGACGAGGCGCGGTACTGCGACGGGATATTCTGGTCGATGACGTCGGACTCGATCGGCTGCAGGATGCCCATCTGCTCAGCCTGCCACAGGTTGCCTGCATCGACGGTCAGCAACAGGTCGGCCACGCCGTTGTCGCCCTCGGCCTTGATGCGCTGCATCAGCGGGGCTTCCTTGTCGGTAATGAACTTGATCTTGACACCGGTCTTGGCGGTATAGGCATCGAACACCGGCTTGATCAGCTCGTCGATGCGCGAGGAGTACACCACCACTTCGTCCGCTGCCTGGGCAGTGCCGCCGAACAGGGTCAGGGCCAAGGCGGCCAGTAGGGGCTTGCGTGGCAACATTTTAAGCACTCCTCGATCGTATGAGAGGTGCGAATGGTAGTGAATCCCATTTTCTGGCTCACCTACCTAGGCGTTACCGGATGTTGCAAAGGACTACCACAGGTGATTGCGCCACGCTGTGGGAGCGGCCTGGTGTCGCGAAAGGGCCGCAAAGCGGCCCCGCCACTCTCAAGCCTTGGCCAGATCCGGCAGGTCACCACTCAAACCCAACGCTTGGCGCACAAACAGCGCCTTGGCCTCCGGCATCTGCTCCACCAGCTTCAACCCGCTGTTGCGCAACCAGCGCAACGGCAGCGGATCGGCCTGGAACAACCTCTCGAACCCCTCCATCGCCGCCATCAACGCCAGGTTGTGTGGCATGCGCCGCCGCTCGTAACGGCTCAGCACCTTCACATCGGCCAGCCTCTCGCCACGCTCGCAGGCATTGACCAACACCTCGGCCAGCACCGCCGCATCGAGAAAGCCCAGGTTCACGCCCTGCCCGGCCAACGGGTGAATGGTGTGTGCAGCATCACCGATCAAGGCCAGGCCTTCATCCACATAGCGCTTGGCGTGACGCTGGCGCAGCGGCACGCACACCCGTGGGTCGGCCTGCAGCACGTCCCCCAGACGCCCTTCGAAGGCCCGCTCCAGGGCCTGCAGGAAGGCCGCTTCATCCATCGCCATCAGCTGCTCGGCATGCTCCGGGGTGGTCGACCAGACGATCGAGCACCAGTCCTGCAGGCCATCGCGGGTCAACGGCAGGAACGCCAGCGGACCTTCGTCAGTGAAGCGCTGCCAGGCCGTGGCCTGGTGCCCGGCGCTGCAACGCACGCTGGTGACAATGGCATGGTGCAGGTAATCCCACTCGCGGGTTTCGCAGCCGGCCAGACGCCGCACCGCCGAATTGGCACCGTCGGCAGCGATCACCAACGGTGCCCGCAGTTGCCGGCCATCCGCCAGGGTCAGCAGCCACTCATCGCCGGAGCGACGCAATTGCTCCAGCCGCGCATTGGCCAGCAGGCCGATGTCGCTGTCGTGCAGGCGCTCCAGCAGGCCGTCCTGCACCACCCGGTTCTCGACGATATGGCCGAGCACCTGGGCATGCACACTGGCCGCCGAAAAGTGAATCTGCCCGGTGCCGCTGCCATCCCACACATGCATGTCGGAGTACGGCGTGGCGCGCCGCTGGGCAATGCCGTCCCAGGCGCCAAGGCGCTCGAGGATGCGCTGGCTGGCCGCCGATAGCGCGCTGACACGCGGCTCGAACGGGGCCTGGGCATCGAAGGGTACAACCGTCAGCGGGCCACCATCGAGCAACAAAATTTGCAGGCCACTGTGGCGCAACGCCAAGGCCAGGGCGCTGCCGACCATACCGGCACCGACAATCAACAGATCTGCGCGCATTTCCATGCCTTACGCCTGCCTCGCTTGCGGCTTGAGCCGCACGTATAGGGTTTTATCGACCCGCGCCACCAACTCGCCGGCGCCATCGCGGATATCGACCTGCAAACGCGGCAGGCATTTCTTGCCGGTGGCGGCCTGCTGGCGAATTTCGTCCAGCAGCGCATCATCGACGTGGAGTTCGGCATACACCGGGCCTTTGCCCGGCGAGATGAAATCGATGCTGGCGGCCTTGTCCCAGACGATGTAGTCACGCCCCAACTGCTCGATCAGCAGCAGCATGTAGAACGGGTCGACCATGGCATACAGGCTGCCACCGAACTGGGTACCGACGTAATTGCGGTTCCAGCGGGTCAGCTTCATCGCCACCTTGACGCTACGCAGGTCCGGGCTGATGTGCTGCACACGGATACCGGCACCCAGGTAAGGTGGGTAGAGGTTCAGCATCCAGCGAAGCATGCGCGCCCGGCGCGCCAGTTTACGCGGGTTGCTCATGCCTGGCCCCGCGGATCAGGGCGGGTGCCCAGGCCCATGGCCTGGCGGGCGAACCAGCTTTTTGCCGGTGGCAACAGGTCGAGCCCGAGCAGGCCAAGGTTGCGCCCGGCCGTCAGCAACGGCTGATTGCTGCCGAACAGACGGGTGACCTGGTCGGAGAAGCCGATGGTCATCGCCTGGTCCAGGCGCTGGCGCTGGTGATAGGCCTGCAACGTGGTCAGGTCGCCAGGCTGCTGTGGACCCGCCAGCAGTGCTTCGGCCAGGGCCTGCACGTCACGCAGCGACAGATTGAAACCCTGGCCCGCGATGGGGTGCAGGCTGTGTGCTGCGTTGCCCAGCACCACCAGGTGCGGCCGCACCTGCTCCTGGGCCTCGATCAAGGACAGCGGGTAGAGGTGCCGTACACCCACCTGGCGCAGCGCGCCCAGGCGGTAGCCGAACACACCCTGCAGTTCGCGCAGGAAACTGCGCTCGTCGATGTCGGCCAGGCGCCGCGCATCCATGCCCTGGCGGGTCCACACCAATGCGCAGCGGTTTTCCGGCAACGGCAGCAAGGCCATGGGGCCCTCCTCGGTGAAGCGCTCGAAAGCCTGGCCGCCGTGGGCCTCACCCGGGGTAATGTTGGCGATCAACGCGCTCTGCTGGTAAGGCGTGTGCCGCACATGGATTCCCAACTGCTCGCGCAGGCCAGAGCGACCACCATCGGCCAGCACCGCCAGGTCACATTCCAGCTGAGTGTCGTCGTTCAGCCCCAGCCGGTAGCCGCGTTCGATGGCCTGCATCGAGGTCACTTCCGCCGGGCAGCGCCAGCTCACCACCTCGCTGTCCAGCCCTTGCCACAGGCACTGGCCGAGCCAGGCGTTTTCCACCACGTAACCCAGCGCCGGTACGCCCTCTTCCAGGGCATCCAGGCGGGTGGCGCCAAAGCGACCACGGTCGGACACGTGAATCTGGCGAATAGGCTCGGCGCGGCGGCCGATGGCCTGCCACAGGCCCAGTTGCTGATAAATCTGCTGGGTGCCGAATGACAACGCCGACGAGCGCGCATCGTAGCTGGGTTGGTAGTTGTCGCCGGGGGCGAACGGCTCGATCAGCAGGATCTTCCAGCCGCGCGCCTTGGCGCCGGCCTGCAGGGCCAAAGCCAGGCTTGCGCCAACCAGGCCACCGCCGATGATCGCCAGGTTTACCCGGCTCATGCCACGGCCTTGCGGGCAGCCTGCATCAGCGCCTCGATCTCGGCGACCGTACGCGGCACACCCGAAGTCAGGATTTCACAACCTTGCCTGGTCACTACCACGTCGTCCTCGATCCTTACCCCAATGCCGCGCCACTTTTTGGCCACGGCCTGATTGTCGGCGCCAATGTAGATACCCGGCTCCACGGTCAGCGCCATGCCGGGTTCCAGCACCCGCCACTCGCCGCCCACCTTGTACTCGCCCACGTCGTGCACATCCATGCCCAGCCAATGCCCGGCGCGGTGCATGTAGAAGGCGCGATACGCTTCGCTGTCGATCAGCGCCTGCACATCCCCTTCAAGCAAGCCCAGCTCCACCAGGCCCGCAGTGATGACCCGCACGGTCGCCTCATGGGCGTGGTTCCAGTGCTTGCCGGGGGCTATTTCGGCAAACGCCGCCGCCTGCGCCTTGAGCACCAGCTCGTAGATGGCCTTCTGCTCGGGCGAAAACCGCCCACTGACCGGGAAGGTGCGGGTGATGTCGCTGGCATAGCAGTCGATTTCGCAGCCGGCGTCGATCAGCACCAGGTCGCCGTCCTTGAGCGGCGCATCGTTCTGTTGGTAGTGCAGGATGCAGCCGTTGCGCCCGGCCGCAACGATCGAGCCGTAGGCCGGCATCTTCGCCCCGCCCTTGCGGAATTCGTAGTCCAGCTCGGCTTCCAGGCTGTACTCGTGCAGCCCGGCGCGGCAGGCCTGCATGGCCCGCACGTGGGCTCGCGCAGAAATGTCTGCGGCAGCACGCATCACCTTCACTTCCGCCGCCGATTTATACAGGCGCATATCGTGCAGCAGATGATCCAGCGCAACGAACTCGTTTGGTGGCTGGGCGCCCAGGCGTGCCTTGGAGCGGATCACGTTGATCCAGTCCATCAGCCGGCGATCGAACTCCGGGTTGCTGCCCATGGCGCTGTAGACCCGCTCGCGGCCTTCGATCAGGCCAGGCAGGATCTCGTCGATATCCGTGATGGGGAAGGCATCGTCGGCGCCGAAATCACGCACCGCCCCTTCCTGGCCGGCCCGCAGGCCGTCCCACAGCTCGCGCTCAGGGTTGCGTTCACGGCAGAACAGCACGTACTCGCCATGCTCGCGCCCTGGAATCAAAGCAATCACCGCCTCGGGCTCCGGGAAGCCGCTGAGGTACTGGAAGTCGCTGTCCTGGCGGTACACGTGTTCGACGTCGCGGTTGCGGATGGCAACCGCGGCGGCGGGCAGAATAGCGATGCTGTTGGGGACCATCTGCGCCATCAGCGCCTTGCGCCGACGGGCATATTCGGCCTTGGGAATGTGGCTCATGGGCAGACTACCCCTGGTTGATCAGTGCAGCGACGGCTTGGGCGCGGGTGCGGCCGGCTTGGCCAGTTCGGAGAACAGCAGCAGGGGCGCCACGCGCAGGTATTCCATGACTTCCATGTAGTCGCTCTCGCCGTCCTCGGATTCTTCGAGCGCTTCCTGGACCTGCGAAATGGCCACCAGGTCCTGCAGCACTTCCTTGGCCTCGTCGGACAAGTCCTTACCGCCAGCGTTCAGGCCGAAACCGGTCACGAAGCCTTGGCACCACTGGCCCAGCGCGGTGGCGCGGTCGCTCAGTGCAGCATCATCGGTAGGCAGCAGCAGGACGATCGCCATGTCGTCGCTGGTCAGCTCGCCCTTGACCATTTCCTGCAAGCCGATCAAGGCATTGCGGACACTGTCACCAGGCTCGGTTTCCAGCAGTTGGGCGGCATCGGCCAACCAGGCATCGGCATCGAAGCCGGCGCCGGCGCAGCTGCGGCCAATCAGCAGGCCGTGCAGTTCGGCCGGGGTGACGGGATGACCATTGCTCGAGAGCAGCATGGCGAAGGCGTTGTAGGGCGATTGAGTATTGGGCATGGGCAGCTAGGCGCCAGACGGCGCAATGTCTAGAATGAAGACCTTGTATCCTAGCACCGGCAGGCGCGCCAAGACCATCTGCACTGGCCGTTGCCGCCCAGGGGGAGGCATCATCGCCAGGTGACTCAACGACGGAGCGAATCGAGTGCAACCCACGCAAGAGAACGACCTGCAGGCACTGATGAGCCGATTCGAGTTGCTGATCGAACGCGTCGAGCAACTAAAACGGCAAAATGCACTCCTAGTAGCTCAGGAAAAGTCCTGGCGCGAAGAGCGCGCCCACCTCATCGAAAAGAACGAGATCGCCAAGCGCAAAGTCGAGTCGATGATTTTACGCCTCAAGGCTCTGGAGCAAGACTCATGAGTTCAAGCAATAGCGTCACCGTGCAGATCCTCGACAAGGAATACTCGATCATCTGCCCGCCGGAAGAGCGCAACAACCTGGTCAGCGCTGCGCGCTACCTGGACGGCAAGATGCGCGAGATCCGCAGCAGCGGCAAGGTGATCGGTGCCGACCGCATCGCGGTCATGGCAGCATTGAACATTACCCACGAAATGCTGCACCGCCAGGAAGATCGCAACGATGCACCGGTCAGCGGCACAAACCGCGAACAGGTGCGCGACCTGCTGGATCGGGTAGATAAGGCTTTGTCCGACGACACGGATACCAAAATCGGCTGAGATTGGTATACTGGCGCCACTCCCTGGGGGATGCGCCAGTCGGTTATGTCCCTGAGCCGATACGCACAACCACGGGGGTTGCACGCTGGGGCCGGTGTGCATGTCCGCCCGACGGAAAGCCTTAACGCCCCCTGCAATCTCCACCTTGAACTTTCGGGTTCAAGGGCTACACCGATAGCGGTCTTATCGGGGAGCCTGAATTTTCTTGCCCGCCCTCCCCGGCGGGCAATTCGTTTTGGCCGACTTTATTCAAGCTTTGTACGAATAGTCACCGCGCAGGCACTTTTCGTATAAGGCAGCACATCTGGGACCGCCTGTGCCATGACCGAAACCGTGCCGCTCACCCGCCCCCAGTTACGTCGCCTGCTTCGCAATGCCCGCCGCGCCCTTACCCCTGCGCAGCAACGCCAGGCCACCCTCGGCCTGTACCGCCAACTGGCGCAACACCCCTTGTTCCGCCGCGCCCGCCACATCGCCCTGTACCTGCCCAACGACGGTGAAATCGACCCTCGCCTGCTGATGCGCGAAGCCCAGCGTCGCGGCAAGCGCACCTACCTGCCGGTGCTGCACGCCTGGCCGCGCACGCGCATGGTGTTCCAGCTTTTTGAGCAGGGTGAGAAACTCAAGCCCAATCGCTTTCGTATTCCAGAGCCGATAATCGATCGCAAACGCCAACGGCCAATCTGGGCGCTGGATCTGATTCTGCTACCGCTGGTCGGTTTTGACGAAGTGGGCGGACGCCTGGGAATGGGCGGTGGCTTCTATGATCGCAGCCTGGCCTACCAGGCGCGTCGGCAAACCTGGAAAAAACCGTTGCTGCTGGGGCTGGCGCATGAATGCCAGAAGGTCGAGCGGCTGGCGCAGGCCAGTTGGGACGTACCGCTGCAGGGTACGGTCTCTGACCGTGGCTGGTACCTGGCGCCACGTTGAGCGGCGCCAGCGGGGATATCAACGTTGTGGCTGGCCGGCGTCGACCGGCATCTGATAGGCGCTGTCCAGCTTGCGCTCCCAGAACCCTTGCGCATAACCGGTAGTGACCACACCCAGGCCAAAAATGAACACCAGGATCCACAGTAGATCCGGCTTTTTACGTTGATTCATCGAAGATTGCCCCCCAGGCAAACTGTTCTGTACTCGGCGATATTCTGGGTACCGCCGGTGCACGCGCTTTAAACGGTGCGCATTTTCCGACAACATGCGTCCGCACGCAAACCTTGACGCCAACCGACTGTCGGTTTCGTGCAACAGGTTATTTCAAACCTTTTCAGGAGCAGCATTCATGGCTTACTGGCTGATGAAATCCGAGCCCGACGAGCTCTCCATAGAAGCCCTCGCACGCTTGGGTGAAGCGCGCTGGGACGGCGTGCGTAACTATCAGGCGCGTAATTTTCTGCGGGCCATGAGCGTGGGTGACGAATTTTTCTTCTACCACTCCAGCTGCCCACAACCCGGCATCGCCGGCATTGCCAGAATCACCCGCGCGGCCTACCCGGACCCTACCGCGCTGGACCCGGAAAGCCATTATCACGATGTCAAGGCCACCACCGACAAGAACCCGTGGAGCGCAGTGGATGTGGCCCACGTACAAACCTTCCCAAGGGTGCTGGAGCTGGGATGGCTGAAACAGCAGGCCGGGCTGGTCGAGTTGCCGCTGGTGCAAAAAGGCAGCCGCCTGTCGGTCATGCCGGTAACGCCCGAGCAGTGGGCGGTGATTGTCGCGTTGCGCTGAATGCGCAGCTAAGGTCAAGGGCTTGACCAATATCAACACGCCACATATGGCCGCAAGGCATGATGGACCGTGCATGACCGCAAGGATGCAGAACGATGAACCGATACGCCCCTAGAATCTTCGCCACTGCACTGATCGCACTGCTCGTTGCAGCCGGCGGGCTGGGGTACTGGAAGTCGCTCCACGACCAGTTGCCCGAAGGCCTGAGCATGGGCAACGGCCGCCTTGAAGCCACCGAAGTGCAGATCGCCAGCAAGGTCCCCGGTCGCCTGGCCGAGGTACTGGTCGATGAAGGCGACAACGTTACCCAAGGCCAGCTACTGGCACGCATCGACACCCGCACCATGGAAGCCCAGCGCAGCCAGGCCGAAGCCGAAGTGCTGCGCGCCCGGGAAAACTACGCCGCCGCCCAGGCCAGCGTGCAACTGCGCCAGAGCGAACTGCTGCTGGCCAGCCAGGAGCTCAAGCGCGTGCGCGAAATTTTCCAGCGCAAGTACGCCAGCCAGCAGTTGCTCGACCAACAGCAGGCGCGCTTTGACACAGCCAGCGCAGCAGTGGTCGCTGCCCGCGCCCAACTGGCAGCGATCAAGGCTGCAATCGGCGCCGCCGAAGCTCAAGTGGCACAGCTCACCAGCGAAATCGACGACAGCAGCCTGCGAGCGCCCATCAACGGCATCATCCAGCTGCGCCTGGCCGAACCCGGTGAAGTGCTGGGTGCCGGCGGCCGCGTCCTGATGCTGATCGACCCCAGCGACCAATACATGAACCTGTACCTGCCGGCGTCCACCAGCGGCCGGCTGACCGTAGGCGATCAGGCGCGCATCGTGCTCGACGCCCTGCCCGAGCGCGCGCTGCCGGCCAAGGTGGCCTTTGTCGCAGCCAAGGCCCAGTTCACCCCCAAACAGGTCGAAACCCGCGACGAACGGCAAAAGCTGGTGTTCCGGGTCAAACTGCGCCTGAGCGACCCGGGCGCCGTGCCGCAAGCCAAACCAGGCATGCCAGGCGCCGGCTATGTCCGCACGGCTGAAGTGGACTGGCCGGCCAACTTGCAATGAACGCCCCGGCACTGCTGGCCGAAGGCATCAGCCACCGTTACGGCGACCTGGTAGCCCTGCACCAGCTAGGCTTCAGCCTGCCTGTGGGCACCCGCTGCGCACTGATCGGCCCCGACGGGGCAGGCAAATCAACCCTGTTGGGGCTGATCGCCGGCGTAAAACGCCTGCAACAGGGGGAGCTGCAGGTGCTGGGCGGCTCGATCCGCCAACGCCGCCATCGCACGGCGCTATACCCCAAAGTAGCGTTCATGCCGCAGGGGCTGGGCAACAACCTGTACCCGGAACTGTCGATCAGCGAGAACATCCGCTTTTTCGCCACCCTGTTCGGGCTGGGCCGCCGCGAGTGTGAGCAGCGCATGGCCAATCTGTTGCAGGCCACCGACCTGCAGCGCTTTGCCCAGCGCCCGGCCGGCAAGCTGTCGGGTGGCATGAAGCAGAAGCTGGGTCTTTGCTGCGCGCTGATCCACGAGCCAGACCTGCTTATCCTGGACGAGCCGACCACCGGCGTCGACCCACTGTCGCGGCGGCGCTTCTGGGAGCTGGTTGAGCAGGTTCGCGTACAACGCCCGCAACTGACCCTGCTGGTGGCTACCGCCTACATGGAAGAAGCCGAACAGTTCGAGCATTGCCTGATGCTCGATGGCGGCCGGCTGCTGGCCGCCGGCCCTAGCCACGAACTGGCTGCGGTAACCCCCAGCGGCAAGCTGGATGACGCCTTTACCCACTACCAGGGCGCTGGCAAGACGCAGCATCAACCACTGGCAATCCCGCCGCGCCAAGCCACGGACGGCCCGGTCGCCATCGAGGCACACGACCTGACCCTGCGCTTTGGCGACTTCACAGCGGTGAACAAGGTCAGTTTCGCCATTGGCCGTGGGGAGATCTTCGGCTTCCTGGGTTCCAACGGTTGCGGCAAGACCACCACCATGAAAGTGCTTACCGGCCTGATGCCGGCCAGCGAGGGTAGCGCCAGCCTGCTGGGTCGCCCGGTGGACGCCAGCGACCTGGCCACACGCAAGCGGGTCGGTTTCATGTCGCAGAGTTTCTCTCTGTATGGCGAGCTCAGCACCCGGCAGAACCTGGCCCTGCATGCCCGCTTGTTCGACTTGCCCAAAGCCGAGAGCGCCCAGCGCATCGATGAGCTGATCGAGCGCTTCGAGCTCGCCACTATCGCCGACCAACCGTCTGGCGCCCTGCCCCTTGGTTTGCGCCAGCGTCTGTCGCTGGCAGTGGCGGTTCTGCATCGCCCGGAAGTGTTGATCCTCGACGAACCGACCTCCGGCGTCGACCCGGCCGCCCGCGACGACTTCTGGCGCCTGCTGGTAGAACTGTCCCGCGAGCAAGGCGTGACCATTTTCCTCTCCACCCACTTCATGAACGAAGCCCAGCGCTGCGATCGTATTTCGCTGATGCACGCCGGGCGAGTGCTGGCCTGCGACACACCCGATGCCCTGCAGCATCAGTACCAGGGCGCCACGCTGGAGGACGCGTTCGTCCGCTGCCTGGAGCAGGCCCAGGAGCTGGCGCCAGCCGCCACCGACAGCAGCGTGCTGGAACAGGCGTCCACCCCCACCCTGCCGCTACGCCAGGGATTCAGCCTGCGCCGCCTGCTGGCAGTGGCCGGCCGTGAGGGCAAGGAGCTGCTGCGCGACAAGGTGCGCCTGGCCTTCGCCTTACTGGGTGCAATGTTCATGATGGTGATCTTCGGCTACGGCATTTCACTGGATGTGGAAAACCTCGCCTTCGCCGTGCACGATCAGGACCAGAGCCCGCAAAGTCGCGCCTACCTCGAAGCCTTCCGTGGTTCACGCTACTTCGCCGAACAGGCACCCATCCGCGATAGCAGCGAGCTGCACCAGCGCCTGCAACGCTCGGAAATCAAACTGGCACTGGAGATTCCGCCCGGTTTTGGCCGCGACCTGTACGCAGGGCGCCAGCCGGTGGTGGCTGCCTGGCTCGACGGTGGCATGCCGTTCCGCGCAGAAACCAGCCGCAACTACGTGGAAGCCGTGCACCAGGCCAACCTGGAGCAACTGGCACAGGCCAGCCCGCAACCGCAGCCACGCCAGGACCCGGTGCGCCTGGAAACGCGTTTCCGCTACAACCAGGATGTGGTCAGCGTGAACGCCATCGGTCCGGGCGTGATGGCACTGATACTGGCCTTCATACCGGCCATGCTCACTGCACTGGGCATCGTGCGCGAGAAGGAACTCGGCTCCATCACCAACTTCTACGCCACACCCCTCACCCGCCTGGAATTCCTGCTTGGCAAGCAGATGCCCTACCTGGCTGTGAGCCTGGTCAACCTGGCGCTGCTCGTCGCGATGAACTGCTGGCTGTTCGCCGTACCGCTCAAGGGCAGCGTACTGGCCCTGGCGTGTGGCGGCGTGGCCTACCTGCTGGCAACCACCAGCCTGGGCCTGCTGATTTCGGCATTCACCCGCACCCAGATCGCCGCCATTCTCGGCACCATGATCATTACCAGCCTGCCGACCATCCAGTTTTCCGGGCTGATCGTGCCACGCTCGTCGCTGGACGGCGCAGCAGCGGTGATGGGCCAGTTGTTCCCGGCGGGCTACTTCCTCGACATCGCAGTCGGCACCTTCACCAAGGCGTTAGGCCTGCGCGAGTTGTGGCCGCAGTGCCTGATCCTGCTGAGCTTCTTTGCCGCATTCACCGGCCTGAGCCTGGCAATGCTGAAGAAGCAGGAGGCCTGACATGTCGCGCCTGAACCACACCTTGCGCCTGGGCCTGAAAGAACTGACCAGCCTGCGCCATGACAGCGTACTGCTGCTGTTCCTGCTATATGCCTTCAGCGTGGCGATCTACATGCCGGCAGCCGGCTCGGTGATCGGCGTACACAACGCCAGCGTGGCGGTGGTGGATGAAGACCATAGCCTGCTCTCGCGCAAGCTCAGCGAAGCCCTGCAACCCCCCGAGTTCCAGCCAGCCGTGCCGCTGCCCCCGCAGCGCCTGGACCAGGCCATGGACAGCGGCCAGTACACCTTCGTCATCAACGTACCGGTGAACTTCCAGAGCGACCTGCTGGCCGGGCGCTCGCCGGAGCTGCAGATCAACGTCGACGCCACGGCCATGAGCCAGGCATTCATGGGCGCCGGCTACATCGGCCGCATCTTCGAGCGTGAGCTGCTCGACTACAGCCAGCGTGGCAACGTGCAAAGCCCGGTGCTGATCAACCCCAAGGCGCTGTTCAACCCCAACCTGGAGGGGGGCTGGTTTCTGGCAGTGATCCAGATCGTCAACAACATCACCATCCTGGCGATCATCCTCACCGGCACCGCGCTGCTGCGCGAGCGTGAGCACGGCACCCTCGACCACCTGCTGGTGCTGCCGTTGACCGCGCTGGAGATCATGCTGGCCAAGATCGGCAGCAACGCGCTGGTGGTGGTGATCTGCACCTGGATTTCGTTGGTGGTAGTAGTCAAAGGCGCACTGGGCGTGCCGCTGTCTGGCTCGATGGGGCTGTTCCTGGCTGTGACCGCGCTGTACCTGTTCGCCAGTACTGCGCTGGGCATTTTCCTCGCCACCCTGGCGCGCTCGACGCCGCAGTTCGGCCTGCTGGCGATCCCGGTGATCATCCCGATGCTGTTGCTGTCCGGCGGCAGCACACCACTGGACAGCATGCCGCAGTGGCTGCAGTGGGTGATGCAAGGGTCACCATCGACGCACTTTGTCAGCCTGAGTGCCGCAATCCTGTTCCGGGATGCCGGGTGGGCGGTGGTATGGCCGGATATCCTGGCGCTGACGCTGATCGGCCTGGTGTTCTTCAGCGTGGCCCTCGCGCGGTTCCGCCGTACCCTGGCGTCCTGAGCAAGGACGAGGGCCTGCACAATCCCCACGGGGCCGGACTGGCAACTATCAGCGGTTATTGCACAATCAGGTTGTTGAACAGCAGGTCCTCAACGATCGGCTTACCCTCTTCCGCCTCCAGCACCTGCTGCACCTGTTTCAGCGCCTCTTGGCGAAGATGCTCCTTGGCCTCGACGTTGCTCATGCTGTCCACCGTCTGCTGGGTGAACAGTGCCACCAGCTGGTTACGGATCAGCGGTTCGTGGTGTTTCACCGTCTTGGCCGCTTCATCACCCGTCACGCGCAGGGCCACGTCAGCCTTGTACACGCGCAGCCGCGGGCTGCCGTCGAGCGCATAGTTGCCAACAAAGGGCGGGCTCAGGCTGATGTAGGCGACCTTGGGCACCCCTTCCTTGGCTTCTTCGGCCATGGCCGCAGCCGGCAGCAGCAGCGCCAGCACCATCAAGATCCACGCTTTCACGAATTCGCTCCTCAATACAATTGGCGCCAGCTTACCCAGCACACCGCTCAAACCCAAGCCCGGGCTTATGCCGGCCCATCAGGGCGGGCCATGCTCGTTGACCTGCCAAGCGGCCCTCCTACACTTATCGGCCACTACCCGCAAAGGAATAGCCCCGATGAAAGCTGTGTTGTGCAAAACCCTGGGTCCAGCGCGCAACCTGGTGCTGGAAGAGGTGGCCAGCCCACTGCCGAAGAAAAACGAGATCCTGCTGGACGTGCAGGCTGCTGGGGTCAACTTCCCCGACACCTTGATCATCGAAGGCAAGTACCAGTTCCAGCCACCGCTGCCGTTCTCTCCAGGTGGCGAGGCAGCGGGCGTGGTGGCCGCCATCGGTGAAAAGGCCGGCGCGTTCCAGGTAGGCGACCGGGTCATGGCGCTCACCGGCTGGGGGGCGTTCGCCGAGCAAGTGGCGGTGCCGTTCTATAACGTTCTGCCGATCCCGGCGAGCATGGACTTCACCACCGCTGCGGCCTTCGGCATGACCTACGGCACCTCGATGCACGCCCTTCGCCAGCGCGGCCAGTTGCAAGCAGGCGAGACCCTGTTGGTACTGGGCGCTTCCGGTGGGGTCGGCCTGGCGGCGGTGGAGATCGGCAAGGCCATGGGCGCGCGGGTGATCGCGGCGGCCAGCAGTGCCGAGAAACTGGCCGTGGCCAAGGCTGCCGGGGCGGATGAGCTGATCGATTACAGCCAGGCCAACCTGCGCGAAGAAATCAAACGTCTGACCGGCGGCCAGGGCGTGGACGTGATCTACGACCCGGTCGGTGGCGAACTGTTCGAACAGGCGGTGCGCGGGTTGGCCTGGAATGGCAGGCTGCTGGTGGTGGGTTTTGCCAGCGGCAGCATTCCACAGCTGGCGGCCAACCTGGTGCTGCTCAAGGGCGCGGCGGTACTGGGCGTGTTCTGGGGGGCATTTGCCCAGCGCCAGCCGGAGGACAATGCCGCCAACTTCCGCCAGCTGTTTGCCTGGCATGCCGAGGGCAAGTTGAAGCCGCTGGTGTCGCAGACTTATCCACTGGCAGAAGCCGGGGCTGCTATCGAGACGCTGGGGCAACGGCAGGCTGTGGGTAAGTTGGTGGTGCTGGCCAGGTAAGGCAGTAGCGGCCTCTTCGCGGGTGAACACGCTCCTACAGGTAGGGAATATTGGACTGTAGGAGCGGGTTTACCCGCGAATACGGGGGTGGCGACAACGGTGAACGGCGGGTGGAGATTGGCCGGCAGGCCCGGCCCTTTCGCGGGTAAACCCGCTCCTACAGGCGACCGCGCAGGGTTTGCCGGCGAAGAGGCCGGAACAGGTTGCTCACACTTCGCGCAGATTGTGGCAACGCCTGAATCGCGCCTCCAGATTGCGATCGGGCATCTGGTGACTACGCAATGCATTCAAGGTCTGCTCGACATAGTCGCGCGTGGTGCCATAACGCCCCTTGGCACTGGCCAGGATCTGGCTGAGCAAGGTATCCGGCAAGTTGCCTGCATAGCACGGCAAATGCCGCTCCAGCACAAAGCCCAAGGCCTGCACCTTGCTACCATCGCCCAGGCGGCAGTGGAGCCAGTGCGGCCGGTAGGCCGGATACGGCATCTCGCGTTGCCACAGGGCCATCAGTGAGTCGTCCAGATTGCGCTCATCCAGCCGGTAGGCAAAACCGCTGCAGGAACCACCGCGGTCCAGGCCAAACACCAGGCCGGGGGTTTCCGGGGTGCCGCGATGTTCATGCGACCACAGGTACAAGCCACGGTGATAACCATGTACCCGCGCGCGCTGGCGCTCCACCGAATTGCACTCCGGACGCCAGATCAACGAGCCATAGGCAAACAGCCACACCGGGCCACCCTGATGCCTGGACATGGTTGTCTTCATGGAGCTGAACAACTGTTCGCGAGTATGTTGCTGACCGAAATCGAGAGCTGGAGGGTATGAAACTTCCCAAGACATACGTTCAAGAGCCGACATAAGCTGCCGCCATTATTCCTTTGAACTACGGAGGTAGCGAGATTCGATTACGCTGCGCCGCCAGGCCGCTGTACCAAGGGCGCTTGCAGTAACCATAGGCCAGAATTGCAGGAATACTCAAGCCCTTGAACACGCGTTTCGTGCACGGCTCCGACGACTGGGAAGTACTGTTTCAGCAACGGTGAAAGTTATTGGCGAAGGCGGTAATAATTACCGCCTTATACCCATACTTTCAAACTTTGGTTATTAACCGCGCGGCGCGTAGGCGAACACATCGGCACGCATGCGGTGCGCATCCATACCGGCTTCGACCAAAGCGTCGAGTGTGGCGTAGATCATGTTCGGTGAGCCGCTGGCATACACATGCACGCTATTGAGGTCGGCAATGTCTTCGCAGACCGCTTCATGCAGCATACCGCAACGGCCTTCCCAACCGCACAGGTCGCTGACCACTTGATGCAGGAACAGGTTGGGCAGGCGCTGCCACTCGTCCCAGTGCTCGATCTGGTAGAAGTCCTCAGGCCGGCGCACACCCCAGTACAGGTGCACCGGGTGCTTGAAGCCCTGGGCCCGGCAGTGCTCGACCAGGCTGTGCATCTGGCCCATGCCGGTGCCGGCGGCAATCAGCACCAGAGGCCCGTCGGGCAGTTCGGCCAGATGGGTATCGCCAAACGGCATTTCGATGCGTGCCAGGCCATCTCGCCTGAGCTGGTCGATCAGTTGCACCGCACTAGGCTCACGCGCCAGCACGTGCAATTCCAGTTCACGCCCGGCATGCGGCGCGGATGCCAGCGAGAAGGCCGCCTGCTTGCCGCCCTCACGTTCGATCATCAGGTATTGCCCTGCGTGGTAGCGCAGTGGCTTGCCGGCAGGCGCACGCAGGCGCACCCGCCAGACGTCGCCACCGACGTCGACGCACTCACTGACGCTGCACGCCAGCTTGCGCACTGGCAGCTCGCCCAAGGCAAGCACACCGTCCCAGAGCAACACGCAGTCCTCCAGCGGTTCGGCAATGCAGGTGAACAACTCGCCATGGTCGCGGACTTCGCCATCCTGGCGAACCCGGCCTTCAACCAACAATGCGGCGCAAACATGGCAATTGCCATTGCGGCAGCTGTTTGGGCAGTCATAGCCCAGCCGCCGTGCTCCATCCAGGATCCGTTCCCCGGGTTCAAGCGCCAGCACCGCCCCGGACGGCTGCAACGTTACCTGCATCAATCTATTCCCAACTGATCCCACAGCTCATCGATACGGCGGGTGACGGCCTCATCCTTGACGATGACCCGGCCCCATTCGCGTGTAGTCTCGCCCGGCCACTTGTGAGTAGCGTCCAGGCCCATCTTCGAACCCAGCCCCGATACCGGTGACGCAAAGTCCAGGTAGTCGATCGGGGTGTTGTCAATCATTACCGTATCACGCTTGGGGTCCATGCGCGTGGTAATGGCCCAGATCACATCGTTCCAGTCACGAGCGTTGATATCGTCATCGGTGACAATAACGAACTTGGTGTACATGAACTGTCGCAGGAACGACCACACACCCAGCATTACGCGCTTGGCGTGGCCTGGGTACTGTTTCTTCATGGTCACCACCGCCATGCGGTACGAACAGCCTTCCGGCGGCAGGTAGAAGTCGGTGATTTCCGGGAACTGCTTCTGCAGGATCGGCACGAAGACTTCGTTCAGCGCCACGCCGAGAATGGCCGGCTCATCGGGCGGCCGACCGGTGTAGGTGCTGTGGTAGATCGGTTTTTGCCGGTGGGTGATGCGCTCGACGGTGAACACCGGGAAGCTGTCCACTTCGTTGTAGTAGCCCGTGTGATCGCCGTACGGGCCTTCCGGGGCCATTTCGCCCGGGTGAATCACCCCCTCCAGGATGATCTCGGCGGTTGCCGGTACCTGCAGGTTGCTGCCACGGCACTTGACCAGCTCGGTGCGGTTGCCTCGCAGCAGGCCGGCGAAGGCGTACTCGGAAAGAGTGTCCGGCACCGGGGTCACGGCGCCGAGAATGGTCGCCGGGTCAGCGCCCAGCGCCACGGCGACCGGAAACGGCTGGCCGGGGTTCTTCTCGCACCACTCTCGGTAGTCGAGGGCGCCGCCACGGTGGCTGAGCCAGCGCATGATCACCTTGTTGCGGCCAATCACCTGCTGGCGATAGATGCCCAGGTTCTGACGGTCCTTGTTCGGGCCACGGGTAACGGTGAGGCCCCAGGTAATCAGCGGCGCCACGTCGCCAGGCCAGCAGTGCTGAATCGGCAGTGCGCCGAGGTCGACATCGTCACCCTCGACCACCACTTCCTGACACACCGCGTCCTTGACCACTTTTGGCGCCATCGACACGACCTTCTTGAAGATCGGCAGCTTCGACCAGGCGTCCTTCAGGCCCTTGGGCGGCTCGGGCTCCTTGAGGAAGGCCAGCAGCTTGCCGATTTCCCGCAGTTCGCTGACCGACTCGGCGCCCATGCCCATGGCCACCCGCTCCGGGGTACCAAACAGGTTGCCCAGCACGGGGATGTCGAAGCCGGTGGGCTTTTCGAACAGCAATGCCGGGCCCTTGGCGCGCAGGGTGCGGTCGCAGACCTCGGTCATTTCCAGGACGGGGGAGATCGGTACCTGGATGCGCTTGAGCTCACCGCGCTGTTCCAGGCCACGGATGAAGTCGCGCAAGTCGCGATACTGCATGCAGGAGCCTCGTGTTGGCCGTATCGGTCGGGGTGCAGAGTGTAGCGCCGTTCGAGGCCTGTTTGGGGGCAAAAATGCACTGGGGCCACCTTGCGCCCCTTCGCAGGCACGCCCGCCCCCACAAGGATTGTATTTAACCTGTGGGAGCGGGCGTGCCCGCGAAGGGCCGCAAGGCGGCCCCAATTACTGCCTGATCGGGAAGCTTACTTGCGCTTCATCGACAGGAAGAACTCATCGTTGGTCTTGGTCTGCTTGAGCTTGTCGACCAGGAACTCGATGGCAGCGATTTCGTCCATCGGGTGCAGCAGCTTGCGCAGAATCCACATACGCTGCAGTTCGTCGTCAGCGGTCAGCAACTCTTCGCGGCGGGTGCCGGAACGGTTGATGTTGATGGCCGGGAACACACGCTTCTCGGCGATGCGGCGGTCCAGCGGCAGCTCCATGTTGCCGGTGCCCTTGAACTCTTCGTAGATCACTTCGTCCATCTTCGAGCCGGTTTCAACCAGCGCAGTGGCGATAATGGTCAGCGAACCGCCTTCCTCGATGTTACGCGCAGCACCGAAGAAGCGCTTGGGCTTCTCGAGGGCGTGGGCGTCGACACCACCGGTCAGCACCTTGCCGGAGCTCGGGATCACGGTGTTGTAGGCACGTGCCAGTCGAGTGATCGAGTCCAGCAGGATAACCACATCCTTCTTGTGCTCGACCAGGCGTTTGGCCTTCTCGATCACCATCTCGGCAACCTGCACGTGGCGGGTTGGCGGCTCGTCGAAGGTGGAGGCAACCACTTCGCCACGCACGGTGCGCTGCATTTCGGTCACTTCTTCCGGGCGCTCGTCGATCAGCAGGACGATCAGGTGGCACTCGGGGTTGTTGCGGGTGATGTTGGCCGCAATGTTCTGCAGCATGATCGTCTTACCGGCTTTCGGCGGGGCAACGATCAGGCCGCGCTGGCCTTTGCCGATCGGGGCGCACAGGTCGATGACGCGACCGGTCAAGTCCTCGGTGGAGCCGTTACCGGCTTCCATCTTCAGGCGCTTGTTCGGGAACAGCGGCGTCAGGTTTTCGAACAGGATCTTGTTCTTCGCGTTTTCCGGGCGGTCGAAGTTGATGGTATCGACCTTCAGCAGGGCGAAGTAACGCTCCCCTTCCTTCGGTGGGCGGATCTTGCCGACGATGGTGTCGCCGGTACGCAGGTTGAAACGGCGGATCTGGCTGGGCGAGACATAGATATCGTCTGGGCCGGCCAGGTAGGACGCATCAGCCGAACGCAGGAAACCGAAACCATCCTGGAGAATCTCCAGCACGCCGTCACCCGAGATCTCTTCGCCGCTTTTCGCATGCTTCTTCAGCAGGGCGAAAATCACGTCCTGTTTGCGCGAACGGGCCATGTTTTCGATGCCCATCTGTTCGGCCATTTCCAAAAGATCGGTAATCGGCTTTTGCTTGAGTTCAGTCAGGTTCATAAGGGGAATGACGTAATCATGTAAGAAGGGAGAATTAAGCTTCTGGCTTAATGAGGCCGCGCCGCTGGATGGCGACAGGATCGCGTACTGATTCGAATTAGGGATGCTTCGGCGACGGCATGTAGAGGGCACTGGAAAAGCAGTGCGAGGCCGAATGTAACACTTGCTTTTTTCTGCGTCTAGTGCTCTGAAAAAGAAAAGCCCCGCATTTGCGGGGCCTATTCACATCACAGGTGGGCGTCGAGGAATGCGGCCAACTGCGATTTGGACAGTGCACCAACCTTGGTGGCCTCGACGTTGCCGTTCTTGAACAGCATCAGCGTCGGGATACCACGCACACCGTGCTTGGCCGGGGTTTCCTGGTTCTCGTCGATATTCAGCTTGGCGACGGTCAGTTTGCCCTCGTAGGTGGAAGCGATGTCGTCCAGAACCGGAGCGATCATCTTGCATGGACCGCACCATTCAGCCCAGTAGTCGACCAGTACCGCGCCTTCGGCCTTCAGGACATCGGCTTCGAAGGAGGCGTCGGTGACATGTTTGATCAGATCGCTGCTCATGGATATCTCCAGGGTCGTAAGCAAAAAACGTGGCCCATGATAGCCGCACCCACGCCGGACAGGAAGCCACGGACGATTGAGTGTAACTATAGTTGCGCAAGACGCCGCGAATCGAAACTGTCATATGGCCGTCATAGAATCGAATGGCACATTGCCTTGCATCAAGGCCAGTACAACGGCGGAGTGCCACGCGTTGGCGATAGCCTGCTATCGTGGCACGATTGCCAGGTTAACGACCGAGAACAACCAGATCATGCCGCATACCATCGCGAAGAACCTGTCCCTGATCGCCGCCATCGACCTTGGCTCCAACAGTTTTCACATGGTCGTGGCCAAGGCCCACCATACCGAAATCCGCATCCTTGAGCGGCTCGGCGAGAAGGTTCAGCTGGCCGCCGGCATCAACGAAGAGCGCATGCTCAATGAAGAGGCAATGGAAAGAGGCCTGGATTGCCTCAAGCGCTTTTCCCAGCTGATCAACGGCATGCCGGCAGGCTCCGTGCGTATCGTCGGTACCAATGCCTTGCGCGAAGCGCGCAACCGTAACGAATTCATCCAACGCGCCGAAGCCATCCTCGGCCACCCGGTGGAGGTCATCTCCGGCCGTGAAGAGGCGCGCCTGATCTACCTGGGCGTGTCACACACCCTGGCCGACACCCCCGGCAAGCGCCTGGTGGCCGACATCGGCGGCGGCAGTACCGAATTCATCATTGGCCAGCGCTTCGAGCCGCTGCTGCGCGAAAGCCTGCAGATGGGTTGCGTAAGCTTTACCCAGCGCTATTTCCGCGACGGCAAGATCACCCCGGCCCGCTATGCCCAGGCCTACACTGCCGCGCGCCTGGAACTGATGAGCATCGAAAATGCCCTGCACCGCCTGACCTGGGATGAGGCGATCGGCTCATCCGGCACCATTCGCGCCATCGGCGCCGCCATCAAGGCCGGCGGCCTGGGCAATGGCGAGGTCAACGCCGAAGGCCTGGCCTGGGTCAAACGCAAACTGTTCAAGCTGGGCGAGGTCGACAAGATCGACTTCGACGGCGTCAAGCCAGACCGCCGCACCATCTTCCCGGCTGGCCTGGCGATTCTCGAAGCGATCTTCGATGCCCTTGAACTGCACCGCATGGACCACTGCGACGGCGCCCTGCGCGAAGGCGTGCTGTTCGATCTGCTCGGCCGCCACCACCACGAAGACGTGCGCGAACGCACCCTGAACTCGCTGATGGAGCGCTATCACGTGGACCAGGGCCAGGCTGCGCGCGTCGAGCGCAAGGCGTTGCACGCATTCGACCAGGTGGCCGATGCTTGGGATCTGAAAGAAGGAAACTGGCGCGATCTACTGGGCTGGGCCGCGAAAGTGCACGAAATCGGGCTGGACATTGCCCATTATCACTACCACAAGCACGGCGCTTATCTGATCGAGCACTCGGACCTGTCGGGCTTTTCCCGGGAAGATCAGCAGATGATGGCCCTGCTGGTGCGCGGGCACCGCCGCAACATCCCCAAGGACCGTTATGCCGAACTGGGTGAGGAAGGGGTCAAGCTGCTGCGCCTGTGCGTGCTGCTGCGCTTTGCCATCCTGTTCCACCACATCCGCGGCACCCAGCAAATGCCAAAAGTAGAACTGCACGGCGGGGACAACAGCCTGGATGTCGCCTTCCCTGAGGGTTGGCTGGAACAGAACCAGCTGACCCAGGCCGACTTCGCCAACGAGGCGGAGTGGCTGGCCCGGGTCGGTTTCGTCCTCAGCGTACGTTGAGGACCGGGTTGCTCAGGCGCTCCAGCAGGGTCGCCTGAACGCTGCGCGGGTTCTGGTTGCCGGTCGGGGTGCTGCGCACGTAGCGCCCGTCTGGCTGCAAGGTCCAGGCGTGGGTATTGTCGGTCAGGTAGCCTTCCAGCTCCTTCTTCACACGCAGCAACAACTTCTTGCCTTCCACCGGGAAGCAAGTCTCGACACGCTTGTCGAGGTTGCGCTCCATCCAGTCGGCGCTGGACAGGTAGATCTGCTCTTCGCCGCCATTGAGGAAGTAGAACACCCGCGTGTGCTCGAGGAAGCGACCAATGATCGAGCGCACCTGGATGTTGTGCGAAACCCCCGGAATGCCAGGGCGCAGGCAGCACATGCCCCGCACCACCAAGTCGATTTTCACGCCCGACTGGCTGGCCTTGTACAGCGCCTTGATGACTTTGGCGTCGGTCAGCGAGTTGAACTTGGCGATGATGTGCGCCGGCTTGCCTTCGAGGGCAAACTGGGTTTCCCGCGCGATCATGTCGAGCATGCCCTTTTTCAGGGTGAACGGCGCATGCAGCAGCTTCTTCATGCGCAGGGTCTTGCCCATGCCGATCAACTGGCTGAACAGCTTGCCGACGTCCTCGGTGAGCGCATCGTCAGAGGTCAGCAGGCTGTAGTCGGTGTACAGGCGGGCGTTGCCGGCGTGGTAGTTACCGGTACCCAAGTGCGCATAACGCACGATCTCACCCTGCTCGCGGCGCAGAATCAGCATCATCTTGGCGTGGGTCTTGAACCCGACCACGCCGTAGATCACTACCGCACCGGCCGCTTGCAGGCGGCTGGCCATCTGCAGGTTGGACTCTTCGTCAAAACGCGCACGCAACTCGATCACCGCAGTGACCTCCTTGCCGTTACGCGCCGCATCCACCAGGGCGTCGACGATTTCCGAGTTAGCCCCCGAGCGGTACAGGGTCTGGCGCACGGCGAGCACGTGCGGGTCCTTGGCGGCCTGGCGCAGCAGGTCGACCACTGGCGTAAAGGACTCGAACGGGTGCATCAGCAGGATGTCCTGCTTGCTGATCACACTGAATATGTTATCGGCGTTCGCCAGCAGCTTGGGGATCGCCGGGGTGAAGGGTGTGTATTGCAGCTCCGGATGGCTGTCCAGGCCGGTGATGCTGAACAGGCGGGTGAGGTTGACCGGGCCATTGACCTGGTACAGCTCGCTTTCGCTCAGGCTGAACTGCTTCAACAGGTAGTCCGACAGGTGTTTCGGGCAGGTGTCGGCCACTTCCAGGCGCACGGCGTCACCGTAGCGGCGCGAGAACAGCTCACCGCGCAGCGCGCGAGCCAGGTCGTCGACCTCTTCAGAGTCCAGCGCCAGGTCGGCGTTACGCGTCAGACGGAACTGGTAGCAGCCCTTCACCTTCATGCCCTGGAACAGGTCGTCGGCGTGCGCGTGGATCATCGACGACAGGAACACGTAGTTTGCGCCCGGGCCGCCCACCTCTTCCGGCACGCGAATGACCCGCGGCAGCAGGCGTGGCGCCGGAATGATCGCCAGACCCGAGTCGCGACCGAAGGCATCCACCCCCTCGAGCTCGACTATGAAGTTGAGGCTCTTGTTCACCAGCAGCGGGAACGGGTGAGTCGGGTCAAGGCCAATCGGGGTAATGATCGGGGCAATTTCGTCGCGGAAATAGCGGCGTACCCAGGTCTTGAGCTTGGGTGTCCAGTAACGGCGGCGGATAAAGCGGATCTGGTGCTTTTCCAGCTCAGGCAACAGCACGTCGTTGAGGATCGCGTACTGGCGCTCTACCTCGATGTGCACCAGTTCGCTGATGCGCGCCAGCGCCTGGTGGGGCTGCAGGCCATCGGCTCCGGCCTGTTCACGGGCGAAGTTGATCTGCTTCTTCAGGCCGGCGACGCGAATCTCGAAGAACTCGTCGAGGTTACTGGAGAAGATCAACAGAAACTTGAGGCGTTCCAGCAGCGGGTAGCTCTCATCCAGTGCCTGCTCCAGCACCCGGATATTGAACTGCAGTTGCGAGAGTTCGCGATGAATGTACAGGCTGCTGTCGTCCAGGCCAGGGACGGTGATTGCCGGGGACGGCGCGGGCGCCGGAGCCACAGGCTCGACCACCTGCTCCGCTACAGGCTCGGCCGCCGGAGGCAGGTCTGGCGGGGTTTGCACCATCTCTTCTGGGAGCTCCTGAGCATCCTTGATCGCGACAGGGCTTAGCACTTCATTATTCATCTGGCGTTCCTGAGGACGTTAACGCCCTATCATCTATTGAGCGGCAAGATAAGCGCCCATTATGACGCCCGTGTGACACACATGGGCAAGCCGTGGCAAGGCCTCTGGCATTGTCTGCGCTGGAATTGTTCACGTCGAGACACATTTGGACACTTTCACGAACGCGCGCGAAGGGGTAGGCTGCGCGTTCATTTCGCCAGCACCTCAGAAAATGCTTCAACAATTCCTGCAGGATTTCGGCTACTTCGCCCTTTTTCTAGGCACCTTCTTTGAAGGCGAGACCATTCTGGTGCTTGCGGGTTTCCTTGCGTTCCGCGGTTACATGGATATCAATCTGGTGTGCCTGGTGGCCTTCTTCGGCAGCTACGCGGGCGACCAGTTGTGGTACTTCATGGGCCGACGCCACGGGCGCAGGATCCTGGCGCGCAAGCCGCGCTGGCAGGCAATGGGTGACCGCGCGCTGGACCACATCCGCCGCCATCCTGATATCTGGGTGCTGAGCTTCCGCTTTGTCTATGGTTTGCGCACGGTCATGCCGGTGGCCATAGGCCTGTCGGGTTACCCGCCACGCCGCTACCTGCTGCTGAACGGGATTGGCGCGGGCATCTGGGCAGTGGCCCTGGGCGTCGCGGCCTACCACTTCGGCGCCATCCTCGAAGGCTTGCTGGGCAACGTCAAGCGTTACGAGCTATGGGTGCTTGGTGGCCTGGTGGCGCTGGGCGGTCTGCTGTGGCTGCGCCGGCGCTTCCGCGCGTTGCGCGCGGAGCGCAGGGCGGCGAGCCAGGCCCAGCCCCCAGAGGCTGAGCAGGCTGTAGGCCACGAGCAGAAACCAGGCCAGCGGCACGACCACCGCTAAGCCCAAGGCGCCGGCCAGGTACAAGGCCGGCGCATTCAGAAACAGCCGCGCCAGCTCAAGGCGTGCAGACCAGGGCCGATTCTCCAGCAACGCGCCCAGCACGAACAAGCCAAACGCCATCAGTGACCAGCCGAGCACCAGCGCGGCAACCGGCACGCGCTCGGCCACGTCCATCAAGTAGCTGCCCAAGGCCACGTAGACCACGAACTGCGCGGCCACATAGGCTTGCTGCGCGCGCCCCAGGGCAATCTCGAACTTGCGAAATAACGCCAGGTCCTGCTTGGCCTGTGGGTAGCGTGCAGCCACATCGGCCGGGCGCCAGCCGGTAGGCATGAACCAGATACGCAGCTTGTCCCACAGGCTGGTGGTGCGCCGGGCGTCATGCCAGAGCTGGGCATAGAACTGCAGGTTGGCCCATAGCGGGTTCCAACTGGCCAGCGGCGTGGTCACCCCGAACACCACCGGCTCAGCCGTGTCCTCCTCCTTGAACGTGCCGAACAGACGGTCCCAGAAAATGAACACACCGCCGTAATTGCGATCCAAGTAAGCAGGGTTTTGCGCATGGTGGACGCGATGATTGGATGGCGTGATCAACACCCACTCAAGCCAGCCAAGTTTGGGGATATGCCGGGTATGCACCCAAAACTGATACAGCAGGTTGAGCGAGGCCACGGTGATGAACACCAGTGGCGGCACGCCCAGCAGCGCCAACGGCAGGTAGAACAGCCACGAGAAAATGAACCCGCTACTGGTCTGGCGCAGCGCCGTGGTGAGGTTGTACTCCTCGCTCTGGTGATGCACAGAGTGCGCAGCCCACAGCACGTTGCGCTCATGCCCCAGGCGGTGCAGCCAGTAGTAACAGAAGTCGTACAGGACAAAGGCCAGCAACCAGACCCACCATGCCTCTGCCGGCAATCGCAGCAGCGCCAGGTGCTCGAAGGCCAGGGCATAGGTGACCAGCCCTACGCCTTTGGTCAGCAGCCCGGTACTGGTCGACAGTACGCCGGTACTCAGGCTGTTGATCGAATCGGCCAAGGTGAAATTGCGCTGGCCACGCACACGATCGGCGACCAGTTCGACGGCTATCAGCACAAAAAAGAAAGGCACGGCCAGCAGTATCAGGTCCATGGGCGCGACCTCAGACGTTATCCACCAAGATTAGGCCGCACCCGCAGGAATCCCTATGGCGACATCTGCCAAACTAGAGGACATTTAGCGCCTCGACACTGGAGTAATGAGCATGACAAAAAAAGTAGCGGTGATTCTTTCCGGCTGTGGCGTGTATGACGGCGCCGAAATCCACGAAAGCGTGATCACCCTGCTGCGCCTCGACCAGCGCGGTGCGCAGGTGCAGTGCTTCGCGCCGAACATCGCACAGATGCATGTAATCAACCATCTGACCGGCGAAGAAATGCCCGAATCGCGCAATGTGCTGGTGGAGTCGGCGCGCATCGCCCGCGGCGAGGTCAAGGATATCCGTGAGGCCAAGGCCGAAGACTTCGATGCGCTGATCGTACCGGGCGGTTTCGGGGCAGCAAAAAATCTGTCCAACTTTGCCGTGGAAGGCGCCAACTGCAGCGTGAACCCAGACGTGCTGGCCTTGGCCGAAGCCTTTGCCGACGCCTGCAAACCCGTTGGCCTGATCTGCATCTCGCCGGCGCTGGCGGCGAAGATCTATGGGCCGGGCGTGGTCTGCACCATCGGGAGCGATGCCGGCACTGCGGCGGCTGTCGAGAAGATGGGCGGCACCCATGAAGAATGCGATGTACACGACATTGTCGAAGACACCCAGCGCAAGCTCGTGACTACCCCGGCGTACATGGAGGCCAAGTCGATCAGCGAGGCGGCGGGCGGAATCTACAAGCTGGTGGACCGAGTGCTGGAGCTGACGCACGAGTAAGCGACTGCGTTGGCTTCTTCGCGGGCATGCCCGCTCCCACAGGTCCTGTAGGAGCGGGTTTACCCGCGAACACCGGCAGAGCCGGTGCCATCCACCGCGCTACGCTGGGCTGTCGCCTACAGGAACCATGTCAGCGCTCAGCTTTTCGAGAGCCGGGCAATGATCCGGTCCAATGCATTGGCAAACGCCTGCTTCTCGCACTCCCCATAAGCCGCCTGTCCGCCCCCCACCTGGCCCTGCTCACGCAGCTCGGTGAACAGGTTGCGCGCCGCCAGGCGGTCGCCCATGTTGCGCTCGTCGAACTCACGTCCACGCGGGTCCAGTGCGGCTACACCCTTTTTCACCAGGCGGTCAGCCAGCGGTACGTCACTGCAGATCACCAGCTCGCCAGGCACGGCGTGCTCCACAATGTAATCATCGGCCGCATCCATGCCGCTGGGCACCACGATCAGGCGCACGATCGCGAACGCCGGCTTGGCCACAGCCTGCCCCGCCACCATCACCACCTCGAACTTGCGCTTGAGGGCGAACTTGACGATCAGATCCTTGGCCGCCTTGGGGCAGGCATCGGCATCGATCCATACACGCATTGGACACTCTCTACATGAACTCAATGCGCCCATCATGCCTGAAGTGCAGCGAAAGCTGGAGCAGGCCGGCGCTGGAAAAATGGCGCCAAAATTTCATTTACCGCTTATCCGACCCCGCCACTCAGGCTAAACTCGCCACAGCTTCAATGGCCTGCCCGAGCGCGCAATGAACCACCCTCACGAAATCCGCCCTGACCTGGACGAAGGCATCGACCGCAAGGTCCTGGCGACATTGCGTGCGCGCTTCCTGCATCTCAACCAGGGCCGACTGCAGCGAGCAAAGGAGGGCCTGTCAACGCGCCAGCAACAGGTACTGTCGTTGCTGCCGCTGCTGTTTCACGTGAACCACCCGTTATTGCCGGGTTACGTCTCCGGCAGCACACCCGCGGGCGTATCGGCTTACGAGCCAAGCGCCGAGCTGGTGGCAGATGCCCAACGCCTGGCCCGCTCGTTCACCTACAAGGCCCAGCATGGCAACCCGCCACGCCCAATCCACGGCCTGTTCCTGATGGGCAGCCTGGGCTCGCTGGCGCAGGCCGAGCACAGCGACATGGACCTGTGGGTGTGCCATGCACCCGGCTTGCCCGAACAGCTGCTGGGTGAGCTGCGCCGCAAGTGCCAGCTGCTGGAGGTCTGGGCGGCAAGCCTGGGGGCCGAAGCACACTTTTTCCTGATCGATACACAGGGCTTCGCCCAAGGTCAGCGCGATGGCCAGCTCGGCTCCGACGACTGCGGCACCACCCAGCACTACCTGCTGCTGGATGAGTTCTACCGCACCACCCTGTGGCTGGCCGGGCGCACGCCGCTGTGGTGGCTGGTACCTGTGTACGAGGAGCACAACTACTACAGCTACACCCAGACCTTGCTGTCCAAACGCTTCATCCGCAGCCAGGACGCCCTAGACCTTGGCAACCTGGCGCACATTCCGCCCGGTGAGTTCGTCGGCGCGGGCCTGTGGCAATTGTTCAAAGGCATCGACTCGCCCTACAAATCGCTGCTCAAACTGCTACTGACCGAAGCCTACGCCAGCGAACACCCTGCGGTGCGCTGCCTGAGCCTGGACTACAAGCAGGCAGTGTTTGCCAACCAGCTCGACCTCGACGAGCTGGACCCCTACGTGATGGTCTACCGGCGCATCGAACGTTACCTGCTGCAACGCGGCGAACCCGCGCGCCTGGAGCTGGTAAGGCGCAGCCTGTACCTGAAGGTGAACAAGAAGCTCAGCGCCCAAGGCCGCAGCCAAGGCTGGCAACGCCGGCTGCTGCAGCGCCTGGCCGACGAGTGGGGCTGGGACCAGCGCCAGCTGGCCCTGCTGGACAGCCGCAGCCAATGGAAAGTGCAGCAGGTTGCCGTCGAGCGCCGCGAACTGGTGGCCGAGCTTAACCTCAGTTATCGCTTCCTCAGCCAGTTCGCCCGCACCCAGAACGCGAGCAGCCGCGCTGACCAGCGCGACCTCAATGTGTTGGGCCGGCGCCTGTACGCAGCCTTCGAGCGCCGCGCCGGCAAGGTCGAAGTGATCAACCCCGGCATCGCCCCTGACCTCGCCGAAAGCACCCTGACGCTGGTTCAGGCACCCAACCGCAAGGAGCCGGGCAGCTACCACTGGGAGCTGTACAGCGGCAACCTGAACACCCACGAGGTGCAGCACTTCAGCCCGATCAAGCGCTGCCGTGAGCTACTCGAACTGCTGACCTGGGCCCATCGCAACGGGGTCATCGACAACAGCACCCGCCTGGCGCTGCATCCAGGGGTCAGCGACCTCGGGGAATTCGAGCTGTTCAACCTGCTGGGCTGTCTGCGGCAAAGTATCACCCTGCCCTTGCCCACCGTCAGCGAAGTGCGCCTGTTGCAGCCCAGCGTTGCCGATGAGGTGTTGTTGCTGGTCAACGTCGGCGTCGACCCGCTGCGCCACCACCGCGACCTGAACGTTTTGATGACCACAGAGCGCACTGATTCGTTGAGCTACGCTGGCGTACGCGAAAACCTGGTGCTGACCCTGGACCAGGTCACCGTCAACAGCTGGAACGAGGTGCTGGTCCAGCGCTATGACGGCGAACACGCGCTGGTGCGCTGCCTGCGCGACTTCCTCAACAGCCCGGCGCAGCGCGGCCACCGGCCACGGGTGCGAGTACGCTGCTTCTGCCAAAGCCGTGCCCAGCCTATCGGCCAGCGCGTAGAGGAAATTTTCGACACCGCGCAGCTGCTGCGGGATCAAGGGCTACACCACCGCTACCTGTTGCAGGTGGCCCAACACACCCATGTGCTGGAGCTGCTGCCCGAGCATGTCAGCCTGACGACCCTGGCCGAGCATGAGGCGCTACTGGCCTACCTGGGCGAAGAGCGCAGCGCCTACAGCCCGCTGTACCTGGATGCCAATGCGCTGCAGGACCACGACCTGCGCCTGGTGCTGGAGCAAGGCCGACCAGCCTGCATTCAGGTGTTCTACCGCCTGCAGGGCGGCTGGGCCGACGTGTATGTGCTGGATGAATACAACGCATTGTGGCAACAACGCCTGCCGCTGCATGACGAAGCGCATCTGTTGTTGCCACTGCAGCGCTTTCTGCGCTCGGTGGTGATGCGCCGCGATGCACGCCTGCCCCTCGATAGCCTGCGGCCGGCCTCGCTGGATATCCACTTCGCGCAGCTGTTGCCCACCGGCCCAGGCAAGGCACGCAGCATCGAGCCGCGCCTGGCCCCGGCCGAGGGCAGCGACCAGCCTTACTATGAGGTACAGGCGATTATCCAGGCCGGTGTAGCGGGTGTGGCGCATGTGACGCTGTACTGCGACCAGCAGGAGTTTTCCGAGCTGGAACATGGTGAGCAGCTGTATGCGGTGGTGGCCCGGCAGATCATCGGTCAGCGCCGTGGTGCAGCGCAGTACCGGTGCTATATCACCGACCTGGATTTGTCCGAGCTGCTGGATGACCGCCTGGGGGCAACGCAGGTATACCTGAGCTACAAACGGGTGCTGGAGCAGGCTTTGAATGAGGGGCTGGAGCAGGTTTTGGCGGAAGGCGCCTGAACTCGCAGCACAAGATGGAACAGCCTTGTGCTGCAAATGGCCCGCGAAGCGGCCTACTGGCCCTTACAGGTCGTAATCGCCCGCCGCCTCCGGCTGGTATTCCACTTCCAGCAGCTTCAGCTTGAGGGTCTTGCCCCCCGGGGCCGGCCAATCGATCTGTTCGCCCACCGACAGCCCCAGCAAGGCGCAGCCAATCGGCGCCAGAATCGAAACCTTGCCTTCCGGCCCGGCATCCTTGGGGTACACCAGCGTCAGGTGGTAGTCCTTGCCGCTGGCTTCCTCACGGCAGTGCACCCGCGAGTTCATGGTCACCACGCCCGCCGGCACTTCCTCGTGACCGACCACCTGCTCGGCGCGGTCAAGCTCGTCCTGCAGGGCGAGCACACCCGGCGTACTCTCGTCGAGGCTGTCGATCAGACGCTCCAGACGTTGTACGTCCAATCGGGTGAGGATGAGGGAAGGCTTGGTGCTCATGATCCAGTCAGACTCCTTTGAACAGGCAGTTTTCAACGTGCAAATAAAGCAAAACCCCGCCCAAGGGCGGGGTTTGAGAAGGCTTTGGCGTCACCGACGCAGAACCCGACACTACCACAGCCGGGCAAATACTCAAGCCCCTGCGCTCAGTGTGCCTTAGCCTGCTCGCGCAAGACCTGGGCCTCGCGGCAGATCTGCCGGCGCCGTTCGTCATCGGCCGAGCGCCATTCGCGAATGTGCTCGACATGCCGATGGCAACCGGTGCACACCCGTTGTTCGTCCAGCCGGCATACGCTGATGCACGGTGACGGCACTGCAGGGCTGACATTGCTGTAAAGCGGCTTGGGCGGCCGGACCTGGGCGCTACTCATGTCAGATTTCGTCGAAGTCCAGCTTCTCGCCGGCCCGCTCCCAGACGATACGCTCGAGCATTTCCCCCAGCAACTCTTCGCTCTTTTCGCACACCCACTTGCCGCTGTCTTCGTCGTAATCGAAGTGGAAACCACCGGAGCGGTCGGCAAGCCACAGCTGGCGCAGTGGCTCCTGACGGCTGAAGATCAGCTGGGCGCCGCCCTCGAACTTGACGGTCAGGACACCGGCGGAGTTCTCCATGTCCAGGTCCAGGCCGCTCTCGTCGAACAGATCTTCCAGGGCCTGTTGGGTCGCGTCGACCAGATCATGGAAACGCGCTTCACTCAAACTCATTGCAGGAACCTCGAAATTGGCTGCGTTACAGGCAAGCCGGGCAAGATACGGGCGCTTGCCGCCGAATGCAAAGGTTTAGCCGTTGCCTTCACCGGCCTCTTCGCGGGCAAGCCCGCTCCTACAGGGGGCTGCGCAGAGGCTAAGCATAGCCCGCCCGGCGGACCGGTCCTTGCATAGGCAAGCCGCCGGTCGCTCGGTATACTCGGGCGCAATACTGCATTTTTCTAAGGATTTCACCCATGAAGCGCCTGATTTCCTCCTTCGCGGCGCTGGTCGCTGTTGCCTGCCTCGTTTCGGCCTGTGGCCAGAAAGGCCCGCTGTATCTGCCTGAAGATGGCGATAACGGCAAAGCGCACAAGTCGCACCAGCACCAGCCAAAAGCCGAGCCGGCCCCGGAACAAGAACAGCAGCCCGAGCTGCAATCCGAGCCCGAGCAATCGCCAGCGCAGTAAGGAAACCAGATGAACGCTTTCAACTACCGCGACGGTGAACTGTTCGCGGAAGGCGTGGCCCTGTCGGCCATTGCTGAACGTTATGGCACCCCAACCTACGTGTATTCGCGCGCCCACATCGAGGCCCAGTACCGGAGCTACGCAGATGCCCTGCAAGGCACCGAGCACCTGGTGTGCTTCGCGGTCAAGGCCAACTCCAACCTTGGCGTGCTGAACGTGCTGGCGCGCCTGGGCGCAGGCTTCGACATTGTTTCCGGTGGTGAACTGGAGCGTGTGCTGGCCGCTGGCGGGCGTGCCGACCGCGTGGTGTTCTCCGGCGTCGGCAAAACACGTGAAGACATGCGCCGCGCCCTGGAAGTTGGCGTGCACTGCTTCAACGTCGAATCCACCGACGAGCTGGAGCGCCTGCAAGTGGTAGCCGCCGAAATGGGCAAGGTTGCCCCGGTTTCGCTGCGGGTCAACCCGGATGTCGATGCCGGTACTCACCCGTACATCTCCACTGGCCTTAAAGAAAACAAGTTCGGCATCGCCATCGCCGATGCCGAGGCCATCTACGTGCGCGCCGCACAGCTACCGAACCTGGAAGTGGTCGGAGTCGACTGCCACATCGGCTCGCAGCTGACCACCGTCGAGCCATTCCTCGACGCCCTCGACCGCCTGCTGGTGCTGGTCGACCGCCTGGCCGAGTGCGGCATACACCTGCGCCACCTGGACCTGGGTGGCGGTGTCGGCGTGCGCTACCGCGACGAACAGCCGCCACGGGTGGCCGACTACATCAAGGCCATCCGCGAGCGCGTGGGCAAACGCGACCTGGCCCTGGTGTTCGAGCCAGGCCGCTACATCGTCGCCAACGCAGGCGTGCTGCTGACCCGCGTGGAATACCTCAAGCACACCGAACACAAGGACTTCGCCATCATCGATGCAGCGATGAACGACCTGATCCGCCCGGCCCTGTACCAGGCCTGGATGGGTGTCAGCGCGGTCAAGCCACGTGCAGGCGAAGGCCGTGCCTATGACCTGGTCGGCCCTATCTGCGAGACCGGCGACTTCCTCGGCAAGGACCGCGTCCTCAACCTGGCCGAAGGTGATCTGCTGGCCGTAGAGTCCGCGGGCGCCTATGGTTTTGTCATGAGTTCCAACTACAACACCCGCGGCCGTTGCGCTGAAATCCTGGTCGACGGCGACCAGGCGTTCGAAGTACGCCGCCGCGAGACCGTCGCCGAACTGTATGCTGGCGAAAGCCTGCTGCCGGAGTAAGCCCATGCTGCTGCGTTTTACCAAGATGCATGGGCTGGGCAACGACTTCATGGTCCTGGACCTGGTCAGCCAGCACGCGCACATCCAGCCCAAGCACGCCAAGCAATGGGGTGACCGCCATACCGGTGTCGGCTTCGACCAGTTGCTGATCGTCGAGGCGCCGAACAACCCGGAAGTGGACTTCCGCTACCGCATCTTCAACGCCGACGGCTCCGAGGTCGAGCAATGCGGCAACGGTGCGCGCTGCTTTGCCCGCTTCGTGCTGGACAAGCGCCTGACCGCGAAAAAGCGCATCCGCGTGGAGACCAAGAGCGGCATCATCGTGCTGGACGTGCAGAACGACGGCCAGGTGAGTGTCGACATGGGCCCACCCCGCTTCATCCCTGCCGAAATCCCCTTCGTTGCTGACGCGCAGGCGCTGAGCTACCCACTGGAGGTCGACGGCCAGCTGCATTCCATAGCCGCCGTGTCCATGGGTAACCCGCACGCCGTGCTGCGTGTCGACGACGTGCATACTGCCCCCGTGCACGAGCTGGGCCCGAAGATCGAAAACCACCCACGCTTCCCACAGCGGGTGAATGCCGGCTTCATTCAAGTCATCGACCGCCACCGCGCCAACCTGCGCGTGTGGGAACGCGGCGCCGGCGAAACCCAGGCTTGCGGCACCGGCGCCTGCGCCGCGGCCGTGGCGGCGATCAGCCAGGGCTGGATGGACTCCCCGGTGTCCCTCGACCTGCCCGGTGGCCGCCTGCACATCGAATGGGCCGGCCCCGGCAAGCCCGTGATGATGACCGGCCCGGCCGTACGCGTCTACGAAGGACAGGTTCGTCTCTAAACGAGTAACCGCCATGACCGATCAGCCCAAGGTTGTACCCAAGCAGTCCACCGAGCTCGATGCCGAAGCGGTGGTCGCCTACCTGCGCGCCCACCCCACCTTCTTCGCCGAGCACGACGAGCTGCTGATCGAACAGCACATCCCGCACCAGCGAGGAGACAGCGTGTCGCTGGTAGAACGCCAGCTCAAGCTGCTGCGTGACCGCAACATCGAAATGCGCCATCGCCTGTCGCAACTGATGGACGTGGCCCGCGACAATGACCGGCTGTTCGACAAGACCCGCCGGCTGATCCTTGACCTGCTCGATGCCGGCAGCCTGGAAGAAGTGGTAATGGCGGTCGAAGACAGCCTGCGCCAGGAATTCCAGGTGCCCTTCGTCAGCCTGATCCTGTTCGGCGACAACGTCGCGCCGGTGGGGCGCTGGGTCAGCAATGCCGAGGCGCAGCAAGCCATCGGTGCCCTGCTGGGCGGTGGCAAGACAGTCAGTGGCAACCTGCGCGAGCACGAGCTGGCTTTCCTGTTCGGTGAAGAACAGCGCCAGGAAGTGGGCTCCAGCGCCGTGGCAGCTCTTGAGTACCAAGGGCTGCACGGGGTGCTGGCCATCGGTAGCCGCGACCCGCAACACTACAAGAGCAGCGTCGGCACCCTTTTCCTCGGCTATATCGCCGAGGTGCTCGGCCGCGTTGTGCCACGCGTTACCCAGACCCTGCGCTCGGTACGCTGATGAAACGCCAGCTGGAGGCTTATTGCGCACACCTGCGCAACGAGCGCCAAGTGTCGGAGCACACCTCGCTGGGCTACCGTCGCGACCTGGAAAAAGTCATCGCCTACTGCGAAGAGCACGGCATTGCCGACTGGCAGGCGCTGCAAATTCAGCAACTGCGCCAGTTGGTCGCTCGCTTGCACCACCATGGCCAGTCCCCGCGCAGCCTGGCACGCCTGTTGTCGGCAGTGCGCGGCCTGTACCGCTACCTCAACCGCGAAGGCCTGTGCCAGCACGACCCGGCCACCGGCCTGAGCGCGCCCAAAGGCGAGCGTCGGCTGCCCAAGGTACTGGATACCGACCGCGCACTGCAGCTGCTCGATGGCGGCGTGGACGACGACTTCATCGCCCGGCGTGACCAGGCGATCCTCGAACTGTTCTATTCCTCGGGCCTGCGCCTGTCCGAGCTGACCAACCTCGATCTTGATCACCTCGACCTCGCCGCCGGCCTGGTGCAGGTACTGGGCAAGGGTGGAAAAGCCCGCGTACTGCCGGTGGGTCGCAAGGCTCGCGAGGCGTTGCAGGCCTGGTACCGTTTGCGCGGCATCGGCAACCCACGCGACCGTGCAGTGTTCATTACCCGCCAGGGCAATCGCATCAGCCCCCGGGCCGTTCGGCTGCGGGTAAAGGCCGCCGGTGAGCGTGAGCTGGGCCAACACCTGCACCCGCACATGCTTCGCCATTCCTTCGCCAGCCATGTGCTGGAATCATCCCAGGACCTGCGCGCGGTGCAGGAGATGCTCGGCCATGCCGACATCAGCACGACGCAAATCTACACCCACCTGGACTTCCAGCACCTGGCCGCGGTGTACGACAGCGCCCACCCTCGGGCCAAACGCAGCAAAGGCACAGACTCATGAGCATCAAGCTGATCACCTTCGACCTCGACGACACCCTGTGGGACACCGCGCCGGTGATTGCCACCGCGGAAGTCGTGCTGCGCGACTGGCTCGAGGCCAACGCACCAACCCTCGGCAGCATACCGGTGGAGCACCTGTTCGCCATCCGCGAGCGCCTGGTGCAAGCAGAGCCCGGCCTCAAGCACCGCATCAGCGCCCTGCGCAGGCGCGTGCTGTTCCATGCCCTGGAAGAGGTCGGCTACAGCGAGCAGCACGCGCAAGCGCTGGCCAACGAGGGCTTCGAAGTGTTCCTGCATGCCCGCCACCAGGTGGAGATCTTCCCAGAGGTGCAGCCGGTGCTTGAGATCTTGCGCCATCAATACATCCTGGGCGTGGTCACCAACGGCAATGCCGACGTCAGCCGGCTGGGGCTGGCCGATTATTTCCGCTTTGCCCTGTGCGCCGAGGACCTGGGCATTGGCAAGCCAGACCCGGCGCCGTTCCTCGAAGCGCTACGCCGTGGCGAGGTGGATGCGGGTGCGGCGGTGCACATCGGCGATCACCCTGGCGATGACATTGCCGGTGCCCAGCGCGCCGGTTTGCGCGCGGTGTGGTTCAACCCGCAGGGCAAGACCTGGGCTGGCGAACAGGCGCCGGATGCCGAGATCCAGCGCCTGTCGCAACTACCTGACGTGCTTGCGCGCTGGCGCTGACGGGGCCGCTTTGCGGCCCATTCGCGGGCACGCCCGCTCCCACAGGGACCGCGCAGGTCCTGAACCCTGTGGTGTACCTGTGGGAGCGGGCATGCCCGCGAAGAGGCCGGAACAGGCAACACAAAACCCACAGGCATAAAAAAGCCCGCAGCGACGGCGGGCTTTTTTGCGATCAGCCACTCAGATAGGGCGGCTGCCGTACTTGTTGTCTGGCTTCTTGGGCGGGTCGGCGACCACGTTGGCCTCGACTTCCTGCACCTTGCCGCCGCGAGAAAGGAATTCTTCCATCGCCTTGGCCAGTGCATCACGCTCTTTCTGCTTGGCTTCCATGCTCGGCATCTCGTCTACCGAGACTGCTGCCTTGGATTTGCCCTTGGCAACGGGTGCCGGGCTGCTGTCATCATCGCCAGCGTCTTCCACGCCGTCATCAGCCGCCGCCTCGAGGCCCTCATCACCCTCGTCTTCGTCGCCTACTTCGAGGTCATCATTTTCCAGATCGTCGTCGCTCATGTTCTACCTCATGACTTGCGAAAAGCAGGTTGGTTATAGACCAGTGCAGCCGTAGACCGGCAGCCACCAGTGAAAATTCAACTGGCCGTGGGTTAGGCCACTGCCCTTGGGTCGGCACTCCTGATGGGAGGCGGTACCCAGCAGGCCCTGCTCCTGGCAGGACCTGACAAATCCATTAGCCCCTGCTGGCCACACGCTATTGGCAAGCCTAGCAAAGGCTGGCGAAGTGTGTGGACTACTCGTCAAACACCCTTCGGCGCGCATTCTAGCGCGCCCGTGGAAAAAGCAAAGCACCATAAACGCCCTGCGACTTGTAAGTTTTTTACCTACGTCACGAACGTGTCGAATAAACCGTTTGCCGTGCGGGAAATGCTGAAAAACTGGCAAAAAAATGCCCGGCAAGCCGGGCAAGTTTTTACCGCGTCGCAGTTACAGGTTGTAGCCGCGTTCGTTGTGCTGAGCCAGGTCGAGGCCGACCGACTCTTCTTCTTCGTTGACCCGCAGGCCCATCACCACATCCAGCACCTTGAGGATCACGTAGGTGACGATGGCGGTGTAGACCACGGTGAAAATCACACCTTTGGCCTGGATCCAGACTTGCATGCCGATGTCGGTGACAGTACCGAAGCCGCCCAGCGCCGGGGCCGCGAACACACCCGTGAGGATGGCTCCGATGATGCCGCCAACACCGTGCACGCCGAAGGCGTCCAGCGAATCGTCATAGCCGAGTTTGCGCTTGAGCGTGGTGGCGCAGAAGTAGCAGACCACACCCGAAACCAGGCCGATAATCAGCGCGCCAATCGGCCCGACGGTGCCCGCAGCCGGGGTGATGGCGACCAGGCCAGCCACCACGCCCGAGGCGATGCCCAGCGCACTTGGCTTACCGTGACCGATCCACTCGGCGAACATCCAGCCCAGTGCGGCGGCGGCGGTAGCGATCTGAGTGACCAGCATGGCCATCCCGGCAGTGCCGTTGGCAGCAGCAGCAGAGCCTGCGTTGAAGCCGAACCAGCCGATCCACAGCATCGCCGCGCCCATCAGGGTATAGCCGAGGTTGTGCGGGGCCATCGGGGTGGTCGGGTAGCCTTTGCGCTTGCCCAGTACCAGGCAGCAGACCAGGCCTGCGATACCGGCGTTGATGTGCACCACGGTGCCGCCAGCGAAGTCCAGTACGCCCCAGTCCCACATCAGGGCACCGTCACCGCTCCACACCATGTGTGCGATCGGCGCATACACCAGGGTGAACCAGATGCCCATGAATACCAGCATCGCCGAGAACTTCATGCGTTCGGCAAAGGCGCCGACGATCAGCGCCGGGGTGATGATGGCGAAAGTCATCTGGAAGGTGATGAACACCGCTTCAGGGAACAGCGCGGTGGCCGAGGTCAGGCTGTCAGGCGTGACACCGCTGAGGAAGGCCTTGGAGAAGCCGCCAACGAAAGAGTTGAAGTTGAGCACGCCCTTTTCCATACCGGCGGTATCGAAGGCCATGCTGTAGCCGTAGACGACCCAGAGAATGCTCATCAGGCCGGTAATTGCAAAGCACTGCATCATCACCGACAGCACGTTCTTGGAACGCACCATGCCGCCATAGAACAGGGCCAGGCCCGGAATGGTCATGAACAGCACCAGCGCCGTTGCGGTCAGCATCCAGGCGGTGTCGCCGGAGTTCAGCGCTGGGGCAGCTTCCTCTGCCAGGGCAAGCCCGGGCATTACGAGGGACAATAGGGCTCCTAGCCCTGCGATCTTACGCAGAGTCATGTTGTTTTCTCCTGGGGCGTTGGGTTTGGTGAGGCTTTGTTGCTGCTTAGATCGCGTCGGTATCGGTTTCGCCGGTACGGATGCGGATCGCCTGCTCCAGATTCACCACGAAAATCTTGCCGTCACCGATCTTGCCGGTGTTGGCTGCCTTGGTGATGGCTTCGATTACCCGATCAAGGTCCTTGTCATCGATGGCGACATCGATCTTCACCTTGGGCAGGAAATCAACCACATATTCAGCACCGCGATACAGCTCGGTGTGGCCCTTCTGCCGACCGAAACCTTTGACTTCGGTGACGGTGATGCCCTGCACGCCGATTTCCGACAGCGACTCGCGTACGTCGTCCAGCTTGAACGGCTTGATGATGGCTGTGACTAGCTTCATGAAACTCTCTCCCGATTTGGTGGACTTGCCCCAGGAAAACAAACCCGTCTCAAGTCTAAGCGCAGCGGTTGGCTTTGTAACGCGTCGTCGGCACCCGGCTCCGCGTGCGCACTGCCTGGTCACAAGGAACTGCTTCAGTGCATGGCTCGTACAGGTCTTTGCAGAATCCTTGCCAGTTCCGACAAAGTGCCGAAAAACAGAGCGTTATGTGATTTGGTCGGGATTGGCCAGTCGCCAGCATGGGAAACATGCACAATTTCGGTGCGCAGCGGCGGGACACGTTGCGCGAAAAATGTGCAACGGATTAGAAACCGCAGATCATTCTTTTGTGGGAGCAACTGTCTTGCTCAATTTCTAAAAGTTGGCGCCATTCCTGTGGGAGCGGGCTTGCCCGCGAACACGGGCGAAGCCCGTGCCATCCACCGCGGTGTCTTCTTCGCGGGTAAACCCGCTCCTGCGAAGGCCAATGTGCACTCAGGCGCCAGGTTTGTGCGTGCTACACTGGCGGCCATTTCTCCGTTTCAGTGGACAGCCCCATGCTCGCGCCCAAAGCCCTTCTCGATGCCCTGAGCGACCAGGCCTCGCGCCTGTTCAGCAGCGATGCCGCCCAGCCCCGTGCGGAACTGGAAAGCCAGTTCAAAGTGTTGATGCAAGGTGCCTTCAGCAAGCTGGATCTGGTCAGCCGTGACGAATTCGACAGCCAGATGGTCGTACTGGCGCGTACCCGCGCACGCCTTGAGGCCTTGGAAAAACAGGTAGCCGAGCTGGAAGCCCGGCTGAACCCACCCTCACAGGATGAGTGAATGCAACCCTCCAGCGCATACCCGGTACTGTTGTTTTCCTACGGCACCTTGCAGGATAAAGCCGTGCAACTGGCCAACTTTGGCCGTGAGCTGAACGGTCAGGCCGACCGCATGCCGGGCTACCGCGTGGATTGGGTCGAGATCACCGACCCAGGCGTACTGGCGACCAGCGGCAAGTCCCATCACCCCATCGTTTCCCCCAGCAGCCAGGCGAACGACAGCGTGGCCGGCATGGTCTTTCAGATCAGCGAAGACGAACTGGCTGCAGCGGACCGCTATGAAGTTGCCGACTACAAGCGCGTCGCCGTCACCCTTGCATCGGGCCTGACAGCCTGGGTTTATGTACGTGCCTGAGACGGTCCGATGCAGGCTGAACCCGCAACGACTCGGTGTGGGTAAAGGCCTGTTTCGGTGGTAGCTCACTTGCATGCAGTGTGCCGCGGAACAACGCCGCCCCGCACTGAGTAAACAGCGTCTTCACCCGATTGCGCGAATTGAGGATCTCGGCCTGGATATCACCAATGGCCGTATCCCGTGGCTGCAAGCTGGCCGCTCGCTTGACCCATTCGATGGCGGCAAAGCGGCTTTGCTTGCGGGTGCCGCGCCCCTGCATCCAGGCCAGCCCCAGTTCGGCGCAGGCACGCCCGGCAAGCCGCAGGTCCGGGTGCTCGACCAGGCTCAACAGGTAAGCAACCGCCTCGGTCCGCTCCTGCGTCTCACCAAACCGGCGTAACAAAATTCCCAGATGCAAACGCGCACGCGCGTTGATCTGCGCGTTGCCCAGCGCGTCGACAAGCAGGCGCCTGACCGCCAGCATGGCACTGCGCTCGTTCAAATCCTCATCGCCATCCATGCGCAGGCAGGCCAGATTGTACTTGGCCTGCCTGCTACCTGCCTCCACCGCACGCTGCAGCCAATACCCGGCTGCTTCATCATCCAGGTAATGCGCCGGGGTGTTGGCCAGGCCGCCGTGGTGCAGCTCGTACAAGGCCAAGGCAGCACCCGGCAGGTTCAGTTCGGCGCAGCGTTCATACAGGTAGCAGGCCACTTCATGCCGGTTGGCTGCCCACAGCAACCGTGCCACTTCAAGCACTTCGAACCCCGGTGCCTGGCCCGCACACTGGCGATTCACCGCCCGTTGCAACCATAGCCTTGCCTGCTCGGCCGAGCGTGGCAGCGCCCACAGCCCGAAACGGTGCCCGGCCGCGCGCAATGCACAGGCAGCAGCATGTGAACGGCCGTCACACAGGCGCTCAATGGCGCCGTGTAACAGTTGCTTCTCATCTGCCATGCCATCGCGCAGTATCAGCTCGGCCAAACAGCGAAAAGGCACGCCCATGGCGCGGATGGCGCCGAGATCGGCATTGCACGCCAAGCTCGCGGCAAAATCGCGCATCGCGCCAGCATGGTCGCCCGATGCCCTGCTACGCAGCGTCCCCCGCCATGCCAGAACAACGGCACGCTCTCTGGGCCTTAACGGGCGTTCTGACCAGTCTTCGACCACCTGCTGCCAGTCGGCGACGGCCTGCAACGGGTCAGCCTGTGGCAGCATCAGGCGGCCTTCGACGGCCATCCAGCGCAGCGCATTACGCAAGCGCTCGTCCCAGGTCGCGCACAACGGGCCATTGACCAACAGCTCGAACGCATCGAGGCTGCCGCCCCAGCGGGGCAGCAGGTACACAGCAAGGGCCTGGATCGCTTCGAAGCAACCGGGGCGGGCGATCAGCGCATGGCGCAGCCAGTAATAGCGAGGGTCTTCGTTTTCATGAACGATCCGCTTGCCCAGGTAGAGCGGCAGCGCCTGTGGCAGCTCGGCCAAGGCCAACAGCCCATGCCTCACCAGCAACGGCGCTGCAGCTTCCTGCACCTCTACATCGGCATGGGCACTGGGCCTGAAGCGTGCAGGCTCCCCCTGAAACAGTTGCAGCAACCAACCAGGCTCATGGAACTGCGCACTGATGCGCAGCATGCCAATGGCCGCTGCCACGGGGTGCGCAGAGCGGTCCATTGCACGCAACAGGTGCGCGCTGGCGGATTCACAAATTTGCGCGACAGCCAGCAAGCGTGCAGCGTTGCGTTGGCCACCAACCTGCACCTGGCGGGCCCGGTGGAAGCAGTGCATACCCATTACCACTTGTGGGTGATATGCCCTGGGGCAGGCGTCAATCCAGGCTCTGAGCACTTGGCTCAGGGCCCTGTCACTCTGGTTTTCCTGGTCGAGCAGCATGTGCCCTTCAATGGCCGCCAGGTAGGCCGGGAACTCGCCGGTCGGGGCCTGACGCCACTGAGCCTCGAGCCTGTCGAAAAAGCGGTTGAGTTCAACGAATGCACTGGCCTGCACCAGTTCGCGAATTGCCTGGTGCGTGCAGGTGAGCGTTTGCACGGAGCAATACCTCAAGTCCATTTGAAAGAAGACGCAGTGCCATCCCATGGCAACTGCGGTTGCCCAACAACACTAAGTCATACCTGACGACTGCGCAAAGCCTATTGGATCCATTTTTGCCGAAGCCCATCAAAACGCAGGGAAAACCCCTGCCCTGAAAAACCACGACGCACACTTGTTGCGCCTGCCATGGCAGCACTGGCTATTCTTTGCCCAGCCGCAGGAAGCGGCATTTTCCAGCAACAACGGAGTGTTCATGTCCCTAGCCCTCGTCCACAGCCGCGCCCAGGTTGGCGTGCAGGCACCGGCGGTCAGCGTCGAAACCCACCTGGCCAACGGCCTGCCTCATCTCACCCTGGTCGGCCTGCCGGAAACCACGGTCAAGGAAAGCAAGGACCGGGTGCGCAGCGCCATCGTCAACTCCGGGCTGAAGTACCCACAGCGGCGCATTACCCAGAACCTCGCCCCCGCCGACCTGCCCAAGGATGGCGGCCGATATGACCTGGCCATCGCCCTGGGCATCCTCGCCGCCGACGGCCAGGTGCCGATTGCCACCCTGGCCGATATGGAATGCCTGGGCGAACTGGCGCTGTCGGGGAAATTGCGCCCGGTGCAGGGCGTGCTGCCTGCGGCACTGGCGGCACGCGAAGCAGGCCGGGCGCTGGTGGTACCACGGGAAAATGCCGAGGAAGCCAGCCTGGCCGGCGGGTTGGTGGTGTATGCGGTGGGCCACCTGCTGGAGTTGGTCGCCCACCTGAACGGCCAGGTGCCGCTGCCGCCCTACGCTGCCAACGGCCTGATCCTGCAGCAACGCCCCTACCCGGACCTGAGCGAAGTGCAGGGCCAACTGGCAGCCAAGCGTGCCTTGCTGCTGGCTGCGGCCGGTGCGCACAACCTGCTGTTCACCGGGCCGCCCGGCACCGGCAAGACCTTGCTCGCCAGCCGCCTGCCCGGGCTGCTGCCACCACTGGACGAGCACGAAGCGCTGGAGGTGGCGGCAATCCAGTCGGTCAGCGGGAAAGCGCCGCTGAACAGCTGGCCACAGCGACCCTTTCGCCACCCCCATCACTCTGCGTCCGGCCCGGCGCTGGTCGGTGGCGGTAGCCGACCGCAACCAGGTGAAATCACGCTCGCCCATCACGGCGTGTTGTTTCTCGACGAACTTCCGGAGTTTGAGCGGCGCGTACTGGAAGTGCTTCGCGAGCCACTGGAGTCAGGTGAAATCGTGATTGCCCGTGCCCGCGACAAAGTGCGTTTCCCCGCGCGCTTCCAGCTGGTGGCGGCGATGAACCCCTGCCCTTGCGGCTACCTGGGCGACCCCACTGGCCGCTGCCGCTGCAGCACCGAGCAGATCGCGCGCTATCGCAACAAACTTTCCGGGCCACTGCTGGACCGCATCGACCTGCACCTGACCGTGGCTCGCGAAAGCACTACGTTGAACAACCAGCCTTGTGGTGAAACCAGTGCCGATGTCGCCGTCAGGGTAGCTGAAGCGCGGGAGCTGCAGCACAGGCGACAAGGGTGTGCGAATGCATTTCTAGACCTTGAAGGTTTAAGGCATCACTGTGGGTTGGTAGCGGCGGACCAAGTCTGGCTGGAAGGGGCCTGCGAGCGGCTGACCTTATCGCTTCGGGCGGCGCACCGGTTGTTGAAGGTGGCGCGGACACTGGCGGACCTGGAGGGATGCGAGACGATAGGCCGGGCGCACTTGGCCGAGGCCCTGCAGTACCGGCCGGGGAGCAGTTAGATTGCCAGGGTTGTGAGGCCCCCCGTAGGAGCGGGTTCACCCGCGAAGAGGCCGGCACAGCCATACCTCACTGACCGCCGGCCAAAGCCTCTTCAACCACCTTCAGCAGCACCTCTTCAGAAAACGGCTTGCCCAGGCAGGCCAGTGCCCCAAGGCCCATCGCTGCCCGTACCGAGCCATCATCCCAATGTGCCGACATGCAGATCACCGGCAAGCGCCACCCCCGCTGTGCCAGCTCACGCTGTACCTCCAGCCCACTCATCCCCGGCATCTTCAGGTCAAGCAACACACAGCCCGCCTCACCCGCCAGTGGCGAGGCCAGGAATGCGTCCGCGGCGGAAAACGACAAGGTCTCGAACCCCACCGAGCGCAGCAGGTTGGCCAGGCTTTTGCGCACCGAGGCATCGTCGTCGACGATGCACACCCCTCTGCTCATGCGCTGCCCAAGCTCTCAGACCGCGCGCCGAGAAGGTTGTGCATGGCTGCAAGCTCCAGCAGCGAGCGGGACTGCATCTTGTTCATGATGTTCTTCTTGTGCACCTTGGTCGTCACCTCGCTGGTGCCGATCTGCCTGGCGATCTGCTTGTGCGACAAGCCGCCGACCACCAGCGAGAAGACCTGGCGCTCACGCTGAGTCAGGCGCTGGTACTTTTCCTCGACCTGCCGCGCATGGAGCCACTTGCGGCCTTCGGCCACGGCACGGGCGCGCACTGTCTGCAACAGGGTCAGCAACTGGTCTTCATCGAATGGTTTGGTCAGAAACTCCACCGCCCCGGCGCGCATGGCCTGAACGGTCATCGGGATGGTGCCGAAGCCGGTCATGAACACGATCGGCCAGGGCAGCGCCAGCCGGCATAGCGCATCCTGTACCTCCAGGCCGCTTGTGCCAGGCAAGTGCATGTCCAGCAGCAGGCAGGCACAGGGGGTTTCCAGGCGGGCCTCGAACAGCGCCTCGGCACTGGCAAACAAGTGGTGCGGGATGTCCTGCGAGCGCAACAGCCGGCCCAACGCGGTGCGCACCGACGGGTCGTCATCCACCACCAGCACCGGCACATTCACGCGCTCATCGGGCGGCTCGACAGTCTCGGCCATGGTGTGCAGCAACGACCCACACAGTGCCTGACCCGGCACCTCGAGGCTGATCGGTGCGGCCAGACGGTAGCCCCGGCGCGGCACGGTCTGGATCAGGCCGCGGTCGCCAAAGGCCTTGCGCAGCAAGGATACCTGCACCTGCAAGTTATTGTCCTCAACCACCGTACCAGCCCACACCTGACTGAACAGCTCGTCCTTGCCGACCACGCGGCCCTTGGCCCTGATCAGCGTGGCCAGCACTTCGAAAGCACGCCCACCCAACAGGATCGGTTTGCCGTCGACAAAGACTTCGCGCCGCTCCAGCGACACCTGGGCATTGCCTATTCGGATCATGGCTTCCTCGCGCGGGCACGGGCGTTTTCGCTGCCCTAGGCAGCCTAGGCCAGCGTTGGCGTTCAGACAATTATCCCGAGGGATAGGTTGGCCAAAGGACTATACAAAAGCCCGCCTGCCCCAAGGGGACGATAACGGACAACAGCGTGCCCGTTCCTGCCAAGCAGGCTGTAACCCGCATCCATGTTGGGCCCGCTGCGTATACTCGCGCCTCAGGATGTCGCTAGCGGGGGTGCTTTATGCTCGATGAACGCCTTGCCCACAGGCCCATCGATTACGACCAGTCAATCGACGAGGGCTGGCTGAACCGATGCGAGATCAGCGCACTGGGCAAGGAAGGTGAGCTCAGCTACTTCCGACTGCGTGACCCGGCCACACTCCAGGCCTGGATCGCCGTGCGCGCCCCGCTTGAGGCCCCTTCCGCCTGTCAGCGCCTGGAACGTGACTACCGCCTGCAACTGGACCCGCAGTGGGCGGTGATCCCCTCGGCGTTCGTGCGCTCGGCCGAAGGCCCATTGCTGGTGTACCCGGCCGGGCGCTCAGTCGCCGACCTGATCACTGAAGGCCCTGCGCCGCTGGAGCCGTTTCTCGACATCGCGGTTAACGCCGCCCTTGCGTTGGCGCAAGCGCATGAACGCAATGTGCTGCACGGTACACTGCAGCCGGAGCATGTGTGCCTGCACGCCCATCAGCAGGTGCGCCTGGGCTTCTTTCACGCCGACCCGGCAGAGCAGTTCAGCGAACAGGGATCCCCGCTCGGCAACTGGGCCTACCTGGCGCCGGAGCAGATTTGCCCGCACGGTAGCAGCTGCGACCGACGCAGTGACATCTATGCCCTGGGGGCGATCCTCTACCAGCTATTGGTAGGCGAGCTGCCGCTCGCCGGGCGCGACACCCAGCACTGGCGACAGCTGCATGCCGGCGCGCAGCCGCGGCCGGCCTGCGAAGTGCGCAGCAACGTACCGCCGCCCCTCAGCCTGATCCTGGCAAAGGCCTTGGCCAAAGAGCCGGACGCCCGCTACCAGAGCGCGCGCGCCCTTGCAGTGGATTTGGCTCACTGCCAGCGGCAGTGGGTCGCCCACAAAACCATGGCACCCTTCACCCCAGGCTGCGCCGACCCGGTAGCACCCGGCCACGCACGCCTGTATGGCCGCGGCGCCGAGCAAAAGGCTATCACCCTGCTGCTCAAGGCCTTGCATCGCGACAGCAAACCACAAGCCCTGGTCATCAACGGCGCTACTGGCATGGGCAAGTCGAGCCTGGTCGAAGCAGCGCTCAAGGCCAACGCTGAAGGTTACTGGGCCGTCGGCAAGTGCAACAGCCAGGCACAAGCCGTGCCCTACACGCCCTGGATCGAAGTGCTCGGAGCTCTGACTACCCAGTTGCTGGCCAAGAACAGTCAGGACCTCGACACCCTGCGCCGCGAGATCCTGCGCCGCATCAAAGGTCATGGCCGTCTGCTCGGCAAGCTGGCCCCGGACCTGCAACTGATTCTCGGCCCCCTGCCACAGTTACCCGCCAAGCCCACGCGCCTTGCGTTGCACAAGGAACTGCACGCGATCATTGAGTTCCTGCAGGTTTTCAGCCGGCCGGGCCAACCGCTGGTGCTGTTCTTCGACGACCTGCAATGGGCCGACGACGCCACCCGGCAACTGCTGGCCCAACTGCTGGCTGACGCACCGGCCAACCTGCTGCTGATTTTCACCCGGTGCAACGATACGCCCACCACCAGCGCACAGCTGGCCATACCCGCAGCGGTGCGCAGCACCACGCTGAACCTGCGGCCGCTGGCCGTTGGGGCGGTGGCCGAGCTGATTGGCGAGCGCTTCCATGTTGCCCCCGAAGACGCATTTCAGCTGGCCGAACGGGTGCACGGCAAGACGGCGGGCAACCCGTTTTTCATCAACCAGATCCTCAGGGCCATGGTCGAGGACCAGCTGTTCATCTTCGACACCCAGGCCATGCGCTGGTCTTGGTGCCTGCAGGCCGTGGCCCGGCACTGCTATTCCGACAATGTCGCCGACCTGATGGTCCACCGCCTGGGGCGCCTGGCGGCACCGCAACGCGAGCTTTTGCGAGTCGTCAGCGCGGCGGGCAGCCACTGCGATGAGCGCCTGCTTCGGCAAGTGCTTGCCCAACCGCCAGGCGAACCGTTGAAAGCCTTGATTGGCGCTGGTTTCGTGCAACCGGGCCAGAACGGCTTGGGCTTCACTCATGACCGGGTGATGGAGGCTGCTTATGCACTCACGCCCGTACACGAGCGCGCCTCGCTGCATGCACGCATCGCCCTGGCCATGCGCCAGGCTTGGCCAGACCACATGCAGGAGGGGCTGTTCGAGCTCGCCAGCCAGCTGCAACGTGCCACCCCCCGCGGGTTTGCAGCGGATGATTGCGAAGCGTTCCTGCAGCTTTTACGAGATGCCGCATCACGCGCACGCGATGCCGGCGCCTTCGAACAGACCGCAGGCTACCTGCATACCGCCGAGCAGTTGTTGCACCACAGCGCCACACTGGAAAGCCGCGCCACGCATGGCTTTGCCATCGCCTGCATGGCGACGGAGTGCGACATGCAACTGTCACGAACGGTCGCGGCCGAGGCACGCCTCACTGAATGCCGACAGCGTGCCCGCTCGGTGTTGGACCAGGCACGAGCGTGCCGGCTGCAGGCATTGCTGTATACCTTGCGCGGTGACTATCAGGCAGCCATCGACAGCGCCCTGAGCGGCCTGGACTTGCTGGGTATAAGCCCGGTACGGGGCATCGACTGGCAAGAGGTCGAGGCCAGTCATGCCCATGTCCAGGCGCTGGTCGAACAGAAAGGACGGCATTGCCTGGAGTCGCTGCCGCGCACCGATTCGGAGGAGGTGATGGTTGCCATCAGCTTGTTGGCCACTCTTTCATCATCGTTCTTCGTGAAGGACGACATCTGCTTCCTGCACCTGGCCAAGCTCATGGAGATGTCGCTACTGCACGGTGTTGCGCCTGGCAGCACCTACGGCATGGCCTGGTACGGGGTGATGATTGCCGAGCGTTTTGGCGCTTACCATGATGGCCATGCCTGTTGCCTGGCCGCGCTCAAGCTGATCGAACGGCACGGTTTCGACGCTGATCTGACCAGTGCGCTGCTGGCTCTGGACCAGGTCAGCGCCTGGACCTCACCCATGGAATTCGCCCGACGCACCGCGCTGGACGCGGTCGACTCGGCGCGCCTGAGCGGTGACCTGGCGATGAGCTGCTATGCCTGCAACCACCTGGTTTCAGACTCGCTGTTCATGGGCCGCTACCTGCCGGACGTGGTCGAGGAAGTGGCGCAAGGCCTGGCCACTGTGCGTCACCACGGCTACCGCGATATCGAGCTGATCCTGCAGGCCCAGCAAGCGTTCGTCGCCAACCTGAGCGGCCTACCCAGCCCAGCCCCGGCCGCACCCTCGAGGTCGGCCACCACGCGGTTCTTCCAACATCTGTTCGCCGCCATGTGCGCCTTTTACATGGGCAATATCCCGAAGGCCATGCGCGACCTGGCATTGGCTGGTGACAACAGCTGGGCGGCACCGGCGCACATCAACCTGGCCGACTATCACCTGTTCCGCGGCCTGGCCCTGGGCAGCCCCGAAGCCCACGGCAGCCTTGCCGACAAGCTGCGCGAGCTACAGGCCCTGCGCGAGCGCTTCAGCCGCTGGGCCGGCTTCAACCCGGCCACCTTCCGCAGCAAGCAGTTGCTGATCGAGGGCGTGATCGCCAAGCTCGATGGCGACGGCCTGGCCGCGATCCGCTGCTTCGACCAGGCGCAGATCGCCGCCACTGCTGCCGGTTTCATCCACGAGCAGGCACTGGCCCATGAACAGCTGGCCGAGGTGTGCATCCCCAACGGCCTGATCTCCGGCGCCAACCTGCACCTGCGTATCGCCCGCGACTGCTTCCATATCTGGGGCGCGACCGGCAAGGTGCACCAGCTAGAGACGTTGCATCCGTTTCTGCGCACCCAGCCGGTTCAGGAAACTTATCGTGCCACCCACCAGGCCAGGCTGGACCTCGAAGCCGGTATCGAAGCTGCGCGGGCGCTGTCCGAGGAAGTACTGCTCGAAGGCCTGATCGAAACCCTGATGGGCCATCTGACCCAGCACTCCGGTGCCGATCATGGCGTGTTGCTGATTGTAAGCGGGGCCGAATTCCAGATGGCTGCCCTGGCCCACATCGACGATGCCGGGTTGCACGTGAGCATGGACAACTGCCAGAAGTTCATGACCCAGGCGCCGCTGTCAGTCATCAACGCCACCATGCGCACCCGCAAACCGCTGGTGCTCAACGATGCCCTTGATGAGTGCCCAGAGGCCTTCCGCCAACAATTGCAGGCACGCAACGCCCGCTCGGTGTTGTGCCTGCCGCTGGTGATCCAGGGCGTGCTGATCGGCCTGGTGTACCTGGAAAGCCGCCTTGTGCCGAACCTGTTCGGCAGTCAGCGCCTGGCCATGCTGGAGATCCTCGCCTCGCAGGCGGCGGTATCGCTACAAACGGCCAAGTTCTACACGCGTCTGGCCGAGGAAAACCAGATCCGCGCACAGATGGAGGCTGAGTTGCGCCGCTCGCGTGCGGAACTGGCACGCAGTGCGCACTTGCAGGCGATGAATGAGCTGTCAGCATCCATCGCTCACGAGATCAGCCAGCCGCTACTGGGCATCGCTTCCAATGCCGCGGCCAGCCTGCGCTGGCTGAAGCGCGCCAACCCCGACCTGGAAGAAGCGATTGCCGGCCTGGAAGATATCCGCAACGACAGCGAACGGGCCGGCAACATCGTGCGGGCGCTGCGGTCCCTGGCCAAGCAGTCACCGATGCAACTCAAGGCGGTGAAGCTGGACGAATTGATCCGCGAGGTGGTGCGCCTGACCTCGGCCGACGCCGCCAGGGGCAAGGTGGATGTGCAGACGCTGTTACAAGCCGGGGTATGCGTGACAGCCGACCCGGTGCAGTTGCAGCAACTGGTGTTCAACCTGATTACCAATGCCTTGGAAGCATTGGCGGGGTATCGCAGTGACGGGGTGCTGAAGATTGGATCGGCGGTGGTCGAGGATGGGGTGGAAATCTGCGTGGACGACAACGGGCCGGGGATCGTGGCGGACGAGCGGGAGAGTATATTCGATGCGTTTCATACCACCAAGACCGGTGGCATGGGGATGGGCTTGGCGATCTGCAGTTCGGTGGCTCAGGCCCACGGCGGGCAGTTGCAGGCGCTGGTGTCGCAGTTGGGTGGATGCCGGATTCGCTTCTTTCTGCCTGTGAGTCACTCAT
>NZ_JBICMK010000021.1:0-332 GCF_043106315.1 Pseudomonas sp. FYR_5 | reverse complement strand
GCCATCGACGTACTTGGTCGTCAGCAGCATGGCCAGCACGCTTGGGCTGGCCATGCTTTTTTCGATTAACTGGGCGGGCTTGTCAGCAGTGACAGGAGCAGTCTCGCAACCACGGCAGCCATAGATCTTGCGCACGTGTTTGAGTACGCGGATCTGCATCGGCACGATATCGAGCTGCTCGCTGGTTTCTTCGCCGATGACATGCTTGCGGCAACCGCAGGCGCAGGTCAGTTCGTGTTCGGGCAACTCATGGATAACTTCGATACGTGGCAGATTAGCCGCCAGTGACTTGCGCTTGCCACGGCGCTTGACCGGGACAACGACTTCTTCAT
>NZ_JBICMK010000020.1:0-113511 GCF_043106315.1 Pseudomonas sp. FYR_5 | reverse complement strand
CTGGCCAATCCCCACCCGCCGTTCACCGTTGCCGCCGCTACCGTATTCGCGGGTAAACCCGCTCCTACAGGCGGCGTACGGGTTCAGAAGATGTGGTTCAGCAACCAGTACAGGCTGCCAGCCAACAACATTGCCGCTGGCAAGGTCAGCACCCAGGCCATCAGCAGATTGAACAACGTGCGTTTCTGAATCCCCGACCCGTTGGCGACCATGGCGCCGGCCACCCCCGAACTCAGCACATGCGTGGTCGACACCGGCAGCCCGAACATATCCGCTGCGCCAATGGTGCACATCGCCACCACTTCGGCCGATGCGCCTTGGGCATAGCTGAGGTGGGTCTTGCCGATCTTCTCGCCAACGGTGACCACAATACGTCGCCAGCCAACCATGGTCCCCAGCCCCAGCGCGATGGCTACAGCCACCTTCACCCACAGCGGAATATAGCGGGTAGCGTCGTCCAGCTGGACTTTGAAAAGCTGGACATGGCTGCGGGTGTCGGCATCGAATGCCACCAAGTGGTTTTTCTCCATGAGGCGGATGGCTTCACTGGTCAGGTACATGTCGTTACGCACGTTGGCCATGGCCTCAGCCGGTACGCGCTTGAGCGAGCCATAGCCTTTGACCTCTTCGCCGATCATCCCGGTCAGCGCCGCCAGTGCTGGTACCAGGTGCGGGCTGGCCTTGGGTTCGGCAATGAACAGGGTCAGTACCTGGCGCGGGTCAGCCGGGGCCGCTTGCGGGGCGCTGCGTACCAGTGCCTGGCGGGTTACCTCGGCGACAGCGGAAAATTGCAGAGCCTGCTCGTTGGGCATGGTCTTGTTCAGCGCGTAAGCCATCGGCAGGGTGCCGACCAGAATCAGCATGATCAGCCCCATGCCTTTCTGGCCGTCGTTGGAGCCGTGGGCAAACGATACCCCGGTGCAGGTCAGAATCAGTATGCTGCGGATCCACCACGGTGGTGGTGTCTGGCCTTCCGGTGCCTGGTACAGGGCCTTGCGTTTGACCAGCGCGCGCAGGGCCAGCAGCAACAGGGCTGCGCAAGCAAAACCGATCAGCGGTGAGAACAGCAGGGCATAACCCACCTTGCTGGCCTGGGCCCAGTCCACGCCGCTGGTGCCGTCACGCCCATGCATCAGTGCATTGGCCACGCCCACGCCGATGATCGAGCCAATCAGGGTGTGCGAGGATGAAGCCGGCAGGCCCAGCCACCAGGTGCCAAGGTTCCAGATGATCGCCGCCAGCAGCAGGGCGAAGACCATGGCGAAGCCGGCCGAAGAGCCGACCTGCAGAATCAGTTCTACCGGTAGCAGGGCGATGATGCCGAATGCCACCGCTCCACTGGAGAAAAGCACGCCCAGGAAGTTGCACAGTCCAGACCACACCACAGCGACCGGCGCCGGCAACGAATGGGTGTATATCACCGTGGCTACCGCGTTGGCGGTGTCGTGAAAGCCGTTGACGAACTCGAAGCCCAGGGCAATCAGCAGCGCCAGGCCCAGCAGAAGGAACGGTGTGGCCGTGGTGATTACCGTACCGCTGGCGGTTACATCCTGCTGAAGGCTCCAGGCGGTGTAAGCGATACCAGCCAGCAGCAAGCTGAAGAACAGCACCAGGCTGGCACGCCCCGGCTTGTTGGCGAATTGCGGGCGCGCGTCGCGTTGGACCAGTTGTGGGGTGCTGGCCACTGACGGGGTTGCCATGGGGGCTCCGGTTGGCGTTGGGCGAAAATGCCGAAGGCCTTGAGCATAGAAACAATTCGTAACCCGGCCGTGACCTCGATCAATGAATTATCTAGGCTCAAGACGGACGGTAATGGCAGGAGACGCCCATGATCCGCTGCAAGCGTGTCTATGATGCGGTTGAGGATGAAGATGGCCAGCGTGTACTGGTCGACCGCCTGTGGCCGCGCAACAAACGCAAGGAAGACCTCCATGGGCAGTGGTTGCGCGAAGTGGCACCTTCGAATGAATTGCGTAAGGCATTCCACCAGGGTGAAGTGGATTTCGCCGTTTTTACCCAGCGTTACCAGCAGGAACTGGCGGCCCACCCCGAGCACTGGTATCCGCTGCTGGACATGGCCAGGAAGGGGACGCTGACATTGCTGTATGCCGGCAAGGACAGCGAGCACAACAATGCACGGGTGCTGGCCGACTGGTTGGAAAACGAACTGGACCGGTGTGGCCCTGGCAGTTCGCCGGTGTGTTATGCCCAATGAGTGCGATGCGATGCCCTTACAGTTGATTCCCGCCAAAGACATTCACTGTACCTTCGCCCGCGACCTCACGCGCCGCGCCATGTTGCCCTACTACCGCGAATACGACCTGCTGTGGATCGAAGAAGCCTTCGACGCAGCCTGGGGCTGGCGCGAGCAGTGGCTGGTGATCGAAGGTGACACCCTGTTGGGTTTTTGCAGCCTCAGCCAGGACCGCCAGGCACTATTCATCCGCGAGTTGCACCTGTTGCCTGAACACCGTGGGCGGGGCGTCGGTAGCTGGGTGCTGGAAGAACTGGCGCTGTGGGCCAGGCAGCGGCGCCTCCCACTGTTGCGGCTGATGGTGTTCCGCAGCAACCCGGCCCGCTTATTGTACCAGCGTCACGGCTTCGTCGAGATGGGTGAGGACGATTGCTTTGTGCGGATGCAGCGAGATATCAACGTAGTAGCTAAATGATGGCTTGTCGCAGCCACAGAGCATGGGCATAGTGGATCCACACATTTACGGCTGCCTGCAGGCGGGTAGACCGTGTTTGAGGATACAAGGGAAAAGGAGAAGCCCCTATGAACGGAATCGGTCCGCGACTGCGGGAAGAGCGTGAGCGGCTGGGTATGACCCAGCGTGTATTTGGCGATATCGGTGGGGTCGAGCCCAACGCTCAGGGCAAGTACGAAAGCGGTGAACGCACGCCGCGGGTCGATTACCTGGCGGCATTGGCGGCCAGGGGCGTGGATGCGCTGTACGTACTCAGCGGCCTGCGCACTCCGGCAGCGCTCGAAGGTTTGAGCGCGGATGAGTCCGGTTTGCTGGAGGCTTTTCGGGAGTTACCGTTGGACGATCAGGCGGCGCTCTTGCACCTTTTGGGGCGATTGGCCAACGACGCCAAGCCCCGGCAAATCGTGAGGCCTCTCACCGTCGAACGTCAGTCGTTTCTGAAGGAAGCAATGCGTTAGGCCCACCGTGAAAAATTTTGTTAAGGTGGCGGGATCCAATCGCCCTGCTGACGAGGTGTGTGCTTGATTAGGGTCTTAGTGGTCGATGATCACGATCTGGTACGAACCGGTATTACACGGATGTTGGCCGACATCGACGGCCTGCAGGTGGTGGGTGAGGGAGACTCGGGCGAGTCGGCACTGAAACTGGCCCGGGAGCTGAAGCCGGACGTTGTGCTGATGGATGTGAAAATGCCCGGCATCGGCGGCTTGGAGGCCACCCGCAAACTGCTGCGCAGCCATCCTGACATCAAGGTAGTGGCGGTGACTGTGTGCGAGGAAGACCCGTTCCCCACACGCTTGTTGCAGGCCGGCGCTGCCGGCTACCTGACCAAGGGTGCGGGCCTTGACGAAATGGTTCAGGCCATTCGTCTGGCCTTTGCCGGCCAGCGCTATATCAGCCCGCAGATCGCCCAGCAGCTGGCGCTGAAACCGTTCCAGCCGCAGGGCTCTCCGTTCGACGCGTTGTCCGAACGGGAAATCCAGATTGCCCTGATGATCGTCGGCTGCCAGAAAGTGCAGATCATCTCCGACAAGTTGTGCCTCTCGCCCAAGACCGTCAATACTTACCGTTATCGGATCTTTGAAAAACTCTCGGTCACCAGCGACGTCGAATTGACCTTGCTGGCCGTTCGCCACGGTATGGTTGACGCAAGCCTGTAAAACCTCATGTCCCAAGTCTTTGATGCCAGCGCATTCCTGGCGACCTGCAGCGGTCGCCCGGGCGTTTACCGGATGTTCGACGGCGAAGCCCGGCTGCTTTACGTGGGCAAGGCCAAGAACCTGAAGAAGCGCCTGGCCAGCTATTTCCGCAAGACTGGCCTTGCGCCCAAGACCGCCGCGCTGGTTGCGCGCATCGCCCAGGTTGAAACCACCATCACCGCCAACGAAACCGAGGCGTTGCTGCTGGAGCAGAACCTGATCAAGGAATGGCGGCCACCGTACAACATCCTGCTGCGCGACGATAAGTCCTACCCCTACGTGTTTCTGTCCGATGGCGAGTTTCCGCGCCTGGGCATTCACCGGGGGGCGAAAAAGGCCAAGGGCCGTTATTTTGGCCCGTACCCCAGCGCCGGGGCCATTCGCGAAAGCCTCAGCCTGCTGCAAAAGGCTTTTTCAGTGCGTCAGTGCGAAGATAGCTACTACGCCAACCGCACCCGACCCTGCCTGCAATACCAGATAAAACGTTGCAAAGGGCCCTGCACCGACCTGGTGACTGCCGAGGAATACGCAGAGGACGTGCGCCATTCGGTGATGTTTCTGGAAGGGCGTAGCCAGCAACTGGGCAATGAGTTGAACGCCGAGATGGAGAAGGCCGCCATGGCCCTCGATTTCGAAAAAGCCGCCGAGCTGCGCGACCAGATCGCCCTGTTGCGCCGTGTGCAGGACCAGCAGTACATCGAGGGCGGCAGCGGCGATGTCGACGTCATCGCCGCCTTCGTCAATCCGGGTGGCGCCTGTGTGCACCTGATCAGCGTGCGCGGCGGGCGAGTACTGGGCAGCAAGAACTTCTTCCCGCAAGTGGGCATCGAGGAGGAGGTGGCCGAGGTCATGGCCGCATTCCTTTCCCAGTACTACTTGGGCAACGCAGAGCGCGAGCTGCCCGGCGAGTTGATCGTCAATGTTGTGCACGAAGACTTCAACGCCATCACCGAAGCACTGCACACGCTGCGTGGCCGCGAACTGACCATCAGCCACCGGGTGCGTGGTACCCGCGCCCGCTGGCAACAACTGGCAGTGACCAATGCCGAGCAGGCGCTGAATGCCCGCCTGGCCAACCGCCAGCACATGGCTGCGCGCTTCGAGGCCCTGGCCGAAGTGCTGGGCCTGGATGAAGTGCCGCAACGCCTGGAATGCTACGACATCAGCCACTCCAGTGGTGAAGCTACCGTGGCCAGTTGCGTGGTGTTCGGTCCTGAAGGGCCGATCAAGTCCGACTACCGCCGCTTCAACATCGAAGGCGTCACCGCAGGTGACGATTACGCGGCCATGCATCAGGCCCTGACCCGCCGCTATGGGCGCATCAAGGACGGTGAGGGCAAGTTGCCCGACGTGCTGCTGGTGGACGGTGGCAAGGGCCAGCTGAACATGGCCCGCGATGTGATGCAGGAGCTGGGCTTCACCGACCTGACCCTGCTCGGTGTGGCCAAGGGCGTCACACGCAAGGCGGGTTTCGAAACCCTGTACCTGAACGATGTGCATCACGAATTCACCCTCAAGGGCGATTCATCGGCCTTGCACCTGATCCAGCAGATCCGCGACGAAGCCCACCGCTTCGCTATCACCGGCCACCGTGCCCGCCGTGGCAAGGCCCGTCGAGTCTCCAGCCTTGAAGATGTGGCTGGGGTAGGGCCCAAGCGCCGCCGCGATCTGCTGAAACATTTTGGCGGCTTACAGGAGCTCAATCGCGCCAGTATCGATGAAATCGCCAAAGCCCCCGGCATCAGTAAAAAGCTTGCCGAATCAATTTATGCCAGCCTGCATAGCGAGTAGAATGCCGGGCTCAACTTGCGGCCAGTCGTACCGATGAATATTCCAAACCTGCTCACCGTTCTACGCGTCCTGCTCATTCCGTGCTTCATTCTGCTCTTCTATATGCCCTATGAGTGGAGCTACATGGCCGCCAGCAGCGTATTCGCGGTTGCCGCCGCCACCGATTGGCTGGACGGCTACCTGGCGCGTCGACTGCAGCAGAGCACGCCGTTCGGGGCCTTCCTCGACCCGGTGGCTGACAAGCTGATGGTGGCAGTGGCCCTGGTGCTGCTGGTGCAGACCCACGCCAACTTCTGGCTGACCCTGCCGGCGGCGGTCATCATCGGTCGCGAGATCGTGGTGTCTGCGCTGCGCGAGTGGATGGCTGAGCTAGGGGCGCGAGCACATGTGGCGGTGTCCAACCTCGGTAAGTGGAAGACTGCGGCGCAGATGCTGGCGCTGGTGATCCTGCTGGGCAACCCGCCAGCGGTAACGTTCTGGGTGATCCTGGGCTACGGGCTGCTGCTGGTGGCAGCGGGGCTGACGCTGTGGTCAATGGTGCATTACCTGTTGGCCGCCTGGCCGCACCTGCGCGAAGGCTCGGAAAAAAAATAAAAGTTTTTTGAATCAAGGGGTTGACGCTGTTTTAGAAATCGCTAGAATGGCACCCATCACGACGCGGGAATAGCTCAGTTGGTAGAGCACGACCTTGCCAAGGTCGGGGTCGCGAGTTCGAGTCTCGTTTCCCGCTCCAAATTCGATTCTCAGTGCGTCGCTGGGATCAAAAAAAAGAGGCCTTCAAGGCCTCTTTTTTTTTATGCCTGAATTTTATATCTCGGCTATTTGCCCCGGTTTCGACCAAACGGTCGCTGGGGGCGTACCGAAATTGCAGGGTTTTCTGGGCAGGGTCGACGTAGCGCGTCAGTTGACCAGCGACATCAATTTCATAGCGGTCAATGCGACCGTCTGGACGTTCGCTTTCGACCAGATAACCACGTGCGTCGTAGCGGAAGTGGGTGTGTTCACCCCGGGCATTGATGCTTTCGCGCAAGCGGCCATGGGCGTCATAGTGATACAGCGTCTGGGCATTGCTGCAGTCGCGGTAGCTGAGCAACTGACCGCACGTGTTCCAGCTCAGGTACTTGCTCTTTTCGAGGGCATCGGTGACCTGGGTAACACGGCCTTCCGGGTCGTATTGGTGCTGTGTCTCGCGCCCCAGCGGGTTCTGCTGCCAGAGCAGATTGCCGTGGCTGTCGTAGCCGTATTGCCGAGTCCGTCCGGCTGTATCGGTGACCTGGACGGGCAGTGCCCAATGTCGCAAGTATTTGATGTGTTCGCTGCGGCCGAGGGGATCGCGGGTTTCGATCAAGCGGCCGATATCGTCGTAGCTGTAGCGCCATTCACCTCCTTGCGGGTCGATGCGCTTGATCAGCTGTCCCGCGATACATTACGCGGCTCTGGATAGTCCCTCTGATAAACCTCCTTGCTAATCCGCCTCCCCAGCGGATCATAGGCAAACACCACCCGCTCACGCTCGCCACTGCGGTACTGCTCCACGCAAACCAGCCGCTGTTCGGCGTCATACTCGAAATACTGCACCCAATTGCTACCGATCCGCTTCTCGCACAGCCGCCCAAAGGCTTTCAACCCAATTACTCAACAACCGTTCAAAGGTTTTCGGTTGCCCCGAGGGTTGTTGCAACAGCCAGCGAGGGTGGCGTTGGTCGAACAGGCGGATGTGCCTGTCATGTAAGCAGGAGGTGGTGCAAAACGAAGCGCGAGTCCAGGCGCGGCATTACTGTACCCAGGCTATCGAGCAACTGAAGTCGGGCATGCGCTCGGGCAGGGACTTACAGGCATGTTGAAGCGCTGATCAAGCCCAGAACCCAACCAGCACCAACGCCGCCACACCCAGCCCGACCGCAACAGAGCAGCCACCCAGCGACAGCGCCGCCCGGCCTTGCCGATACCAGCCGTCATGGCCCAATTGCCGTGCCGGCGCCAGCAGGCTGCGCCACCGTAGTTCCGTATCGTGAAACGCCTGCAAGTTCGCCGTATCGGCATCCAGCCAGCGGCGGAAGTCGATACGCTCGCACACCGTCACCTGTGGGCTCTGCAGGCGCACATACCATTGCCCGGCCACGCTCGCCAGCACATCCCGGCGCGAGCGGCCGGCTTGCAGCGCCTGGCCCATGTTGCGCTCGATACTCGCCAGTGGCAGGTCAAGGCGCACAGCAATGCTGGCGAAGTCCAGCTGATCGAGGCGGTTAAGCAGGAATACTTGCTGTACGCGCCGTGGTAGCCGCTTCAGTGCATGCAGCAGGGCATCGTCGGCATCATGCTCGGTAGCAGGAGTGGGGTGCTCAAGGGGCAGCAGCAGACGGGTCATGGACAGCTCCTTGCTCTATAAAGGGGAGGAGGGGGCATCTTCCGTGATGCGTGATCAGCGTAGATTAAACGAGATTGATTCTCAAGTGCTGATTCCGCAAAGTTTTGTAACGAGCGTTCACGCCCTGAAACACCTTTGCTATCATGCGCGCCATCACGATCTTCATTAGCCTGAAGAGCCAAAAAAAAGACCCGGCAAAAAGCCGGGTCAAAAACCGTGATTAGCCTGATGAGGAGATAATCTGAGAGCGACCTAAGCTTTCAGGTTATCCAGCGGATCTCGCGATCAGCTGAGTGCAATAATAATCGTTATCATTTGGCAGTCAAATGAATTTTCGCTAATCCGGTAAAAAAGTTTTACCGGCGCGCTTCCTTGTCCCGGCAATCGGGGCTTTTGCCGTTACCTGGCTATCACGTTCTCTCCCTTCTTTTTTGTCTATAAACCCGCTCACTCGGTGCGTTTGTGCTCCAGCAGTGCGCGAGCCATGTCCATCATGTGCATCAAAGCGAACGTCAGTTCGCGTTGGCTGCCGTGCTGGTGGGTGGCGGTTTCCTGGGCGGTGGCCGCAGCGCAGCGCAGCAGGGCGATGGCGTGTTCCTGGGCCTGGTCGCTGGTTACGCCCTCGTGCAGGGTCCAGATTTTGTTGTCCAGGGTAGGCCGTGGCGGGTTGGGGTTGAGGTAGTAGTCGAGCGCGCGGCGAGCGGCTTCGCTGTCGAGATCTGTTTCGTCGTTTTTCGATGGTTTCATCCTGATACCTGCTGGAGCCAGTAAGGAAGGGGTCAGGTCGATGGTAATACCTACAGTATTTTTATTCTTCCCGATAAATAATACTGAATGTTTATTGAGCGCTTGAAGGCAGTCCGTATCGTGCCAGCGATGAATATGGATAAATGGATTGCCCTCGTCCGTGACCGGATGGAGGAGCTAGGGCTCACTCAAGAGCAGCTTGCCGAGCGCGTTGGTGTGTCTCAAGGCAGTGTCGGTCATTGGGTGAACAAGCGGCGTCAGCCGAAAATCGAATCGATGAACCGCACGTTCGTCGAGATTGGCATGCCTCATTACAGCGTCAGCCTGCAGCTGCGTATCCAGGGGCAGGTTGGCGAGGAGCGCAGTGTTTACGAGATAGCAGACGATGATGAGCTCGACCTCATGCGATACATCGTTTGCTTCCGTTACCCGGTGCTGGGTTGGAGTGAGTTAGATGCTGCAACGGCTGTAGAGTCTCCTGTTTTCGAGCAGACTGACTACCTGGCACAGGGCAAGGCGTTCTGGTTAACCGTGGAAAACGACGCCATGAGCGCTGTCAGTGGCCGCAGTGTGCCGCAGGGCATGCGGATGCTGGTGGACCCAGGTGTAGAGGCTGAGGCGGGGCGCTTGGTTATCGCTCGTCAGCCGGGCAAACCGGCGATTTTCCGCGAGCTGGCCGAGGAAGGTGGGCAGCGTTATCTGAAGGCATTGAACAGTAACTACCCGGCGCTGTTGTGCGAAGAGGGTTGCGAATTTCTTGGGGTGGTCGTGCGGGTGCATGGGGCCTTTTGAAAGGGTTTGAGTAGCGGCGGCAACGGTGAACGGCGGGGGAAGTTGGCCAGCAGGGCCGGCCCTTTCGCGGGTGAACCCGATCCTACGGCGGCCTGTGCCCAATCACCAATGTGTGTCCACCCCCGATAGGAGCGGGTTTACCCGCGAATACGGTAGCGGCGGCAACGGTGAACGGCGGGTGGAAGTTGGCCAGCAGGGCCGGCCCTTTCGCGGGTGAACCCGCTCCTACACGCGGCCTGCGCCCAATCACCTATGTGTGTCCACCCCCGATCGGGCGTAGGAGCGGGTTTACCCGCGAATACGGTAGCGGCGGCAGCGTTGAACGGCGGGTGGAGATTGGCCAGCAGGCCCGGCCCTTTCTTGAGTAAACCCGCTCCTACGGGCTGTTCCAGGGGCGGCCTTGTGTCGCTTTAGAGCCGCAAGGCCGCCCTCGGGCACCGTTATTCCACCAGTTCGACCAGCACAGTCCCTTCGCTGACCATATCCCCCTCCAGGCAGAACAGCGCCTTCACCGTGCCGGCATGCGGCGCACGAATGCTGTGCTCCATCTTCATGGCCTCCAGTACCACCAGCGCAGTACCGGCTTCCACCACCTGGCCAGGTTCGACCAGCACCCGTACGATACTGCCGTTCATCGGCGCACCCAGCCCACCCTGGTGGCTGTGGCTGGCTTCAGCCTCGGCAATCGGATCGAAGGCTTCGATGGCATGCATTTCGCCATCCCAGTGCAGGTACAGCGTGCCACCCCGACGGATTGCCAGATGCTGGCGACGCACGCCGTTCTGGTCATGCACCAACTGCTCACCTTGTAGCTGCCAGGTGGAAGCAGCGCTGCGTTCCAGGGCCACTGCCTGGTCTTGGCCAGCGCTCACCAGATGCAAGCTGCTGCGTGCCGGCAAGCCCAAGCGCAGGCCGTTACGCCCGCCCCAAGGCGAATGGCGGTCGTCATCGCGCTGATGTGCCCCCTGGCCCTGAAGCCACGCCTCTGCCGCCGCTTCCCAGAAGGCTGCCGGCAATGCTTGCGGCGCAGGCAGCAGAACCGCCTGATGACGCGGAATGAATCCGGTATCCAGCTCCGCCGCAGCAAATGCCGGGTGGGCGAGAATGCGCCGCAGGAAGGCAATGTTGGTCTTCAGCCCGCCAATGGCGAACTCATCGAGCATGGCCAGCAAGCGCAAGCGCGCCTGTTCTCGGTCTTCGCCCCAGGCGATCAGCTTGCCCAGCATCGGGTCGTAGAACGGCGACACCACATCGCCTTCGCTAACCCCGCTGTCCACCCGGCGGCCCTCGCCGGGCGCCGATTCACGGTACAGCGCCAATTTGCCGGTCGCGGGTAAGAAATCGTTGGCCGGGTCTTCGGCATACAGGCGTACCTCGATGGCATGGCCGATCAGCGGCACCTGTTCCTGTGTGATCGGCAAGGCTTCGCCGCAGGCCACGCGAATTTGCCAGGCAACGAGGTCCAGGCCGGTAATGGCCTCGGTGACCGGGTGTTCCACCTGTAGACGAGTGTTCATCTCCATGAAGAAGAACTCGCCGCGGGCATCGAGCAGAAACTCTACTGTGCCGGCACCCACATAGCCGATGGCTTTCGCCGCGCGCACAGCGGCCTCGCCCATGGCCTGGCGCAGTGCTGACGAGAGGCCGGGGGCCGGGGCTTCTTCGACCACCTTCTGGTGGCGGCGCTGGATCGAGCAGTCGCGCTCGTTGAGGTACAGGCAGTTGCCGTGCTGGTCGGCGAACACCTGAATCTCCACGTGGCGTGGTTTGAGCACGTACTTTTCCACCAGCATGCGCGCATCGCCGAACGACGACTGTGCCTCACGCTGGGCCGAGGCCAGGGCGTCGGCCAGTTGGCTTTCTTCCTCGACCACTTTCATGCCCTTGCCACCGCCACCGGCGCTGGCCTTGAGCAGCACCGGGTAGCCGATGCGTTCGGCCGCGGCGCGGAAGGTGTCCAGGTCCTGGGCCTCGCCGTGGTAGCCCGGCACCAACGGCACGCCGGCCGCTTCCATCAGCGCCTTGGCTGCCGACTTGCTGCCCATGGCGTCGATGGCGCTGGCCGGTGGGCCGAGGAATATCAGCCCGGCCTGCTCGATGGCGCGGGCGAAACCTGCGTTCTCGGACAGAAAGCCATAACCTGGATGGATGGCCTGGGCGCCGCTGGCCTTGGCTGCGGCCAGCAGCTTGTCGACCAGCAGGTAGCTTTCGGCAGCCTTGGTGCCGCCCAGGTCGACGCGGATGTCGGCTTCGCGGCTATGACGGGCGTCACAGTCGGTGGCGCTGTGCACGGCAACGGTGGTCAGGCCCATGGCCTTGGCGGTGCGCATCACCCGGCAGGCGATTTCGCCGCGGTTGGCGACCAGCAGGGTGGTCAAAGCGGGGCGGCTCATGGGCGCGGCTCCTTCTTGTCAACGGTTTGCCAGGCAGGGCGGCGTTTTTCCAGGAAGGCGCGCAGGCCCTCCTGGCCTTCGGCGCTGACGCGGATGCGGGCGATGGCGTTTTCGCAGTAACGGCGCAGGGCCGGGCTGAGTTCGCCGTCATCCACTTCGCGCAGCAGGTCCTTGCTGGCGCGCAACGCTTGCGGGCTGTTCTGCAGCAGGTTGCTTACCCAGGCTTCGACCTGGTCGTCCAGTTCGCTGGCTGGGTACACCTCCGCCAACAGGCCCAGTTCGCGGGCGCGCACGCCAGTGAAGCGTTCGGCGGTGAGGGCGTAGCGGCGCGCGGCTCGCTCGCCAATGGCCTTGACCACGAACGGGCTGATCACCGCCGGGGCCAGGCCGATGCGCACTTCCGACAGACACAGCTGCGCGTCTTCGGCGCCAATGGCCATGTCGCAGCAGCTGATCAGGCCCAGCGCGCCGCCGAAGGCTGCGCCTTGCACCACGGCCAGGGTCGGGGCCTTGAGGCGGTGCAGGGCGTACATCAGCTCACCCAGTTCGTGGGCGTCATCCAGGTTGGTGTTGAAGTCCAGTTGCGCCGACTGCTGCATCCAGGCCAGGTCGGCACCGGCGCTGAAGTGCCGGCCACGGCCGCGCAGCAGCACAAAACGCAGGCTGATGTCTTCGGCCAACTGGTCGATGGCCACGATCAGCTCGCGGATCATCTGCGCGTTGAAGGCGTTGTTCTTGTCCTCGCGGCTTAGCCACAGGGTGGCGAAGCCGCGTGGGTCGCGGATCACTTCGAGGGTGCTGAAATCGCTCATGGGTCACATCCGGAAAATGCCGAAGCGGCTCTGTTCGATCGGCGCGTTCAGCGCGGCAGACAGCGCCAGGCCGAGGACGTCGCGGGTCTGTGCCGGGTCGATGACACCGTCGTCCCACAGCCGGGCGCTGGAATAATAGGGGTGGCCCTGATGCTCGTATTGGTCGAGGATCGGTTGTTTGAGCCTGGCCTCATCCTCGGCACTGAAGGGCTGGCCGCTGCGCTCGTTTTGCTCACGCTTGACCTGGGCCAGCACGCCGGCGGCCTGTTCGGCGCCCATTACGCCAATCCGCGCGTTGGGCCACATCCACAGGAAGCGCGGGTCGTAGGCGCGGCCGCACATGCCGTAGTTGCCGGCACCAAAGCTGCCGCCGATGATCACCGTGAACTTCGGCACCTGGGCGCAGGCCACGGCGGTGACCAGCTTGGCGCCGTGCTTGGCGATGCCGCCTTCTTCGTACTTCTTGCCGACCATGAAACCGGTGATGTTCTGCAGGAACAGCAGCGGGATGCCGCGCTGGCAGGCCAGTTCGATGAAATGCGCACCTTTTTGCGCGGCTTCGGCGAACAGGATGCCGTTGTTGGCCAGGATGGCCACCGGGTAGCCGTGCAAATGGGCGAAGCCGCACACCAGGGTGGTGCCGAACAGCGCCTTGAATTCATCGAACACCGAGCCATCGACCAGGCGGGCGATCACTTCGCGCACATCGAACGGCTGCTTGGCATCCGCCGGTACCACGCCGTACAGCTCGTCGGCGGCATACAGCGGCGCCACTGGGGCCAACCGCTGCAGCTTGCCGAGCTTGTGCCAGTTGAGGTTGGCCACACTGCGTCGCGCGATGGCCAGGGCGTGTTCGTCGTTGTCGGCATAATGGTCGGCGACGCCACTGGTGCGGCAGTGCACATCGGCGCCGCCGAGGTCTTCGGCGCTGACCACTTCACCGGTGGCGGCTTTTACCAGCGGCGGCCCGGCGAGGAAGATGGTCGCCTGCTGGCGGACCATGATCGCTTCGTCGGCCATGGCCGGCACGTACGCGCCGCCAGCGGTGCACGAGCCCATCACCACGGCGATCTGCGGGATGCCTTGTGCGCTCATGTTGGCCTGGTTGAAGAAGATGCGCCCGAAGTGCTCGCGGTCGGGGAACACTTCGTCCTGGCGTGGCAAGTTGGCGCCGCCGGAGTCCACCAGATAGATGCACGGCAGGCGGTTCTGCTGGGCGATGGTTTGTGCACGCAGGTGCTTCTTCACCGTCAGCGGGTAGTACGAACCGCCTTTTACCGTGGCGTCGTTGGCCACGATCATGCATTCGACGCCCTCGACTCGGCCGATGCCGGCAATCACGCCCGCAGCCGGCACGTCCTCGCCATACACCTCATGGGCGGCCAACTGGCCGATCTCGAGGAACGGCGAGCCTGGGTCCAGCAGGCGGTCGATACGCTCGCGTGGCAGCAGTTTGCCACGTGAGGTATGCCGTTCCTGGGCCTTGGGCCCGCCGCCCTGGGCAACCTGGGCGAGCAGGCCGCGCAGGGCCTGGACCTGTTCGAGCATGGCCGCGCTGTTGATGGCAAATTCTGCCGAACGCGGGTTGATCTGGGTGTGCAAGGTAGCCATGTGCGCCCGTCCCTTATGTTCAGCGGGTTTCGTTGAACAGTTCGCGGCCGATCAGCATCCGGCGGATTTCGCTGGTGCCGGCACCGATTTCGTACAGCTTGGCGTCGCGCAACAGGCGGCCAGCCGGGAATTCGTTGATATAGCCGTTGCCGCCAAGAATCTGGATCGCCTCCAGGGCCATTTGCGTGGCACGCTCGGCGGTGTACAGGATCACGCCGGCAGCGTCCTTGCGGGTGGTCTCGCCGCGGTCGCACGCCTGGGCCACGGCATACAGGTAGGCGCGGCTGGCATTGAGCTGGGTGTACATGTCGGCAATCTTGCCCTGGATCAGCTGGAACTCGCCGATGCTCTGGCCGAATTGCTTGCGGTCATGGATATACGGCACCACCAGGTCCATGCAGCTTTGCATGATGCCGGTCGGGCCGCCGGACAGCACCACACGTTCGTAGTCCAGGCCGCTCATAAGGACGCGCACGCCGCCGTTGAGCTGGCCCAGAATGTTCTCTGCCGGCACTTCCACGCCATCGAAGAACAGCTCGCAGGTGTTGGACCCGCGCATGCCCAGCTTGTCGAACTTGTTGCTGCGGCTGAAGCCTTTCCAGTCTCGCTCGACGATGAACGCGGTGATGCCGTGCGCACCCTTGTCCAGGTCGGTCTTGGCGTAAATCACGTAGGTGTTGGCGTCGGGACCGTTGGTGATCCAGGTCTTGCTGCCGTTGAGCACGTAGTGATCGCCGCGTTTTTCTGCGCGCAGCTTCATCGACACCACGTCGGAGCCGGCATTGGGCTCGCTCATGGCCAAGGCGCCGATGTGTTCGCCGCTGATCAGTTTGGGCAGGTACTTGAGCTTCTGCTCGTGGGTGCCGTTGCGGTTGATCTGGTTGACGCACAGGTTGGAGTGGGCGCCGTAGGACAGCGCCACCGACGCTGAGCCACGGCTGATTTCTTCCATCGACACCACGTGGGCCAGGTAGCCCAGGCCAGCGCCGCCGTACTCTTCTGGTACGGTGATGCCCAGCAGGCCCATGTCACCGAACTTGCGCCACATGTCGGCGGGGAACAGGTTGTCGTGATCGATCTGTGCGGCGCGCGGGGCCAGTTCGGCGGCGACGAAAGTGCGGACCTGGTCACGGAGCATGTCGATGGTTTCGCCCAGGGCGAAGTTCAGGGAGGGGTAATGCATGCTGGGGCACCTTCTTGTTCTTGAAATTGGGTTACACCATAGCTTGGGATCCAGCCCCGCCCCCTGTGGGAGCGGGCATGCCCGCGAATACGTCAGCAGGGTCACCGTCATTACCTGATCGGTCGCATTCGCGGGCAAGCCCGCTCCCACAGGGGGCGGCGTGGCGCCTCAAGTGGGTGTCGTTCATCACCTTTACGTTAACGTAAACCTGCAAGTAGGCACTGTCAATCCACTCGTCACCTTTACGTAAACGTAAATCTGCGCCAGAGTATTCCCGCTTGCTTCAGCCGTGCCCAAAACAACCACAAGAAGGGACACCCATGAGTCAACCAAGCTATACCCGCGGTCGCCAGGACCGACCCTTGCTGACCCAGACCATCGGCCAGGCCTTCGATGCCACCGTAGCCCGCTGTTCCGACAGCGAGGCCTTGGTGTCCCGCCACCAGGGCCTGCGTTACAGCTGGCGGCAGTTGGCCGAACAGGTCGAAATACACGCCCGCGCCCTGATTGCTCTGGGCGTGAACACCGGTGATCGTGTTGGCATCTGGTCGCCCAACTGCGCCCAGTGGTGCATCTTGCAGCTGGCCAGTGCCAAGGTCGGCGCCATCCTGGTCAACATCAACCCGGCCTACCGTGTGGGTGAGCTGGAATATGTGTTGCGCCAGTCTGGCTGCCGCTGGCTGGTCTGCGCTGAAGCCTTCAAGACGTCTGATTACCACGCCATGCTGCAGGAGCTGGTGCCTGAACTGGCCAGCACCCGGCCTGGTGAGCTGGCCAGTGAATGCCTGCCCGAGTTGCGTGGCGTCATCAGCCTGGCCGCCAACCCGCCTGCCGGCTTCCTGCCCTGGCACGCATTGGCCGAGCGGGCAGGGCAAACGTCTGTCGAGGCTTGCACAGCCCGTCAGCAAAGCCTGCAATTCGACCAGCCGGTAAACATCCAGTACACCTCCGGCACCACCGGTGCGCCCAAAGGTGCCACGCTCAGTCACTACAACATCCTCAACAACGGTTTCATGGTGGGTGAAAGCCTTGGCCTGACGGCCCGCGACCGTATGGTGATCCCGGTGCCGCTATACCATTGCTTCGGCATGGTCATGGCCAACCTCGGCTGCATCACCCACGGCAGTACTATGATCTACCCCAGCGACGCTTTTGACGCCGAACTGACCTTGCGCGCCGTGGCCGAAGAGCGCGCCACCATCCTCTATGGTGTGCCGACCATGTTCATCGCCATGCTCGACCACCCGTCGCGTGCTCACATGGACCTGTCGACCCTGCGCAGCGGCATCATGGCCGGCGCCACCTGCCCGATCGAGGTGATGCGCCGGGTCATCGACCAGATGCACATGGCAGAAGTGCAGATCGCCTACGGCATGACCGAAACCAGCCCGGTGTCGCTGCAGACCGGCCCGGACGACGATCTGGAACTGCGCGTGACCACCGTCGGCCGCACCCAGCCGCAGCTGGAGAACAAACTGCTGGACGCCGATGGCTGCATCGTCTCGCGCGGAGAGATTGGCGAACTGTGCACCCGCGGTTACAGCGTGATGCTTGGCTACTGGGACAACCCCCAGGCCACGGCGGATGCCATCGACCCGGCCGGCTGGATGCATTCGGGTGACCTGGCGGTGATGGACGAGCAGGGCTATGTGCGCATCGTCGGGCGCAACAAGGACATGATCATTCGCGGCGGCGAGAACATTTACCCGCGTGAGCTGGAAGAGTTTTTCTACACCCACCCGGCGGTGGCCGATGCGCAGGTGATTGGCATTCCGTGCAGCCGCTATGGCGAAGAGATCGTCGCCTGGATCAAGCTGCACCCTGGGCATAGCGCCACGGCCGAGGAGCTGCAGGGCTGGTGCAAGGCACGCATCGCACACTTCAAAGTGCCGCGGTATATCCGTTTTGTCGACGAGTACCCGATGACGGTGACAGGGAAGGTGCAAAAGTTCCGCATGCGTGAGATCAGTGTGGCGGAGATTGCGGCTGCATCTGCGGGTTGATGTGCGGGCGCGGCCGGCCTCTTCGCGGGTAAACCCGCTCCTACCAGGGACAGCGCCGCATTCAAGGCCGGCACGGTCGCTGGTAGGAGCGGGTTTACCCGCGAAGAGGCCGGCCCGATCAATGCAAGATCTTCACCTTGCCAAGCACCCGGTTATCCTCAACCTTTCAATGGAGCAGAGGAGATCAGCTGTTCATGCCGGTGCCGTGGTCTACCCTTAAGCCTTCACCGGTGGCTCCTGGCTCGGCGGGTCGCCCACTGTCGGCGGCACGGTCGGCTTGATCGGCAGCTCGTCCGGCTCTTCTTCCGGTACGGGTGGCGGCAAGCTCGGGTCGTCGATATTGGGATCGGGTGTCTCCGGTGGAATGGGAATGTTCATGGCCTGACCTCGCGTGGGTGGGTGAAGAGGTGCTGTAGGCTCTGACCGCTGGCAGCTGCCGTTCGCTCAATTATTTTGAACCCCCCGCCTGTGCCCGGCTCTGAACCCTTACCGCCACCAGCCTGAGGGAGCAAGGTCGATGTCACGAAACGAGCCCTTTGAAAGCGTGCCCATGGCGAACGATCACCCGGACCAGGCCATCAGCCTGTCCCAGGCGCTGCTGGCGCCGCGTATCGTGATCGAAGACACCCAACCCGTGCTCGACGCCGGCAGCTTCGCCGCCAAGGCCGTCAGCGGCCAGCCAGTGGCTGTCAGCACCAAGGCCTACAGCGACGGCCACGACCGCCTGGCGGTGATGCTCAACTGGCGCCAGGCGCACAGCAGGCGCTGGCATTGCGTGCCGATGCAGTCGGCGGGCAACGACCTGTGGCAGGCCGAATTCACCCCCACCGAGCTGGGCCCGCACCGGTTCAGTATCGAGGCCTGGATCGACCCGTTTGCCACCTATTGCCACGACCTGGAGAAGAAGTACCACGCCGGCGTCGAGGTAAAACTGGAATTGGAAGAAGGCCGTTTGATGCTCGGCACAGGCATCGAGCTGTGCAGCGGTGCCCTGCGCGAGGCGCTAGAGGCCTTGCAGCAGCGCCTGCCCACGCTCAGCACCGATGACCAGGTGGCCTTGTTTCTCGACCCGACCACCGCCCGCCTGATGGGCGAGGCCGAACACCGCAGCTACCTGACCCGCAGCCCTGATTTCCCCCTTGATGTCGACCGCCCGGCCGCATTGTTCGCCAGCTGGTACGAGCTGTTCCCGCGCTCGGTTACCGACGACCCGCAGCGTCACGGCACCTTCAACGACGTGCACGAACGGCTGCCGATGATCCGCGACATGGGCTTCGACGTACTGTACTTCCCGCCCATCCACCCCATCGGCATGCAACATCGCAAGGGCCGCAACAACGCCCTCAAGGCCGAGCCGGGCGACCCGGGCAGCCCTTATGCCATTGGCAGCCCGGAAGGCGGCCACGAGGCGATTCACCCGCAACTGGGCAGCCGCGATGACTTTCGCCGTCTGGTGGCGGCGGCGGCGGAACACGGCCTGGAAATCGCCCTCGATTTCGCCATCCAGTGCTCCCAGGACCACCCTTGGCTCAAGGAGCACCCGGGCTGGTTCAGCTGGCGTCCGGATGGCACCATCCGCTACGCCGAAAACCCGCCGAAAAAGTACCAGGACATCGTCAACGTCGATTTCTATGCGCCAGAGGCCGTGCCCTCGCTGTGGCTGGCCCTGCGCGATGTGGTGGTCGGCTGGGTCGAGGAGGGCGTGAAGACCTTCCGCGTCGACAACCCGCACACCAAGCCGCTGCCGTTCTGGCAATGGCTGATCGGCAATGTGCGCAGTCAGCACCCCGACGTCATCTTCCTCGCCGAAGCCTTTACCAAGCCGGCGATGATGGCGCGCCTGGGCAAGGTCGGCTACGCACAGAGCTATACCTATTTCACCTGGCGCAACCACAAGCAGGAGCTGCGCGAATATTTCGAGCAGCTCAACCAGCCGCCTTGGAGCCAGTGCTACCGGCCCAACTTCTTCGTCAATACACCGGATATCAACCCGTTTTTCCTGCACACCTCAGGCCGCGCAGGTTTCCTTATCCGTGCCGCGCTGGCGACCATGGGCTCAGGCTTGTGGGGCATGTATTCGGGCTTCGAACTGTGCGAGGGCACGCCGTTGCCGGGCAAGGAGGAATATCTGGATTCGGAGAAGTACGAAATCCGCCCACGTGATTTCACCCAGCCCGGCAACATCATTGCCGAGATCGCCCAGCTCAACCGCATCCGCCGGCAGAACCGTGCCTTGCAAACCCACCTGGGTGTGGCCTTCTTCAATTGCTGGAACGACAACATTCTGTATTTCGCCAAGCGTACGCCTGAGCGTGACAACTACATCCTGGTGGCCATCAGCCTCGACCCGCACAACGCCCAGGAGGCGCATTTCGAGTTGCCACTGTGGGAGCTGGGGCTGGACGACAACGCCGAAACCCAGGGTGAAGACCTGATGAACGGCCACCGCTGGTCGTGGTACGGCAAGACCCAATGGATGCGCATAGAGCCCTGGCACCTGCCGTTCGGCATCTGGCGCATCGAGAAAGCCGGGTAAAACCGGTCTGTAGCCTTTTCCCCTGTGGGAGCGGGCACGCCCGCGAACACCGGCAGAGCCGGTGCCAAGCACCGCGGTGGCTGATTCGCGGGCACGCCCGCTCCCACAGCGATGGTGCAAGAAGGGGCAAACATGCAATTGAAAGGAGTCGCACATGGCCAAGCGTTCCCGCCCGGCAGCCTTCATCGACGACCCGCTGTGGTACAAGGACGCCGTCATCTACCAGCTGCACATCAAGTCGTTCTTCGACTCGAACAACGACGGCATCGGCGACTTCGCCGGCCTGATCAGCAAGCTCGACTACATCGCCGAACTGGGCGTCAACACCCTGTGGCTGCTGCCGTTCTATCCCTCGCCACGCCGTGACGACGGCTACGACATCGCCGAATACAAGGGCGTGCACCCCGACTACGGCAGCATGGCCGACGCCCGCCGTTTCATCGCCGAGGCCCACAAGCGCGGCCTGCGGGTGATCACCGAGCTGGTCATCAACCACACCAGCGACCAGCACCCGTGGTTCCAGCGCGCCCGCCACGCCAAGCGCGGCAGCAAGGCGCGTGAGTTCTACGTGTGGTCGGACGATGACCAGAAGTATGACGGTACGCGCATCATCTTCCTCGACACCGAAAAGTCCAACTGGACCTGGGACCCGGTCGCCGGCCAGTACTTCTGGCACCGGTTCTATTCCCACCAGCCGGACCTCAATTTCGACAACCCGCAGGTGCTCAAGGCGGTGATCGGCGTCATGCGCTTCTGGCTCGACCTGGGTGTAGATGGCCTGCGGCTGGACGCGATCCCTTACCTGATCGAACGCGACGGCACCAACAACGAAAACCTCGCCGAAACCCACGACGTGCTCAAGGCGATCCGCGCCGAGATCGACGCCAACTACCCCGATCGCATGCTGCTGGCCGAAGCCAACCAGTGGCCTGAAGACACGCGTCCGTACTTCGGCGAAGGCGACGGCGACGAATGCCATATGGCCTTCCACTTTCCGTTGATGCCGCGCATGTACATGGCCCTGGCCATGGAAGACCGCTTCCCGATCACCGACATCCTGCGCCAGACCCCGGAAATTCCGGCCAACTGCCAGTGGGCGATCTTCCTGCGCAACCATGATGAACTGACCCTGGAAATGGTCACCGACCGCGAGCGCGACTACCTGTGGAACTACTATGCCGAAGACCGCCGCGCGCGCATCAACCTGGGCATTCGCCGGCGCCTGGCGCCCCTGCTGCAGCGTGACCGGCGGCGCATAGAGCTGCTGACCAGCCTGCTATTGTCGATGCCCGGCACGCCAACCCTGTATTACGGCGACGAACTGGGTATGGGCGACAATATCTATCTGGGGGACCGCGATGGCGTTCGCACACCCATGCAGTGGTCGCCAGACCGCAACGGCGGTTTTTCCCGCGCTGACCCGCAGCGCCTGGTGCTGCCGCCGATCATGGACCCGCTCTACGGTTACCAGACCGTCAACGTCGAGGCGCAAAGCCACGACCCGCATTCGCTGCTGAACTGGACCCGGCGCATGCTGGCGGTGCGCAAGCAGCAGAAGGCCTTTGGCCGCGGCAGCCTGCGCACCCTTACGCCCAGCAACCGGCGCATCCTTGCCTATATCCGCGAGTACACCGATGCCGACGGCAATACCGAGGTCATCCTCTGCGTGGCCAACGTGTCCCGCGCCGCTCAGGCTGCCGAACTCGAATTGTCACAATACGCCGACAAAGTACCGGTGGAGATGCTTGGCGGCAGCGCGTTCCCGCCAATCGGCCAACTGCCGTTTCTGCTGACATTGCCACCTTATGCCTTCTACTGGTTCCTGCTGGCCAGCCGCGATCGCATGCCCAGCTGGCACATCCAGCCCACCGAGGGGTTACCCGAATTGACCACATTGGTACTGCGCAAGCGCATGGAAGAGCTGCTGCAAGCCCCGGCAAGCGATACGCTGCAAAGCACCATCCTGCCGCAGTACCTGCCCAAACGCCGTTGGTTCGCCGGCAAGGAAGGGCCGATCGATGCCGTGCGCCTGTGTTACGGCGTGCGTTTCGGTACCGCCACCACGCCGGTGTTGCTCAGCGAAATCGAAGTCCTCAGCGACGGCACGGCCACCCGCTACCAGTTGCCGTTCGGCCTGCTGCGTGAGGAACAGATCCATACCGCGCTGCCGCAGCAGCTGGCGTTGTCGCGGGTGCGCCGTGCCCATCAGGTTGGCTTGATCACAGACGCCTTCGTCCTCGAACCGTTCATTCACGCGGTGATGCAAGCCTGCCAGGATGGCCTGCGCGTGCCGTGTGGCGACGGTGAGGGTGAATTGCGCTTCGAATGCACAGAGCCGCTGGCCGGCCTGGCGCTCGACGACGAGAGCGAAGTGCGCTACCTCAGTGCCGAGCAGTCCAACAGCTCGGTGGTCATCGGCGACCGCGTGGTGCTCAAGCTGATCCGCCGGGTCAACCCGGGTATCCATCCAGAGCTGGAAATGAGCGCTTACCTGACCGCCGCCGGCTTTGCCAATATCTCGCCGCTGCTGGCCTGGGTCAGCCGGGTGGACGAGCAACACGTGCCGCACCTGCTGATGATTGCCCAGGGTTACCTGAGTAATCAGGGCGATGCCTGGGGCTGGACCCAGAACACCCTGGAACGGGCCATCCGCGACCAGATGGAGCCCGTTCGCAACGACGGCGAAGCGCACACTGACGCATTGGCCGAACTCAGCGGCTTTGCGGCCTTGCTTGGCCAGCGCCTGGGAGAGATGCACCTGCTGCTGGCTGCACCCACCGAAGACCCGGCCTTCCAGCCGCGCCCCAGCGATGCACAGGACAGCGAGCGCTGGCGTGCACAGATCAGCACCGAACTGATCCACGCCCTCGACCTGCTGGCCCAGCACCGCGACACGCTGGACAGCGATAGCCAGGCCTTGGTCGACGACCTGCAGCAACAGCGTGACGGCCTGGCGCAGCACATCGACAAGCTGACCGAGCAGGCTCAGGGTGGCCTGCTGATGCGTGTGCACGGCGACCTGCACCTGGGTCAGGTGTTGGTGGTGCAGGGTGATGCCTACCTCATCGATTTTGAAGGCGAACCCGCCCGGCCACTTGAAGAGCGCCGGGCAAAACACAGCCCCTACAAGGATGTCAGCGGCGTGCTGCGATCCTTCGACTATGCTGCTGCGATGATCTTGCGCAGCGCGTCTGCGGTGGACCTTTCCGAGCCGGCGCGGCAAGCCCGGCAGCGGGTTGCCCGGCAGTACCTGCACCAGTCCCGGCATGCCTTTGTCGAAGCCTATGGCCTGGCCACCGCCGCCATGCCGCACGCCTGGCAGCACGCCGAGGGCGAGCGCGCGGCACTGGAGCTGTTCTGCCTGGAAAAAGCCGCCTACGAGATCACATACGAAGCCGAAAACCGTCCGAGCTGGCTGGCCGTGCCTTTGCATGGTCTGCATGGACTGATCAGTACCTGGGGAGAGTCAGAATGAACGTTACAACGCGTGAAAACGGTGGCCTTCGGCAACGGGACCTCGACGCCCTGGCCCGCGCCGAGCACGCCGATCCCTTTGCGGTACTCGGCCCCCACGGCGATGGCGCAGGTGGGCAGGTGGTCCGCGCCTTTTTGCCCAATGCCCTGAAAGTGCGCGTCCAGGCCCGGGATGACGGGCGGGTACTTGCCGAAATGGAGCAGGGCAGCCTGCCCGGGTTGTTCAGCGCGCACCTCGATGAGGCACAGCCCTACCAGCTTCATATCGTCTGGGCCGGTGGCGAACAGGTTACCGAAGACCCCTACAGCTTCGGCCCGCAATTGGGTGACATGGACCTTCACCTGTTCGCGGAAGGCAATCACCGCGATTTGTCCGGGCGCTTCGGTGCCCAGCCGACCCAGGTCGATGGCATCGACGGCGTGTGTTTCTCGGTCTGGGCGCCGAATGCCCGGCGGGTGTCGGTGGTGGGTGATTTCAACAACTGGGATGGCCGCCGTCACCCCATGCGCCTGCGCCACGGCGCCGGGGTCTGGGAGCTGTTCATTCCGCGTCTGGGCGTGGGCGAAACCTACAAGTTCGAAGTGCTCGGCAAGGACGGCATACTGCCGTTGAAGGCCGACCCGCTGGCCCGTGCCACCGAGCTGCCACCGAGCACGGCGTCCAAGGTTGCCGGTGAACTCAGCCACGCCTGGCAGGACCATGACTGGATGGCGCAGCGCGCCCAGCGCCATGCCTACAACGCACCATTGTCGATCTACGAGCTGCACCCAGGGTCATGGCGCTGCGAGCTGGACGAAGCGGGGGAAATCGGCCGTTTCTACAATTGGCGCGAACTGGCCGAGCGGCTGGTGCCCTACGTGCAGGAACTGGGCTTTACCCACATCGAACTGCTGCCGATCATGGAACACCCGTTCGGCGGCTCCTGGGGCTATCAGCCACTGTCGATGTTCGCGCCCACCTCGCGCTACGGCAGTGCCGAAGATTTCGCCGCGTTCATCGACGCCTGCCACCAGGGAGGCATTGGTGTGCTGCTGGACTGGGTGCCAGCGCATTTCCCCACCGACGAACACGGCCTGGCTCGCTTTGACGGCACGGCCCTGTACGAATACGACAACCCACTGGAAGGCTACCACCAGGACTGGAACACGCTGATCTACAACCTCGGCCGCAACGAAGTACGCGGCTTCATGATGGCCTCGGCGCTGCACTGGCTCAAGCACTTCCATATCGACGGCCTGCGCGTCGATGCGGTGGCCTCGATGCTGTACCGCGACTACTCGCGCAAGGCGGGCGAATGGGTACCCAACCGCCACGGCGGGCGCGAGAACCTGGAAGCCATCGACTTCATCCGCCACCTCAACGGCGTGGCTGCCCACGAAGCCCCGGGCGCGCTGATCATCGCCGAAGAGTCCACCGCCTGGCCCGGGGTCAGCCAGCCTACCCAACAGGGCGGCCTGGGTTTTGCCTACAAGTGGAACATGGGCTGGATGCACGACACCCTGCACTATATCCAGAACGACCCGGTGCACCGCACCTACCACCACAACGAGATGAGCTTCGGGCTGATCTATGCCTATTCCGAGCACTTCATCCTGCCCATCTCCCATGATGAAGTGGTACACGGCAAGCACTCGCTGATCGACAAGATGCCCGGCGACCGCTGGCAGAAGTTCGCCAACCTGCGCGCCTACCTCACCTTCATGTGGGCGCACCCGGGCAAGAAGCTGCTGTTCATGGGCTGCGAGTTCGGCCAGTGGCGTGAGTGGAACCACGACAGCGAACTGGACTGGTACCTGCTGCAGTATCCTGAGCACCAGGGTGTGCAGCGCCTGGTGGGCGACCTCAACCGCCTGTACCGCGAAGAGCCGGCGCTGCACGAGCAGGATTGCCAGCCGCAGGGCTTCCAGTGGCTGATCGGTGACGACGCGCAGAACAGCGTGTACGCCTGGCTGCGCTGGAGCAGCAGCGGCGAGCCGGTGCTGGTGGTGGCCAACTTCACCCCGGTACCCCGTGAGGGTTACCGCATTGGCGTGCCGTTCGGCGAGCGTTGGCAAGAGCTGCTGAACAGCGATGCCGAGCTGTATGCCGGGTCGAACGTGGGCAATTTGGGGGCAGTGGCCAGTGAGGCAGTGGCCAGCCATGGGCAGCCATTGTCGTTGGCCTTGAACCTGCCGCCGCTGGGGGTGTTGATCATGAAGCCCGCCTGACCGGTTGACCGCACTGGCCCTTTCGCCTGGAGCGGGTTTGCCCGCGAATCCGGTAGCGGCGGCAACCGTGAATGGGCTTTGGAAATTGGCCGGCAGGCCCGGCCCTTTCGCGGGTGAACCCGCTCCTACAACGGCCTGTGCCGAGCCACCGATGCGTGTGCACCCCCGATCAGTGTGTAGGAGCGGGTTACCCGCGAAGGGGCCGGCCTACCACCGCATCCGCACCCCAAGGCTGCCGATCAGCCCGTTCAGGTCATTGTCGTCCACATCATTGCTGTAATCGGCGCTGACGAACAAAGCCACCGAAGGCGTCACCCGCGCCACCAGGCCCAAGCCCAACTCCACCGTGGTCGAATAGCGCGAGCTGGAAATCTTGTCGACCTGGTCCAGCTTCACCTCATCGGCATTGCTGAAGTCATACCACACGTTGGTGCGCACATAGGGTTCGATGGGCATGCCGCGCACTTCGTAGCGCCCGGACAACTTGGCACCGACCCGGCCGCTCCAGCTCGGCTGGCTATCGAAGGCTTGCAAGGTCTCCTCCTGCACCTGGCTGCCAGGGAAGAATTGCTGGTTGATCAACTGTGCCTGGGGCTCGATAACCCAGTTGCCCCCCAGGCGGATCGGGTAACCGCCCTCAACCGAGAAGGTCATTGCGTGGCCACTGTCGTCCAGGCGCTGGCCGTTTTCGCCACGGCCCATCACGTCGATCCGCGATCCCATCGCCACGGCATCCAGGTGCCAACCCTGTTCATGGGTCATGCTCCAGTACACCCCCAGGCTTTCCCCGCTCAGGTTCACCGCTTTGCGCTGTTTGTCGCCCAGCAAAGGACGCGTGCCCTTGAAGCTGCTTTGCAGGTTGTTGTGCCCCACGAAAATCCCCGCGCGGTGCACATTGCCCGCTGCCGTTTCACGCACGAACAGGTCCGGGCCGATCATCAGTTGCTGGCTGGGCGCCTCCAGTTGTGCCGGGGGCAGCGCGCGGTTGCGGGCACTGGTGGGGAAGAACTGCGCCCACTGACTGGCAACCAGGTCGGGTGCCGCCTGCCGGTGGCGTTCGCTCATCTGCTGCGAAAACGTATTGAGGGTACCGAGGCTCAACCCACCGGCACTGAGCGGGTCGAGCGACAGTTGCGCCGCCACGGGCTGCTGCAGAAAGCCGGGGGAGGTGGGGTCACCCTGCAGTTCGTACGCGATCGTTTCCACCGGGGTTGCCAGAAGCAGCGACGTGGAAACCGCGTAGAAAATGCTGTCGAAGCGCAAGGGGTTCGAGGTGCTTTTCATGGCGGATCTCCTTTGTTTTTGTGGTGCAGCCCGAGAACCTGGCCTGTTGTCACGAGCTGTACGGCAAAAACAGTGGGCGACCCAAACCAGCACGCCGGTAATCGCAAGCGCGCACGAAGGCGCGAGCTAGAGGCCCGGCTCAAGATTTTTACAGCTTGGTATTGTTCAGCTAAGGAGAGGTCACCGCTTGCGTCAAGAAAGCGTGAATCATCTGTTCAATGTGCGTTGTGACGCTTAACTCATTGTTTTTTTGAGTAAAGTTTCCGGGTATAGCGGGGTTCGCTATTTGCCGTGCCGTGGCTATGAAGAATGATTGCTAAAGCCGCACTTCTACCGCCAGTGGCAGGTGATCTGACAGGTGCGACCAAGGTTTGTGCCCCAGAATCCGTGGCCCATGGCTTTCGGCGTTACGCAGGTAAATGCGGTCCAGGCGCAGCAATGGCAGGCGGGCAGGGTAGGTGCGGGCGAGGTGGCCATGGTGGCGCTCGAAGGCTTCGTGCAAGTCACGTTGCAGGCCAAGGGTGCGGTTGCCGTGGCTTTTCCAGTCGTTGAAGTCGCCGGCGATGATCACCGGGGCGTTGCCGGGCAGGGAGTCCAGCAGTTTACGCAGCAACTGCAGTTGCTTCTGCCGGTGGCTTTCCAGCAACGACAGGTGCACGCAGACCGCATGCACCTGGCCTTGCCCCGGCACCTCCAGCACACAGTGCAGCAGGCCGCGGCGTTCGGGGCCGGTGATCGACACGTCAAGGTTGCGGTGCTCGATGATCGGGTATTTGGACAGCAACGCATTGCCGTGGTGGCCGTCAGGGTAGACCGCGTTGCGACCATAGGCGAAGTCGCTCCACATGCTGTCGGCGAGGAATTCGTACTGCGAGGTCTGCGGCCAGCCGGGGTAGCGCGCCGCGTGGCGATCGTGGCTGCCGAGCACTTCCTGAAGGAAGACAATGTCGGCCTGTGTGCTGCGCACGGCCTCGCGCAGCTCCGGCAAGATAAAGCGCCGGTTGAAGGCGGTGAAGCCCTTGTGGGTGTTCACCGTCAGTACCCGCAGGCGTTTCACGGCCGGGGCCTGGCTGACGCTGGCGAAACCATTACTGCCGGCTTCGAGGTTCACAATTCCTCCTGAAGTTAACCCTGCCTCACTGTCGCCGCCAGACCCTGTGGAGGCCAATACACCGTTCCCACCGGGTTTGGCGTGGCGATTACAACGTAGGACCTGCCAGGGCTATCACTGTTCACTCCTCGTCGTACTGCAACACCATCAGCAGCATCGACCGACCCTTCACCTCGAAGGTACTGTCGAACTGCAAATGCTGCCCCTTGCGCAACTCTGGCCGGTCGGTATCGACCAGGCAGCTCCAGTAATCGCCTTCAGGCACGGCCGGCAGCTTGAATGGCACGATGTCATGGTGGGCATTGACGATCAGCAGCACGGTGGCCTCGGCACCTGGCCGGGCGATACCGCTGACCTGCGCTCGGCCATCTATCAACATGCCCAGGCAGCGCCCGTGCGGGTCTTCCCATTGCTCAACGCTCATCTCGCTGCCATCGGGTGCCAGCCAAGTCACGTCCTTGACCCCAATTGCCTCATTGTAGTCACCCACCAGAAAGCGTGAGCGGCGCAGCACCGGGTAGGCCAGGCGCAGACGCGTCAGGCGCTTGACGAAGGCCAGCAGCTCTTCGCCTTCCTGGTCCAGGTCCCAGTTCACCCAGCCGATCTCGCTGTCCTGGCAGTAGGCGTTGTTGTTGCCGTGCTGGGTGCGGCTGAACTCGTCGCCGGCAACGATCATTGGCGTGCCCTGCGCCAACAGCAGGGTGGCAAAGTAGTTGCGCATCTGGCGCATGCGCAGGGCATTGATCCCCGGGTCGTCGGTCGGCCCTTCGACGCCGCAGTTCCAGGACAGGTTGTTGTCGGTGCCGTCCTGGTTGTTTTCGTCGTTGTCTTCATTGTGCTTGTGGTTGTAGGACACCAGATCGCGCAGGGTGAAACCATCGTGGGCGGTGATGAAGTTGACCGAGGAATAGGGGCGGCGCCCGCGGTTGTTGAACATGTCGCCCGAGGCGGTCAAGCGCGCGGCAAAATCGGCCAGCTGGCCTTCGTCGCCTTTCCAGAAAGCGCGTGCGGTATCGCGGAAGCGGTCGTTCCATTCCGCCCAGCCCGGGGCAAAGTTGCCCACCTGGTAGCCGCCGGGGCCGCAATCCCACGGTTCGGCAATCAGCTTGACCTGGCTCAGCATCGGGTCCTGGCGGCAGGCGACCAGGAAGCCATGACGCTCGCTGTAGCCATCGTGGTAACGGCCAAGGATGGTCGCCAGGTCGAAGCGAAAGCCGTCCACGTGCATTTCGCCGGCCCAGTAGCGAAGCGAATCGGTGACCAACTGCAGCACGCAGGGGTGGCTCAGGTCCAGGGTGTTGCCGGTGCCCGAGTCGTTGATGTAGTAGCGCTTGTCGTCCGGCATCAGGCGATAATACGAGGCGTTGTCGATGCCGCGCATCGACAGGGTCGGGCCGCGTTCGTTGCCTTCGGCGGTGTGGTTGTAGACCACGTCCAGGATCACCTCCAGCCCGGCGTCGTGCAGGTGCGCGACCATCTCCTTGAACTCGGCGATCTTGCCGCTGGCCAGGTAGCGCGGGTGCGGGGCGAAAAAGGCGATGCTGTTGTAGCCCCAGTAGTTGTTCAGGCCCTTGTCCAGCAGGTGCTGGTCGTTGACGAAGGCGTGAATCGGCAGCAGCTCGATGCTCGACACGCCAAGGTCCTTGATGTGCTTGAGCAGCTCGTCGTTGGCCAAGCCGGCGAAGGTGCCACGCAGTTCTTCAGGCACTGCCGGGTGGCGCATGCTGATGCCGCGGGCATGCGCTTCATAGATGATCGTGCGCTCCCATGGGATCTGCACGCGCTGGTCGCGGCCCCAGGTGAACGCCGGGTCGATGACCTTGCATTTGGGCACGAAAGGCGCGCTGTCGCGCTCGTCGAACGACAGGTCGTCGTCGGGGTGCCCGATGGTGTAGCCGAACAGTGCCTCGGACCATTTCAGGCTGCCGACCAGTTGTTTGGCATACGGGTCGATCAGCAGTTTGTTGGGGTTGAAGCGGTGGCCGTTTTCCGGCTCGTAGGGGCCGTATACCCGGTAGCCATAGACCAGGCCGGGGTGAGCGTCGGGGAGGTAGCCGTGGTAGATCTCATCAGTGTACTCGGGGAGTTCGATGCGCTCGATTTCCTGCTCGCCTGTGGAGTCGAACAGGCACAGCTCGACCTTGGTGGCGTTGGCCGAGAACAGGGCGAAGTTGACCCCTAGGCCATCCCAGGTGGCGCCGAGGGGGAAGGGCAGGCCTTCGCGGATGCGCGATGGTGCGACCGAGCGGGTTTTCTTCGGGGTGCGGGGGCTCATGACGATCCTCGAGTGGCCGTGATGGAAGGGGAATTGTGCTGGCCTGCATTGGCCTCCTCGCGGGTAAACCCGCTCCTACATGCACCTGTGATGAACCTGTAGGAGCGGGTTTACCCGCGAAGAGGCCAGGATAGGCTTAACCGGCAGCAGGCTTTTTCGCCGCCCGGGGCTTTTTCGCCGCAGCAGGTTTGACCCCCGGCAGGGCCGCCGCCTTGGGTTCTGCAGGCGCCTTTGGCTTGGCTGCTGCTTTCTTGCGCGGGGCTGCCTTGGGCGCCAGCGCTTCGGCCTCGGCCAGCTTGCGGGCCATTTCCCAGTGGCGTTCTTCCTCCCCTACAGGCTTACCTTCGGATTCCCAGATCTGGTAGGCAAATTCGCGAATACGCTTTTCATCGACACTCATCATGACGCTCCTGATGCTCAAGATTGTTGTATCAACACGTTGACCGGAAACTCCGCCAGCACGGCGCTCAACAGCAACTCCTTTGAAGAGCTGACCGCCGCACTGGAGAAAAGTCCCGTCGAGTTGGCAGGTGACAAGGCAAACGGCAGTACCAGCCGGGTGTCGTCCCAGTTCTGCGCTGGAATCAACGGTGTAGTGGCCCCTCCGAGCAGGCTGCTGGCCAGGCGCGGGGCGACGACGATGGCGTGCTCGCCTTCCCCTTGGCGAGCAAAGGCAATGACCTTGTCAGCATGGCGGCCCTGTGCGGTCAGTGGCAGGTAGGCACCGCGGCGGAACAGCTCGGCGTGGGCCTGGCGGCAGTCCAGCAGCCGCGCGATCAAGGCCTGTTTGACGCGGCCGTCGCGCCAGTGGGCCAACAGTTCGGCGGCCGGCGTGGCGTCGTCCAGCGTGCGACGCCTCAAAGCGTAGTCCACGGCGCGGCGGTTGTCCGGGTCGACCAGGCTGAAGTCCCAGTATTCGTTACCCTGGTACAGGTCGGGCACACCGGGTGTGGTCATGCGCAACAGGGCCTGGACCAAGCCGTTGAGAGCGCCGGGGCAGGCCAGCAGCTGCGCCGCGTCGGCCAGCGACTTGCGCAGTTGCTGGTTCTCGCTGTCCAGCAGCAGGCCGTGGAGGTAATGAGCGCAGGCGCCTTCATAGGCCTCGTTCGGCGCGCTCCAGCTACTGCGCAGCTTGGCCTCGCGCAGGGCCTTCTGCTGCCACTGGCGAACACGCTCGGCGTAGTGACGCAGGGCATTGTCGTCGTGCAGGTCGAGGTCCAAGGGCCAACTGCCGAGCAGGGTTTGTAGCAGCATCAACTCGTCGCCGGGGCTGGGTGCCAGCCCGTCGTCCAACTGCGCGCGCAGGGGGGCGGCCAGCTCCCGCCAATGCTCCACCCGGCTGGCCAGCCACGTGCCGCGCTCGCTGAGTACGGCCAGGCGTGCACGCGTGTCCTCGCCACGCTTGTGGTCGTGGGTGGCGGTGGTCAGCAGGTTGTCGGGGAAATCGCGCAGGCGCCGCTGGGCCTCGTTGTGGAAATGCATGGGCGGGGCACTGAAGCGCTCTGCCTCGAAGCCCACGTCGTTACGCGACAGCAGCCTGGCGCTGCGGTAGAAGGCGGTGTCTTCCACGGCTTTGGCGGCGCTGGGCGCAGTCAACTGCTGGAAGCGCACGCAGGCGTGGCGCAGTTGCTTGCGGGCACGCCCCGGTGGCAGGTGCCGCCAGGCTTGCCCGCCCAGCCACCGCTCAAGTTGGTCCAGTAGCGGCCAGTCAGCTTCGGCAAGGTCTTGGCGGGCGTTGGTCAGCGCCTGCTGGAAGAACCCTTCGTCCTGCGCCGGGCGCCCGCAGGCATTGAAGTAGGTGCGGTACACCGGGTAATGCGCTACCAATGCCTGCAAGGCCCGGCGAATCGCGCCCAGGGTCAGGTCACGGGTCATCAGGTCGTTGCGCGCCACCTGCAACAGTGCCTGGGCCACCGATTCGCAGTCACCGGCCAGGCTGGCGTTAAGCACCAGGTGGCGGGCCTGGCGCACTTCTTCGGGGAAGTCCGGGCGCTCGCTGACGTTGCTCCACAGCTCGCTCAGCGGCGCTTGGCCGGCCGGATCATGCTGCAGCAGCGACACCTGGTTCATGAACTCGTAGCCGGTGGTGCCGTCGGTAAGCCAGTCGCGGTGCAGGTGCTCGTCGGCACCCAGGATCTTTTCCACGTACAGGGGGAAGTGCTCCAGCCCTGCATTCAGCGGCCGCCGCGCCAGCAGGCCATCAACCCGCCGGCGCAGTTTGCGGCAGTAGCCACGCGGGTCGGCAAGGCCGTCGATATGGTCGATGCGCAGGCCGTCCACCAAGCCGCGTTCGATCAGTTCGAACAGCTTGGCATGGGTGGCTTCGAACACCACGGCGCGCTCCACGCGCAGGCCGCCCAGCTCGTTGATGTCGAAGAAGCGTCGCCAGTTGATGTCGTCGGCAGCGGTGCGCCAGCTGGCCAGGCGGTAGGTCTGGCGCTCCAGCAGCAGGTGCAGGCGCCTGAAACCGGCCTCGCTGCGGCTGTCGAAGGCCACCAGGGCCGATTCGAGGTCGGCACCTTCGCGCACCAGGCGTGCCAGTTCGGCTTGGAGCGGCAGGCTATCGGCCAGCGGGGTGGACGAGTCGCCCAATGCCGTGAAGCGCTCGGCCAGCAAATTGAGCGCAGGCTCTGGGCTGAGCGCGAGAATCCAGCCGTAATCGACCGGGCAGATCGGGAAACGATGCGCGTAATGGGCCACTTGCAGCAGCCCCTGCTGTTTGTCGAACTGCAGCGGTATCTCGCCATTTTTGAGCGCCACGCCGTAGTCGCTGCCGAGGAACGGCAACAGCAGTTGCCCGGCCAGCAGTGGGTCGCTGGAGTGCCACTGGATGTCGAAGAACTCTGCATACGGGCTGCGCCGCCCCCAGGCCAGCAGGCTTTGCCACCAGGGGTTGTCGGCACCGCCCACGGCCATGTGGTTGGACACCGTGTCGAGGATCAGCCCCATGCCATGCTGGCGCAGGGCGGCGACCAGGCGCTCCAGCGCGGCCTCGCCACCCAGTTCCGGGTTGACGCAGGTAGGGTCGACCACGTCGTAGCCATGGCGCGAGCCAGCGCGGGCTTTGAGGATGGGCGAGGCATACAGGTGGCTGATGCCCAGTTGGGCGAAATACGGCACCAGCGGCACGGCGTGATCGAGGGTGAAGTCGCTGTGAAATTGCAGGCGCAGGGTCGCGGTCAGTGGCTTCATCGGTCACGCTCCCACGCCTGTTCGCGGGCCTGGGCCAGCAGCTCCAGGCGCCGTGCGGCGTCCTCGTCGTCGAGCAGTTCGCGAACCGGGCGGGCAAAGCGCCGCCGCCAGTTGGGATGGCCGTTGGTGGTGCCCGGCAGGTTGGGTTGCTCGTCGCAGCCCAGCAGGTCTTCCAACGGCACCAGCACCAGCGGTGCACGGGTATGGCCAACGAAGCGGATGGCCGCATCGATCAGCGCGTCGTTGTCCTTCAGTTCGCCGTAGTTGGCCTCCAGCATGCGGCGCAGGCCGTCGCGTTCTTTCTGACGCTCGTGTCGCCAGTGCAACTCGGTAGCGGCGTCGATCAGTTGCAAACGGTGTCTCCAGTCGATGTCGCGGTTTGCCAGCCAGCCGGCCAGTGGCGCCAGGTCGTGGGTGCCGGTCGTGGCTAGGGCATTGTCGGGCCAGTCGAGAATCGGCTTGAACTGGCCCGGCTGGGTCTGCTCGAACGGCAGCACGCGCATGCCCAGCACTGCCTTCTCGGCCAGCTTTTCGCGCAGGCTGTCGGGCACGGTGCCCAGGTCTTCGCCGAGGATGATCGCCTGGTGACGCACCGACTCCAGCGCCAGCAGGCGCAACAGGTCGTCTAGCGGGTAGTCGAGGTAGGCGCCTTCGCTGGGGTTGGCCCCCTGCGGGATCAGCCATAGCCGGCGCAGGCCCATCACATGGTCGATGCGCAGGCCGCCAGCGTGGGCAAGGTTGGCCCGCAGCATCTCGATGAAGGCGCGATAGCCATTGCGCTTGAGGCCCTCGGGCGAGAAGGCGCAAATGCCCCAGTCCTGCCCGGTGTGGTTGAGGATGTCGGGCGGCGCACCCACGCTCAGGCCGGCCAGCAGTTCGTCCTGGCGGCTCCACGCCTGGCTGCCGGCACCGTCGGCGCCTACCGCCAGGTCGGCGATCAAACCCACGGCCATGCCGTTGCTGCGGGCCGCTTCCTGGGCACGTTGCAGGCCACGTTCGGTCAACCACTGGCAGAAGGCGTGGAACTCGACCTTGGCCGGGTAGGCGTTGGCCAAAGCCTCCACTTCCGGGTGGTAGGGGTCGTGCCAGGCTTTGGGCCAGTTGCGCCAGTCGGCACCGAGGCCGTGCTCCACCGCCTGGGCCTGCAGCACCTCGAAGCGGCAGTGGTGCTCCAGCGTCTGGCCGCCGGCTTCGCGGAAGCTGTCAAAATCCGTGCGTAGCGGGTGGTCGCCTTGGCTGAAACCCTGGTAAAGCGCTTCAAGCAAACGCAGCCGGGCGCTGGCGGCGCGTGGCCAGTCGACCAGAGGGCGTTGTTCCAGCTCTTCGAGTTGTTGCTCCAGCCCGCACGCTTCGATGGCCATACGCACCTCCCGTTCACCCAGTAGCGCCGCGGGGCTGGTGTACAGGGTGTTGAGCAGCAGGCGACTGGAAGGTGAGTAGGGGCTGTAGTGTTCCTGGTCCATGGCCGAGAGGGCGTGAATCGGGCTGATAGCCAAGGCATCGGCGCCGCGCTCGGCGGCCGAGCGGGCCAACTGCTCCAGCGCCAGGCAGTCGCCGAAGCCACCGTCGCCGGGGCGGCGCAGGCTGTACAGCTGCACTGCCAGGCCCCAGCAGCGTGGTGGCGGCTGTTGCACCGTGTCTTCCAGGCTGTGGCAACGTGTTGGCGCCACCGCTACGGTGAAGCGGCGGCTGTCGATTTCCACCTGGTGATAGCCGATAGGCAGCTCGCCGGGCAGGCGCGCCTGGTCATCGAGGCTGAGGGTGACCGAGGTGTGATCTTCCAGGGTGCAGTGGGCCACGCTGGCGGCACTGAAGTAGCGCGCCAGCGCTAGCGGCTGGCCTAGGTCGGCGGTCAGCAAGGGCGGCAGGTGTTCGCTGTCTTCGGCGGTTTCCACCGCACGCAGGCTGGCGGCAACGGCCGCGTCATCGCCGGCCGGATGGCCAAGGCCTTCGAGGATGTTGCGCAGCACTTCGTCGCTGACACGCTGGGGCCTGGCATTGGCGTCAATCCAGTCGCGGTTCAGCCCGACGCTGGTTGCCAGACGATGCAGGGCAGTTTCGCTCATGGGCGCTCCTGGGCAGGGGGAAGCAGGCTGACCACGCAGCTGTACGCAGCCAGGTGGGTATCCGGGTGGCGGGTGTCGCTGCTGTCGAACAGCCGTGTGGATGGCGCGGGCAGTTCGACCGCCTGCGGGGTGTCGGCCAGGTTCAGGTCGATGCGCAGCGTGTTGCCATTGCCTAGCCGCCAGCGCGCGGTCAGCGCTTTGTCAGCGTGCACCTCGGCGCCGAGGGCACGGCTGCCGGGCAAGTGCGGGATGACATGGCGGCGGCGCAGGTCGAGCAGTTGCTGGTAAAGGCCATGCCAGCCGGCGATCACCGCCTTGTTCTGCGGGCGTGAAGAGGCGAACGTCTGTTCGGCGTTGGGGTCGGGAATGTGCTCACGCTGCTTGGGGTCGGCGAACGCGCTGAAGTGGGCGAATTCGCCACGACGGCCTTCGCGTACCGCGTCGGCCAGCGCGTCATGGAAGTCGGTAAAAAACAGGAACGGCTGGCAACTGCCGGCTTCGTCGCCCATGAACAGCAGCGGGATCATCGGTGCCAGCAGCAACAGGCCGGTGGCTGCACGCAAGGCTGGCGCGGGGCACAGGCGGGTCAGGCGCTCACCCAGCGCACGGTTGCCGATCTGGTCGTGGTTCTGCAGGAACAACACGAAGGCGCTGGGCGGTAAATGCCCGCTGGGTTCACCGCGTGGTTTGCCATGCCGGTTGGCCTGGCCCTGGAACACGAAACCTTCGCCAAGGCACCGTGCCAGTTGGTCGATGGGGCGATGCTGGTAGTCGGCATAGTAGCCTTCGGTTTCACCGGTCAGCAGCACATGCAGGGCATTGTGGCCGTCATCGTTCCACTGGGCGTCGTAACCCTGTTCCAGCAGCTCCGCCTGGTTGTGCTCGTTCTCCAGCACCAACCACACGTGCCGGCCTGGTTCTATGGCGGCGCGCACCCGTTGGGCCAGCTCGATCAGAAAATCGGGCTGGTCGATGGCATGCACGGCATCCAGGCGCAGGCCGTCGCAGCGGTAGTCGCACAGCCACATCAGGGCGTTCTGGATAAAGTACTCGCGCACCTGCGGGCGGCGAAAGTCGATGGCCGCGCCCCAGGGGGTCTGCCGGTCTTCACGGAAGAACGGGCTGGCGTACTGGTGCAGGTAATTGCCGTCGGGGCCGAAGTGGTTGTACACCACATCGACCAGCACCATCAGCCTGTAGCCGTGGGCCTGGTCGACCAGTGCGCACAGCTGCTCGGGGCTGCCGTAGGTATTCTGTGGGGCGTATGGCAGCACACCGTCGTAGCCCCAGTTGCGTTCGCCAGGGAACTGCCCCAGCGGCATCAATTCGACCGCGCTGATGCCCAGTTCGGCCAGGCGCGGCAATTGCCTGGCAACCCCGGCGTAACCCTCGAGCAGGCCGACATGTACCTCCTGGATCACGGCCTCATGCCAAGGCCGGCCTTGCCACGGGTGTTGCCAGGCGTAACCGGCCACATCCACGACCTGGCTCGGCCCGTGTACGCCGTCGGGTTGGTAGCGCGAGGCCGGGTCGGCCACCTGCAGCTCACCGTCGATACGGTAGTGGTAACGGTCACCGGCCTGGCATGGCGCCACGCCGCTGTACCAGCCCTCGTCATCCGGCAGCAGTTCGATGGCCGGCTGCCGCTCCAGTTCCACGCTCACGCTGCGCGCATCCGGCGCCCAGAGGGCGAAGCGCGCCGACGTGGCGTCCAGCAAGTGTGCGCCATGTCTGTGCATCTTCCGACCCCCGCTCAGTAGTGGCTCAGCTGTGCCTGCTTGACCAGGTCCTCGTACAGGCGGGCGTAGGGTTCAACCGCCTGGCACCAGTTGAACGGTTGGGTCATCGACAGGCAGCGCATGGCGTTCAGCAGGTCCTTCTTGCCGTATACATAGAAGGCGCGGCTGAGTGCCTCGCGGTAGCTCTCGACGGTAGATTCGTTGAACAGGAAGCCTGTCACGCCGCACTCGATGGTGTCGGCCAGGCCACCGGTATTGCGTGCCACCGGCAGCGAGCCGAAGCGCTGCGCGTACATCTGGCTGAGGCCGCACGGCTCATAGCGCGATGGCATCAGCAGGAAATCGCTGCCGGCGAACATGCGCCGGGCATCGGTTTCATTGAAGCCGATACGCACACCGATGCGGCCCGGGTGACGCAGTGCCAGCTCGCGCATGGCCTGTTCCTCTTCCGGTTCGCCGCGGCCGATGATCGCGATCTGCCCGCCTTGCTCGACGATGTAGTCGGCCACGCCCAAGGTCAGGTCCAGGCCCTTTTGATAGACCAGCCGCGACACAACGGCGAATAGCGGGCCTTCGGAATCTTCCAGGCCGAACAGTTCGCGCACCTCCTGGGCGTTACGCGCTTTGCCCTCCCAGTCGTTGATGCTGAAGTTGTGCTGCAGGTGCTTGTCGGTGGCCGAGTCCCAGCTTTCGTCGATGCCGTTGGGGATGCCACCAAGCAGGCCTTGCTGGGCCTTGCTGGCGAGGAACCCGTCCAGGCCGCAGCCGAATTCCGGGGTGGTGATTTCCCGGGCATAGGTGGCGCTGACTGTGGTGATGTGGCTGGAGTAGGCCAGGCCGGCCTTGAGGAACGACAGCTTGCCGTAGAACTCCATGCCTTCCTGCTGCATGGCATGTTCGGGTATCGCCAGCTCCGGGCTGCAACCGCGGCTGTACACACCTTGGTAAGCCAGGTTGTGGATGGTGAACAGCGTGGGCGTATTCAGGCCGCGCCAGTGCATGTAGGCGGGGGCAAGGCCGGCGGGCCAGTCATGTGCGTGCACCACTTCCGGCGTCCAGTGGATCTTGCCTTCGCCGGCAGCGATTTCGGCGGCAGCCAGGCCCAGGCGGGCAAAGCGGATGTGGTTGTCGGGCCAGTCGCGGCCATTGTTGGCACCATAGGGTGTGCCGTCGCGCTGGTACAGTTCGGGGCAGATCAACACATAGATGACCAGGCCATCGGCCATGTCCATGCGGCCGATCTTGCATGGCGGCAGGGCCGCATGGCCGCCCAGCTCACCCACGATATGTATCGGGTTGTCGCTTTCCATTACCTGGCGGTAGCCGGGGATAAGTACCCGCACATCGTGCAGGTGCGCCAGGGCACGGGGCAGGGCAGCGGACACGTCACCCAGGCCGCCGGTTTTCACCAGGTCGGCGATTTCCGAAGTCACGAACAGAATCTTGCGCATGTTCGGGTTGTGCTGGCGCTGGGCGCCCGGTGCCTTGCCTGTCGTGGCGAAATCCGGGGTGAGCGGCTCGCGGTTATCCGGTTTGAAAGCGTCTACGTGAGGCTCGACAGCGGCACTGATCATACTTCTCTCCGTCCCTATGCTTGGTCGGGTGCTGGCACCCGTGGCGATGTTTCGTGCTGGTTCTCTCTAGTTTGAATCTGCTTAGTGCGTTCCATGCCCCAGGGTCGTGCGCGCAGGCACTACGCGATCAGCATTCCGGCCGAAGGCGCTTGGACTGGTTGGGGGGTGTGGGCCGGGGATCGGGAATAGCCCAATGCGCCTGGCCTACTTATATTCATGACCTGCCGGGTTTCCTGAAAGTTCGACTTTTTTGGGGTCACTCTTCCGTTGAGCAAATGGCGGGCCGAAAACCGAGTGTAGGAGAGAAAGTGATAAAAAGGTGACCCACTGGTCACTATTGTTATGTGCGGAATAGACGCAAACGTTGGCGTTTGTGGCGGGGTGGGAAAAGGGGTGGGCGAGCGTGGGGCAAAGGGCTTTCGAGCTGCGCCAAATTGTGGCTCGCTACGTACAACGCACCTTTTTGGGGCGTAAGGGTGAGGGCAGCTTTATGCTGCGAAGCGGTTGGATGGGCGGAAAATGCTGCTTTCAATACAGGCGCTTTCTGGGCACTAGCCTGCTCCGGTTGCCCGGCAGGGTTCCAAGAGGGCGACTGGATTGAGGAGCAGACGGGTGGGAGCCATGCAGCTCCCACAGGCGGCAAGGGGATCGATCAGAGGCTGACAGCTTTATCGCCAGCGCGCTGTTGCGCCAGCAGCAGGTTCAACTGGGCGACCTGCTCGCGGAGCTGGTCACGTTCGTCCTTCAGTTTACGCAACTCATCACGGCGCACGGAGACATAGAGGGTCTGGGGTGGAGTTGCTGGCATCAATGTACCCATGAGCACACCTCGCGGTTTTGGCTGGTGACAAGTCAAAGCGTAGACGCTTCACGCGGGGCGCATTTTGAATTCTTTCGCAGGCCTTGGGAACTTTTTTGTATATCGTGGTCTTGCCGTTCGTCGCTGAACCCTCGGGCGGCATGCTGGACTAATCTGAAAAGCTGGACTACGTCGTCATCCATTTCGAAAGGGAGTATTGGCTCATGCAACTGGGAATCGTCGGGCTGGGCCGTATGGGCGGCAATATCGCAAGGCGCCTGATGCGCGCCGGCCATCGCACCGTGGTGCACGACCGCAACCGTGAAGCCATCACCGGCCTGGAGGGCGAGGGCGCCCAGGGCGCGCACGACCTCGGTGCACTGGTGCAAAAGCTGAAAGCACCGCGCGCGGTATGGGTGATGCTGCCGGCTGGCGACCCCACCGAGCAGACCATCGCCCAACTGGCCGAATTGCTGGAGCCGGGCGATGCGATCATCGACGGCGGCAACACCTTCTACAAGGACGACATGCGCCGCGCTGCAGAGCTGGCCAAGCGCGGCCTGCATTATCTGGACGTCGGAACTTCCGGCGGTGTATGGGGCCTCGACCGCGGCTACTGCATGATGATCGGCGGCGAAAAGGACGTGTTCGAGCGCCTGGAGCCGCTGTTCAAGGCGCTGGCGCCGGGCGTGGGCGATATCCCGCGTACCCATGGCCGCAGCGGCGAGCACCAGCGTGCCGAACACGGCTACATCCACGCTGGCCCACCCGGCGCCGGGCACTACGTGAAAATGGTGCATAACGGCATCGAGTACGGCCTGATGCAGGCCTATGCCGAAGGCTTCGACCTGCTGCGCAGCAAAGGTGGCAACGAGCTGCCGGAAGACCAGCGCTTCGACCTGAACGTGGCCGAAATTGCCGAGGTGTGGCGTCGCGGCAGCGTGGTGACCTCGTGGCTGCTCGACCTCACTGCCGATGCGCTGGTGGCCGACCCGCAGCTGTCGCAATTCAGTGGCTCGGTGTCCGACAGTGGCGAAGGCCGCTGGACCATCGACGCCGCCGTCGAGCAGGCGGTGCCGGTGCCGGTGTTGTCCAGCGCACTGTTCGCGCGCTTCCGTTCGCGCCAGCAACAGGGCACCTACGGTGACAAGATCCTCTCGGCCATGCGCCTGGGCTTCGGTGGCCACATCGAGAAGAAAGGCGAATGACTACACAGACCACCGCGTCCGCCCCCCCTTGTACGCTGTTCCTGTTCGGCGCCAATGGCGACCTGGTCAAGCGCCTGCTGATGCCCGCGCTGTACAACCTCAGCCGTGACGGTTTGCTGGACCGTAACCTGCGCATCGTCGGTGTTGACCATAACCCGGCCAGCGCCGAAGAATTCGCCGCGCGCCTGCACGCGTTCATGGTCGAGCGCGACAAAGGAAGCGAGGGCAGCGCCAAGTGCCTGGACGAGAAGCTATGGGCCCGCCTGGCCAAGCGCCTGGATTATCAGACGGGCGACTTTCTCGATCCGGCCACCTACCAGGCCCTGGCCAGGCGCATCGACAAGACCAGCCACGGCAATGCCATTTTCTATCTGGCCACGTCGCCGCGCTTCTTCCCCGAGGTGGCGCAGCGCCTGGGGCAGGCCGGCCTGCTGGACGAGTCTGCCGGCGGTTTTCGCCGGGTGGTGGTTGAAAAACCGTTCGGCACTGACCTGGCCAGCGCCGAGGCGCTCAACGCCTGCCTGCTGAAGGTGATGGGCGAGCGGCAGATCTACCGCATCGACCATTACCTGGGCAAAGAGACGGTGCAGAATATTCTGGTCAGCCGCTTTTCCAACGGCCTGTTCGAATCGTTCTGGAACAATCACTACATCGATCACGTGCAGATCACCGCAGCGGAAACCGTCGGTGTCGAGACCCGTGGTGCCTTCTATGACAGCACCGGCGCCCTGCGCGACATGGTGCCCAACCACCTGTTCCAGCTGCTGGCGATGGTGGCCATGGAGCCGCCGGCCGCGTTCGGCGCCGATGCGGTGCGCGGTGAAAAGGCCAAGGTGGTCGGCGCTATCCGCCCATGGTCGGCAAAAATGGCCCTGAAAAACTCCGTGCGAGGCCAGTACAGTGCCGGCAAGCAGGGGCGCAAGCCGTTGCCAGGCTACCGCCAGGAGGCCAACGTCGCGCCGGATAGCCAGACCGAGACCTACGTGGCGCTGAAGGTGATGATCGACAACTGGCGCTGGGCCGGCGTGCCGTTCTACCTGCGCACCGGCAAGCGCATGAGTGTGCGTGACACCGAGATTGCCATCTGCTTCAAGCCCGCGCCGTATGCGCAGTTTCGCGAGTCGGAGCTGGAGCGGCCCAAGCCCAACTACCTGAAAATCCAGATCCAGCCCAATGAAGGCATGTGGTTCGACCTGCAAGCCAAACGGCCCGGGCCGGAACTGGTGATGGAGAATGTCGAGTTGGGTTTTGCCTACAAGGACTTCTTCAAGATGACCCCGGCCACTGGCTACGAGACGCTGATCTATGACTGCCTGACCGGTGACCAGACCCTGTTCCAGCGGGCAGACAACATCGAGAACGGCTGGCGGGCGGTGCAGCCGTTTCTCGATGCCTGGGCCCAGGGCGGCGAAGTGCATGAGTACTCGGCTGGCGAGGACGGGCCGGAGGCCGGCAATGAATTGCTGGCCCGCGACAAGCGCGAGTGGCACCGGTTGGGGTGAGAGGTTTGCAAGCCTGTGCCGGCCGTTTCGCGGGCAAGCCCGCTCCTACAGGGAATTCCATTTCCCTCAGGCACCTGCGAAGAGGCCAGCACAGGCAACCACACAAAGGAGACCCAATGCCTGCCCATATCGAAGACTACGCCCTGCTGGGCAACTGCCGTAGTGCGGCGCTGGTCAGCCGCGATGGCTCGCTGGACTGGCTGTGCCTGCCACGTTTCGACGCCCCCGCCGTGTTCGCGGCCCTGTTGGGCAATGAAGAAAACGGCCGCTGGCGCCTGGCCCCTTGCGACCCGGTAGCGCACAGCAGCCGCCAGTACCTGGGCGACACCCTGGTGCTGGAAACCACCTGGGTGACCGCAAGCGGTCGTGCCCGGGTGCTCGACTTCATGCCTTTGGGCGAGGTCAATTCGGTGGTGCGCATCGTCGAAGGCTTGTCTGGCGAAACCAGTTTCGAAATGGACCTGGTCATGCGCTTCGACTACGGCCGCAGCGTGCCCTGGGTGGAACGGCTCGACCCACTGACCCTCAGCGCAGTCGCCGGCCCTGACCGGCTGATCCTGTGCAGCACCGTGCCCCCGCAAGCCCGCGACCACCATACCGGCTGCCGCTTTCGCGTCAGCACGGGCCAGCGCCAGGTCTTCAGCCTGCGCCACCAGCCCTCGCACTTGCCGGTGCAGCCCGACTGCGACATCGACCAAGCCTTGGCGAACACCTGCGAGCAATGGCAGGCCTTCGCCGACCGCTGCCCGCAGGTAGGGCCATATACCGCCCTGGTGCGCCGTTCGCTGCTCACCCTCAAGGCCATGACCTACGCCCCCACCGGCGGTATTGTCGCAGCCGTCACCACGTCGCTGCCCGAGCGTGTGGGTGGCGAGCGCAACTGGGACTACCGCTTCTGTTGGCTGCGCGACGCGACCATGACCCTGCTGGCCTTCATGAACCTTGGCTATTTCGACGAAGCCCAGGCTTGGCGCGAGTGGCTGCTGCGCTCGGTGGCCGGCAACCCCGAGCAGATGCAGATCATGTATGGCCTGGCCGGCGAGCGCGACCTGCAGGAGTACACCTTGCCGTGGCTGGTCGGTTATGAGCATTCACAGCCGGTGCGGGTGGGCAACGCCGCCTCGGCGCAGACGCAGCTGGACATCTATGGCGAACTGGCCGATGCGATGACCCAGGCGATCAAGGGCGGGTTGCCCCGCCACCCGCGCAGCGCCGCCATTTCGCGCTTGATACTGCCTTATGTCGAACGTATCTGGCGCGAGCCGGACGAAGGCATCTGGGAAATGCGCGGCGGCCGACAGCAGTTCGTGCACTCCAAAGTGATGGCCTGGGTCGCCTTCGACCGCGCCGCAGGGCTGGCCGACACCACAGAAGAAGGCCGCGAGCGCGGGCAGCATTATCGCCAGGTGGCTGACGAGATTCACCGCGAAGTGTGCGAGCGCGGCCTGGACGCCAGCGGCCGGTTCTTCGTCCAGGCCTATGGTTCGACCGAAATGGACGCCAGCCTGTTGCAGATCGCCCTGACCGGCTTCCTGCCGGCGGATGACCCACGCTTCGTGCGCACCCTCGAACAGATCGAACAACGTCTGATGAAGAACGGCCTGCTGCTGCGCTATGACAGTGACAGCTGCAGCGACGGCCTGACGCCGGGAGAGGGCACCTTCCTGGTGTGTTCGTTCTGGCTGGCGGACGTTTATGTATTGCTGGGGCGCCAGGCCAAAGCCGAAGCGCTGTACCAACACCTGGCCGGCCTGTGCAACGACCTTGGCCTGCTGGCCGAACAGTACGACCCGGCCGGCCAGCGCATGCTCGGCAACTTCCCCCAGGCCTTCAGCCAGATAGGCATCATCAACACCGCGCTGAATCTGCACCGCGCACAGTGCCCGGCGCGCGACCGGGCGCGTTGTGGGTAGCGAATGAGTGGGGCGACTGCCTTGACCGGAGTAGACTAGGCCAAACACCCTTCGGCACGGAGCACACATGGGCATTCGCGGTACTGACCGGCAAATCGACAACATCGAGTTCAATGTCAGCGACATTTCACGGAGCAAGGCCTTCTATGGCAGCGTGTTTGGTTGGGCATTCACCGACTACGGGCCGACCTACACCGAGTTCAGTGACGGCCGGTTGACGGGTGGCTTCACCACGGGTGAGCCGGTGCGTCCGGGTGGGCCGCTGGTCATCTTGTACGCCGACGACCTGGAGGCCACGCAGCAGCGGATCGAAGCCGCCGGGGCGAAAATCAGCCGGGCGACCTTTGCCTTTCCCGGCGGGCGGCGTTTTCATTTCATTGACCCGGACGGTTATGAACTGGCGGTGTGGACGGCCCAAGCCTGATGGCCAATCACAAGATCGAAATCCGCCGACGCAATATCGAAAAAATCCTGCAAGCGGCGGAAAAGGTGTTTGCCGAGAAGGGCTATGGCGCCACCTCGATGGGGGATATCGCAGAGCAGGCTGAGTTGCCACGCTCCAACCTGCATTATTACTTCAGCACCAAGGACGAGCTGTTCCGCGCGGTGCTGCAGGACCTGCTGGATGTGTGGAAGCAGGACGCCCTGTGCTTCGAGAACTTCGACGATCCGCGTGTGGTGCTGACCAGCTACATCCGGGCGAAGATGGGCCATTCGCGCTCGCGGCCGCTGGGCTCGAAAATCTGGGCCGAAGAGATGCTGCACGGCGCGCCGGTGCTGGGGGTTAACCTCGACGAAAGCCTGGTGCCTTGGGCGAAGATGAAAGAAGCCAAGATCCGCAGCTGGGTGGAAGAGGGGCGCATCCTGCCGGTGGAGCCGTCGGCGCTGCTGTACATGATCTGGGCCTCGACCCAGCATTACGCCGACTTCGGTTACCAGGTGCAGTTGCTGAACGGCGGCGAGATGCTGTCGGACATGGCGTTCGAGAGTGCCGTGCAGACGGTGACCAGCGTGATCTTGCGGGGGATAGGGCTGGCGCCGTGAACCGGCGATGGAGGCCGCTGCGCGGCATTCGCGGGCTTGCCCGCTCCCACAGGTTCTGCGCTGTCCTCAGAAATGGCGCAGTCCTGTGGGAGCGGGCAAGCCCGCGAAGGGCTGCATGGCAGCCCCCATTGCTTCAACTGGCCTCGCGGTACGGGTTACGCGGATCCTGCGTCCAGTTCAGGTACGGCTTGCCGGTATCCTGTGCCTCCATTTCGATGCAGTTTTCCACCGGGCAGGTGATCTGGCACAGGTTGCAGCCCACGCATTCCTCTTCGATCACACTGTAGGCATGCGTGCCGTCAGCCTTCAGCGTGCTGGCAATCGCCTGGTGCGAGGTGTCCTCACACGCAATGTGGCAGCGCCCGCAGCCGATGCACGCCTCCTGGTCAATGTGCGCCACCGACTTGTAGTTGATGTCCAGGTATTTCCAGTCGGTGGTATGGCCCACCGCCTGCCCGCGGAACGCCTCGATGTTGGGGTGCCCATGCTGGTCCATCCAGCGTGCCAGGCCGTCCTGCATGTCCTCGACGATACGGAAGCCATGCAGCATCGCTGCCGTGCACACCTGCACGGCGCCACTGCCCAGGGCCATGAACTCGGCGGCGTCACGCCAGTTGCCGATGCCGCCAATGCCACAAATCGGCAAGCCACGCGTTTCCGGGTCGCGGGCGATTTCCGCCACCATGTTCAAGGCAATCGGCTTCACTGCCGAACCGCAGTAACCACCATGGGTGCTCTGGTCTCCGACAATCGGGTGGGCCACCATGCGGTCCAGGTCGACGCTGGTGATGGAGTTGATGGTATTGATCAACGACACGGCATCGGCCCCGCCCCGGTGCGCGGCGCGGGCCGACTGGCGGATATCGGTGATGTTCGGCGTAAGCTTCACGATCACCGGCAGCGCGCAGTACGTCTTGCACCAGCGGGTGACCATTTCCACATATTCCGGTACCTGGCCAACGGCCGCCCCCATGCCCCGTTCCGGCATACCGTGCGGGCAACCGAAGTTCAACTCGATGCCATCGGCCCCGGTGGCTTCCACCAGCGGCAGGATGAACTTCCACGACTCCTCTATGCACGGCACCATCAGCGACACGATCAATGCGCGGTCGGGCCAGTCTTTCTTCACCTGGGTGATTTCGCGCAGGTTGATGTCCAGGGAGCGGTCGGTGATCAACTCGATATTGTTGATCCCCTGTACCTGACGGTTGGCACCATAGTGCGCCGAGTAGCGCGACGACACGTTGACCGCCGCAGGGTCTTCGCCCAGGGTCTTCCAGACCACGCCACCCCAGCCGGCCTCGAAGGCGCGGACCACGTTGTAGGCCTTGTCGGTTGGCGGTGCGGAGGCCAGCCAGAAGGGGTTGGGTGCCTTGATGCCGGCAAATACGATAGACAAGTCGGCCATTTACGCTGCCTCCACGTTGAGCATGAGTTGGGCATGGATGGCTTCGGCGGCCAGCTTGCCGTGTTGCACGGCCTGCACGGTAAGGTCCTGGCCCAGCGCGGTGCAGTCGCCGCCTGCGTATACGCCCGGTAGGCTGGTCTGCAGGTTTTCGTCAACGCGGATGCGCTCACCCTCGCGGGCCAGTTGCGCAGCCACCGGGTCGTGGAGGCTGGTGTCGTCGAAGCGCTGGCCAATGGCCTTGAAGATGGCGTCCGCAGCCAGCTCGAAGGTTTCGCCGGTATCGCGCAGGCGGCCTTCCGCCAACTCGGTGCGGGCAAAGCGCATGCCGCGGACCTTGCCGGCGTCATCCAGCAGCACGGTATCAGGGCGGGCCCAGGTGTGCAGGCGCACCTGATTGGCCTTGGCGATGTCCTGCTCGTGGCCGGTAGCGCCCATGTCTGCCTGACCACGGCGGTAAACCAGGTTGACGTCACGGGCACCCAGACGGCTCATTTGCACGGCCATGTCGATGGCCGTGTTGCCAGCACCGATCACCAGGCAGCGGTCGGCCAGCGGTAGCTGGCTCAGGTCATCGGCCTGGCGTAGCTCACGGATGTATTCGGTGGCGGCGAGCACGCCGGGGGCTTCCTCGTCGGGCAGGCCTAGCTGGCGCACGGCATTCAGGCCGAGGCCCAGGAACACCGCGTCGTACTGATCGCGCAGCTCGCCCAGGCTGAGGTTGTCACCCAAGCGCTGGCCATGGCGGACTTCGATACCGCCAATGCCCAACAAGAAATCCACCTCCCGCTGGGCATAGTCGTCTACCAGCTTGTAGCGGGCGATACCGTACTCGTTGAGGCCGCCGGCTTTGTCGCAGGCCTCGAACACCACCACGTCATGCCCGTGCATGGCCAGGCGGTGCGCGCAGGACAGCCCTGCCGGGCCGGCGCCGACCACGGCGATACGCTTGCCGGTGGCTGCCGAGCGCTTGAACGGGTGTGCGCTGAACTGGGCGTTGTCCAGGGCGTAACGCTGCAGCTGGCCGATCAGCACCGGCGCGCATTCCTGGGCGTTGTTGCGCACGCAGGCTTGCTGGCAGAGGATTTCGGTGGGGCACACGCGGGCGCAACTACCGCCAAGGATGTTGGCCGAAAGAATGCGTTCGGCGGCGCCTTGCAGGTTTTCGTCACTGATGCGGTGTATGAACGAGGGGATGTCAATCTCGCTAGGGCAAGCGTTGACGCAGGGGGCGTCGTAGCAGTACAGGCAGCGTGCACTTTCCAGGGCAGCCTGGCGCGCGGTGAGGGGTGGGGCCAGATCGCTGAAGCGCTCGGCCAACTGGTCGGCGCCGGCCCGGGGGCGCGGCAAATGGTTCAGGGCGTCGATCACGGTTGTAGCCTCTCTATTTTTATGGTGCAGGCGACAGGTATTGCGGTGGATTCTGGGGGCGCTGCGCGGCCCATTGCGACGCAAGGCCGCTCCCACAGGCGATCGCGCTCCTTGTGGGAGCGGCCTTGCGTCGCGATGGGCTGCACTGCAGCCCCAATGGTTTCAGCGCTGAACTGGCATCGGCCGCTGATGCTCGGCCCGGCGCCCCAGCACTTCATACACCGACGGGTACGCCGGCCGTTCCACATACCGCCCCGCGCCCGGTTCGGCGCGCAGGTCGCCATCGGCCCAGAGCACCTTGCCCTGGCTGATGGTGTGGCTTGGGATGCCGCGCACGGTGCGGCCTTCGAAAATGTTGAAGTCCACCTGCTGGTGGTGGGTTTGGGCAGAGATGGTGCGGGTGCCCTGCGGGTCCCACAGCACCAGGTCGGCATCGGCACCCACGCGTATAGCGCCCTTGCGCGGGAACAGGTTGAAGATTTTCGCCGTGTTGGTGGAGGTCAGCGCGACGAATTCGTGCATCGACAGTCGCCCGCTGTTGACCCCGGCATCCCACAGTACCGCCATGCGGTCTTCGATGCCGGCGGTGCCATTGGGGATGCGGCTGAAGTCGTCGCGGCCCATGGCTTTCTGCTCGGCGCAGAAGCAGCAGTGGTCGGTGGCGGTGGTGTGCAGGTTGCCCGACTGCAAGCCGCGCCACAGCGCCTCCTGGTGCTCGCGTGGGCGGAACGGCGGGCTCATCACATAACCGGCGGCGGTGGCCCAGTCCGGGTCACGGTAGACGCTGTCATCCAGCAGCAGGTGGCCGGGCAGCACCTCCCCATACACCGGCTGGCCCTTGCCTCGGGCATAGGCAATTTCATCCAGTGCCTCGCGGCTGGAAATGTGCACCAGGTACAACGGCGTGCCGAGGGTTTCGGCAATGCGGATGGCGCGGCTGGCCGCTTCGCCTTCAACCTGCGAGGGGCGCGACAGCGGGTGGGCTTCCGGCCCGGTCATGCCCTGGGCGAGCAGTTTTTTCTGCAGGTGGTACACCAGCTCGCCGTTCTCGGCATGCACGGTGGGCACCGCGCCCAGTTGCAGGCAACGCTCGAAGCTGGCCACCAGGGTATCGTCGGCGGCCATGATCGCATTCTTGTAGGCCATGAAATGCTTGAAGCTGTTCACCCCGTGCTTGGCCACCAGCTCGCCCATCTCTTCGGCCACCTGCTCGCTCCACCAGGTGATGGCGACGTGGAAGCCATAGTCGCTGGCGCTTTTCTGCGCCCAGCCACGCCAGGTGTGGAAGGCCTCCAGCAACGATTGCTGCGGGTTGGGTATGACGAAGTCGATGATAGAGGTGGTGCCGCCTGCCAGGCCCGCAGCGGTGCCACTGAAGAAGTCCTCGCTGGCCACGGTGCCCATGAACGGCAACTGCATGTGGGTGTGTGGGTCGATGCCGCCGGGCATCAGGTACTGGCCGCTGCCGTCGAGGATCTTGCAGTCGGTGGGTGGTTCGAGGTTTTGCCCGATGGCTCGGATCAGGCCATCGGCACACAGGACATCGGCGGGGTAACTCTCTTCGTGGGTAACCACGGTGGCGCCACGGATCAACAGGGACATGCCGTTTTCCTCGCAGGCTGACCGGTCTTGGCCGGTTCTTTGCATTGTCATGGATGCAGGGCGGGCAGGGCGGTCAATCCTGTCAGGCCTGACAAGATTCGAGGCTAGATGCTGATTCTTGATTCAGCAAGAAAATTTTCCCATTAATTTTGTGGTTTTTAAGTAGCTGATATTCAAGGGTTAAATTCAGTGAGCGTACGCAGGGCGGGGCTTTCAGGCTATTTGACTGGCTTGACAAGATGAAAATCTGGTCGAGATTTCTAAGCACATTCCGCGTGCGAACTCCGGTCATCGAATCAGCCTGATGAGCGAAAAATAGAAGAAAAACTGGAGAAGGGCCTATGCAACAGAGCAGATCGGAAGTGGTCGAGCAAGATGGCCTGTTCGAGCTGTCCGAGGGCAGCGATGTTCTCGACAGCCCGCGCTACAACCCTGACATTGCACCGACCAAGGTGCACCAGCGTACCTGGAACAAATGGCACATCACCGCCCTGTGGGTGGGCATGTCCATCTGCGTACCCACCTACACCCTCGGCGGCGTGCTCACCGCCTACTTCGGCCTCAGCGTTGGCGAAGCGCTGCTGGCGATCTTGCTGGCCAACGTTATCGTGTTGATACCGCTTACCCTCAATGCCTTTCCCGGTACCAAGTACGGCATCCCGTTTCCGGTGTTGCTGCGTTCGTCGTTCGGCATTCTCGGCTCCAACGTACCGTGCCTGATCCGCGCGGTGGTGGCCTGTGGTTGGTTCGGTATCCAGACCATGTTCGGCGGGCTGGCCATTCACCTGTTCCTGGGTTCAGTGTTCGACGGCTGGAAGGCGCTGGGTGGGACAGGCGAGGTGATTGGCTTCATGATCTTCTGGTGCCTGAACCTGTGGGTGGTGCTGCGCGGCGCCGAGTCGATCAAGTGGCTGGAAACGCTGTCGGCACCGCTGCTGGTCGCAGTGGGCGTCGGTCTGTTGTTCTGGGCCTTGCCCCATATGTCGATGTCCGAACTGCTGGCACAGCCGCCCAAGCGCCCGGAAGGGGCGAGCGTGGTCAGTTACTTCTGCGCGGGGCTCACGGCCATGGTCGGCTTCTGGGCCACATTGTCGCTGAACATTCCCGACTTCAGCCGCTACGCCCGCAGCCAGAAGGACCAGATTCTCGGGCAGATCTTCGGCCTGCCGCTGACCATGTTCCTGTTCGCGGCGCTGGGTGTGGTACTGACCGCCGCGTCGGCGTCGCTGGTGGGCGAGACGGTGTCCGACCCGGTCAGCCTGATCGGCAAGATTCAAAGCCCGTTCTGGGTGGCCCTGGCCATGGCGCTGATCGTGATCGCCACGCTGTCGACCAACACTGCGGCGAACATCGTGTCGCCGACCAATGACTTCCAGAACATTGCCCCACGCCTGATTGGGCGAAGCCGCGCGATATGGCTGACCGGCTTCATCGGCCTGGCACTGATGGGCCATGAGCTGCTGAAGAAGCTGGGCCTGATTGTCTCCGACCTTAGCCTGGAGAGCGTGTATTCCAACTGGCTGCTGGGCTATTCCAGCTTGTTGGGGCCCATTGCCGGCATCATGGCGGTGGACTACTTCCTGATCCGCCGGCAGAAGCTGGACCTGGCCGGGCTATACCGCGACGACGTGTATCCCGCGTGGAACTGGGCCGGTTTTGCCGCCTTCGCCTTGCCGGTAGGGCTGACGGTAATGGCGATTGGCAACAGCAGTTTCAGCTGGTTCTACGACTACGGCTGGTTCACCGGCTCGTTGCTGGGCGGTGCACTGTACTACGTGCTTGGCGGTATGGCGGTACGCAGTCCTGTGGTAGCGGGTATGCCCGCGAAGCGTCCTGAACAGACAACAAAAAAAGCCTGAAGGAGAAACCCGTGACCCCCGTCAAAGAGATCCTGAAGACCAACGCCCATCACGTCGACAGTACCCGCCTGTGGCAATCGCTGATGGACCTGGCCCGGCTCGGCGCCACCGCCAAGGGCGGCGTCTGCCGCCTGGCCTTGACCGACCTCGACCGCCAGGCCCGCGATCTGTTCGTGCAGTGGTGCGAGGCGGCCGGTTGCTCGGTCAGCATCGACGCCGTCGGCAACATATTCGCCCGCCGCCCGGGCCGTAACCCCAAGCTGCCGCCGGTGATGACCGGCAGTCATATCGACACCCAGCCCACCGGCGGCAAGTTCGATGGCTGCTTCGGGGTGATGGCCGGGCTGGAGGTGATCCGCACCCTCAACGACCTGGGCGTGGAAACCGAAGCGCCGCTCGAAGTGGTGGTGTGGACCAACGAAGAAGGTTCGCGTTTTGCGCCGTGCATGATGGGTTCAGGGGTGTTCGCCAGCAAGTTCACCCTGGAAGAAACCCTGGCCAAGCGCGATGCCCAGGGTGTCAGCGTTGGCGAAGCGTTGAACGCCATTGGTTACGCCGGTCCGCGTGCAGTGTCGGGGCACCCTGTGGGGGCGTATTTCGAGGCGCATATCGAGCAGGGGCCTATCCTTGAGGACCAGACCAAGACCATCGGCGTGGTCCTCGGCGCCCTGGGCCAGAAGTGGTTCGACCTGACCCTGCGGGGTGTTGAAGCCCATGCCGGCCCTACGCCCATGCACCTGCGCAAGGACGCCCTGGTAGGGGCAGCCGCTGTGGTGGAGGCGGTCAACCGCACGGCGCTTGCCCACCAGCCGCACGCGTGTGGCACGGTGGGCTGCCTTCAGGCGTACCCGGGCTCGCGTAACGTGATCCCGGGCGAAGTGCGCATGACCCTGGACTTCCGCCACCTCGAGGGCGAGCGGTTGAATGCGATGATTGCTGATGTGCGCGGGGTGATCGAGGCGACCTGTACCAAGCATGGCCTTAGCCATGAGCTGGTGCCCACGGCCGATTTCCCGGCGCTTTACTTCGACAAAGGCTGTGTCGACGCCGTGCGCGAATCGGCCAAGGCATTGGGCCTGCCGCACATGGACATCGTCAGTGGCGCGGGGCATGACGCGATCTTCTTGGCCGAGCTGGGGCCGGCGGGGATGATTTTCGTGCCGTGCGAAAACGGCATCAGCCATAACGAGATCGAGAACGCCACGCCTGATGACCTGGCGGCGGGCTGCGCGGTGTTGCTGCGGGCGATGCTGGCGGCGTCGGAGGCAATTGCCAGCGGGCGACTGGCGGCCTAACCACTGGCCTCAAGACGGCCGTTACGGCCAAGGTGATAGCGCTGCAGGTCCTGCGCCAGGGTCAACTGCCCGCTGTAATGGGCGAGGGCCTCGTCGCGCAGGTTGTCGATGTGCGGGCTGCGCCGTGGGTCGTTCTGGTAGCGGGCGCTGAAATGCGTCAGTACCAGGTTGCGCACGCCAGCGGCCTCGGCAAAGCGTGCCACTTCAGCGGCGGTGCTGTGGCCGAACGTGCCCCCGGTGCGTTCGACCACCGCCTGGGTGAAGGTGGCTTCGTGCACCAGTACATCCGCACCCCTGGCGACGGCTGCCAGCAGTTCTGGTTTGTCGTTGTCCCCGCACACGATCACCCGCTGTGGCGGACGCGAAGGCCGCAGGTAGTCGTTGCCGTTCAGTAGTTGCCGGTTGTACTTCACGGTCAACCCCTTGGCCAGCTCACCCCACAGCGGACCACGCGGTATGCCCTCGGCGTCCAGGCGCTGGATGTCCAGGCGTGGCTCAGGGTTGGTTTCGGTGAATACGAAACCCACGCTGGGCACCCGGTGCGACAGTTGCACGGTGGTTACCTGCAGGGTCTCGCTGCGCCATGTGCTCAACGTTTCCACGGGCAGCAGGCGCAGCTCGAACGGCAGGAAGGTATCGCTGGCAAGCAGGCCCTGGCGTACCCAGTCGTGCAGTGCGGCGGGCAGGATCACTTCCAGCGGCTGGGTGCGCCCGCTCATGCCCGCGCTGGCCAACAGGCCGGGCAGGCCGAAGCAATGGTCACCATGCACGTGGGTGATGAAGATCGCGCGCAGGTCGCGGATCGAAAGCGGGGTGTGTAGCAGCCGGTGCTGGGTGCCTTCGCCACAATCGACCAGATACCAGTGGCTGCCACTGGCTTCGATCACGGCAGTGGCGCTGACATTGCGTGCCTTGGTGGGCACCCCGGCGGAGGTGCCGAGGAACAGCAGGTCCATGCTCAGGCTCCTGTTTCAGGCCAGAAGCGGCCAAGGTGATACGGGGCGCACACCTTAGCCGGATTGCCGCCCGCCGTCGACGGCCTGCTAGTTACCCTGTCGCCAGATGAGCTTGCTGGTGTCATAACCTTGCTCCCGGGCGATTGTCAGCAGTTGCTCGCGCTGCTGGTCGGTGACTGCTGGCGTGCGCGAAAGCAGCCACAGGTACTCCCGGTTGGGGTGGCCGACCAGTGCCACGCGGTAGTCCTTGTCGTGGTACAGCACCCAGTACTCGCCCTTGGTCAGGCCCGGTGCCAGGCGGCTGAACCAGTTGTCGAAGCGCACCCACAGCTTGTCGGTGCTGCCTGGCTGCTGGAGCTCGGCAATACCCTTGGCTTCATTCCACTGGCCGTCCTTTTCCTGGCAGCGGTTGGTTACATCGATACGGCCGTCCTCGCGCAAGCCGTAGCGCGCCTCGGACTTCACACAGTTGCGCTGGAAGAACATCGGCAGCCGCGCCAGTTCGTACCAGGTACCCTGATAGCGTTGCAGGTCCACTTGCTGGGTACGCGGCGGTGCCGGGTGATCGTTGCCGGCGCAGCCGAGCAGGGCCAGGGTCATGCAGGAAAACAGCAGTGTAGTGCGCAGCACCATGGGTGACCTCCTTGGAGCGGATGGGGCGTACCTGAGTTTCGACGCCTGTGTGGGGAAAAAGTTGTAGGTGGTTTTGCCTGCGGTGAAACCCGTGCAGGAGCGGGTTTACCCGCGAAAGGGCCCGCACGGGTCCGCACAGGCCTGCCTCACAGCCAGTACGTCACCGCCCACCAACCCAACCCGCCCATCACCACGGTATAGGGCAGCGCCATCCACACCATCCGCCCATACGACAGCCGGATCAGCGGCGCAATGGCCGAGGTCAGCAGGAACAGGAACGCCGCCTGCCCGTTCGGCGTCGCCACGCTTGGCAGGTTGGTGCCGGTGTTGATGGCCACTGCCAGTGTTTCGAAATGCTCGCGGCTCATGCTGCCATCGAGAAATGCCTGCTTCACTTCGGTGATGTAGATGGTGGCAACGAACACATTGTCGCTGATCGCCGACAGCAAGCCGTTGGCCAGATACAGCATGCCCGGTTGCTGTTCGGCCGGCAGCGTCAGCACCCAGTTGATCAATGGGTTGAACAGTTGCTGCTGATGAATCATCGCGACCACGGCGAAGAACACCACCAACAGCGACGTGAATGGCAGGGCCTCCTGGAAGGCACGGCCCAGGCGGTGCTCGTCGGTGATGCCAGTGAAGGCCGTGATCAGTACGATCACCATCAGACCGATCAGGCCGACCTCGGCCACATGCAGCCCCAGGCAGATGATCAGGATCAATGCAGCGAGCCCTTGTACCCACAGCGCGATGCGCTGGGCCTGGGTACGCGCGGCATCGTCTTCGACCGCATAGGCGGTCAGCACCTGGCGCACCGGTTCGGGCATCAACGTGCCGTAGCCGAAAAGGCGCACCTTTTCCAGCAGTACGCAGGTCACCAGACCGGCACCCAGCACTGGCAGCGATACGGGCGCCACCTTGAAGAAGAAATCGACGAAGTGCCAACTCATCTCGTGGCCGATCAGCAGGTTCTGCGGTTCGCCCACCAACGTGCAAACGCCGCCCAGGGCGGTACCCACAGCGCCATGCATCAGCAGGCTGCGCAGGAAGGCGCGGAACTGGTCGAGGTCTTCACGGTGCAGGTGAGCGACTTGCTGGTCGCTCTCCAGTGCGCTCTCCTCGCGCGGATTGGCCCCGGACGCGACGCGGTGGTACACCGCGTAGAAGCCGACCGCAGCGCTGATGATCACCGCCGTGACGGTGAGTGCATCGAGAAACGCGGAAAGGAACGCCGACAGCACGCAAAACAGCAACGACAGAATGGCTTTTGAGCGCACCCCAAGCAAAATGCGTGAGAACAGGAACAGCAGCAGTTCCTTCATGAAGTGGATGCCGGCGACCATGAACATCAGCAGCAGGATGACCGGGAAGTTGTGCTGCAGTTCCTCGTACAGCGCCTGGGGCGTGGTCATCTGCAACAGCATGGCTTCGATCAGCAACAAGCCACCGGGCATCAACGGGTAGCACTTCAGGGCCATAGCCAAGGTGAAGATGAATTCGAGCACCAGTGCCCAGCCGGTCGCAACCGGGCCAATGGTTACCAACAACAGCGGGTTGAGCACCAGAAACAGGCAGATGACCACCTTGTACCAAATCGGCGACTTGCCCAGAAAACCGTGGGCGATTGCGCCGGTCAGGGGGCGTGACATAAATATGTATCCTTATAATTCAGCGATGGCGCACGGTGCCGGATCTGCGCGTCTTAGGCAAGGCGCACAGTCCCGTTTTTGGCACAAGTACGGTCATTGGGCTGGGTTACCATCGCTGCCATGAGCCTTTCACCCACAGGAGTGCAGCCCGTGACCGAGTACAGTGCATTCAAGGTCGAACTGACCGACAGCATCGCCCACGTTCAGATCAATCGCCCGGAGAAGGTCAACGCGATGAACGCGGCTTTCTGGGAAGAGATCATCGACATCTTCCAGTGGATCGATGACACCGATGCCGTGCGTGCTGTGGTGATCAGCGGTGCCGGCAAGCATTTCTCCGCCGGTATCGACCTGATGATGCTGGCTTCGCTGGCCGGCCAGATGGGCAAGGACGTGGGCCGCAATGCACGCTTCCTGCGCAAGACCATCCAGCGGCTGCAGGCCTCGTTCACCGCTGTAGACACGTGCCGCAAGCCGGTACTGGCGGCGGTTCAGGGCTATTGCATCGGCGGCGCCATCGACCTCATCTCGGCGTGCGACATGCGCTACTGCAGCAGTGACGCGCAGTTCTCGATCAAGGAGATCGACATGGGCATGGCTGCCGATGTCGGCACATTGCAACGTTTGCCACGCATCATCGGCGACGGCATCATGCGTGAGCTGGCATTTACCGGCCGCAATGTCGAGGCGGACGAGGCGCTGCGTATCGGCCTGGTCAACCGAGTCTATGATGATCAGGCCGCACTGATGGACGGCGTCTTTGCCATCGCCCGCGAAATTGCCGCAAAATCGCCGATCGCTGTGGCCGGCACCAAGGAAATGCTCAGCTACATGCGTGACCATCGTATCGACGATGGCCTGGACTACATTGCCACCTGGAACGCCGCAATGCTGCAGTCCGAAGACCTGCGCGTGGCTGTGGCGGCGCACATGAGCAAACAGAAACCGACGTTCGCCGACTGATCGGGCCGGGGGACGCGCAGTAAAGGAACCCCCGAGATGTCAGCACGCTGGACTACCGCAGTACTCGACCCACAGATGATCGGGGGGCTGGCCGTGGCCCGCAGCCCTGAAGGGTTTCTGGTGGACGCCAACGGCGCGCTGTTCCCCCGCGACTGGCTCAAGCGCCAGGACCTCGACGTGCTGTGCGAACACGGCATCGGCCACTTTGACGGCCAGCCGGTATTTTTGCTGGAACTGCGCAGCGCCACCGATGTGCCCGGCTGCAGCTGGCGCGGCCTGCGTGCGTTCATGCTCGAAGGCGACTTCGACACCTACAAGGTGCTGGGCTATGCCGCACAAATCGGCACCTGGGCCCGCGAGCATCGCTTCTGCGGCAGTTGCGGCCAGGCGATGACGCAAATTCGCTGGGAGCGGGCGATGTACTGCCAGCCCTGCGACCTGCGCAGCTATCCGCGCATTTCACCCAGCATGATCGTGCTGGTGACCCGCGGCGATGAAATCCTGCTGGCGCGTTCGCCGCGCTTCGTCACCGGGGTGTACAGCACCTTGGCAGGTTTTGCCGAACCGGGTGAATCGGCCGAAGACTGCCTGGTGCGCGAAGTGCGCGAAGAAGTGGCGGTGGAGGTGCAGAACATCCAGTACGTCGGCAGCCAGTGCTGGCCGTTTCCGCATTCGATGATGCTCGGTTTTCATGCCGAGTACGCCGGTGGCGAGATTGTCATGCAGCCGGACGAGATCGAGGACGCCAAGTGGTTCAGCGTCCACGACCTGCCGCCGCTGCCGGCCGGGCGGTCCATTGCCCGGTACCTGATCGACCTGTATGTAGCCAGGCGCCTAGGGTTGCCCGAACCAGTGTTGCCACGCTAAGCGCACGGTCAACGCCAGCACCACGGTGATGAACACCGGGCGGATGAACTTGCTGCCACCGCTGATTGCCGTGCGTGCGCCGAAAAAGGCGCCGACCATCACCGACAGGCCCATGCATAGGCCAACGATGTAGTCCACCTGCCCGGAAATGATGAACACCGTCAGCGCCGCGATGTTGCTGACGAAGTTCATGCTGCGCGCCACGCCGCTGGCGCGTACCAGGTCGATGGGGTACAGCAGCAGGGTACTGACGGTCCAGAACGCCCCGGTACCCGGGCCGGCCACGCCGTCGTAGAAGCCCAGGGTGAAGCCTTGCGGCACTTGCCACTTCTTCTTGATTGGCGCATCGGCATCCAGCGGTGCCTTGGGCGTGCCGCCGAACAACAGGTAGATGCCACAGGCGAAGACGACCACCGGCAGCATCTTGTTCAGCCATTCAGCTGGCATGTAGTGGGCGATGACAGCGCCGAGCAACGCCCCGGCCAGGGTGGCGAACAATGCCGGGCGCCACTGCGCCGGATGGAACAGCTTGCGTTTGTAGTAAGTGAAACTTGCGGTGGCCGAGCCGAAGGTGGAACTGAGCTTGTTGGTGCCCAGCACCAGGTGCGGTGGCATGCCGGCCGTGAGCAGGGCCGGAGTGGTGAGCAGGCCCCCGCCACCGGCGATGGCGTCGATGAATCCGGCGACGAAGGCGACCAGCGCCAGGATGAGCAGGGTCAGGGGTTCTACGGTGAGTTCGAAGGGCATGGGGTTTGGGCGCAGGGAGAAAGGCAAAAGGTGAGCAAAGGTCGCTCTGAAGGCTGAGATGGTAATACTCACCGGTTAGGCTTGCCAGTGCCAGGTGTTTGCGAGATTGCCCTTGCGCTTTAACCTCTGGCAGTTCACTTGGTTTGACCCCTCACGTTCGATTGTTCGGGCTGAAATGAAAAATTCGCAGGGGGTGATGGTAGCTTATGAATGACGACTGCCTCTTCTGGAGGGGTATATACTTTTTCAATGCGTTTTGCGGTTTTATTGATCTTCCTCATGTAAATGGTGGTTATGTTATCTGCTTGCGCCTCATCGTTGAGCAGATACCTGGCATCGTTATTAGGCTCCCAATTTTCTAGCGTCTCTTTGTATTTGATTAGGTTTGCAGCTTTCTCTAAATGTTTTCCTTGGGTGTGTGGGCTATCATACCACTTGGGGAATTTGGCCAGTGCAGGGAAGGTTTCAGTAGCCTTGACAGCATCGTTGTAGTACGGGTTTTCATTGTTCGGTGAGAGCGTCGAGGTGTCGCGTTTTATCTTGAAGAAATCCAAAATTCTCCTCAGCATCTGGCCGGATGGGTCCAGATTGTTCGTTGGGTCGCCCTCGCAATAGGCATATGCATTTCGCCCCCCCTTGCCAAAAGGGCTGAGGTTGTCAGGCGAATAAAAGCGCATGAGATAAGGGCTATATGCACGGTGGCCGTTGCCAAGGAGGTACAGTTTCGTGAAGCGATCACAACGTTGCCCGGTGTATCCCAGGATATGCTCAATGTGGCTGTGCCCATAAGCGCTGTAGGTCAGACTTTGAATGCGGTCACGATGTATGCTGTTGGTTATGGAGTTCTGCGCATTTACTGCCGTTATCAGCGTTTCGGCAGCGCGCTCCGCGAGTGGAGTGCCTGTGGCTGAAAACAGTGTAATAGATTGGTTGATGCCAACTGCTGTTGATAACTGGTCGATATTATAGAATAAGTGCTGCTTTAGGTTCTGTTGCATGATCAGCCTGCCGGCAATGTAATGTATTGATGCTACCTTCGGATAATTTAGCCATGCGTGCAACTGGTATATTTGCCAGTTGCACGCAGGCACTCTATATGTGTTGCCAGTGCCGGCCCTTTCGCGGGCAAGCCCGCTCCTACGAAGATGGCGTAATCCCGGATCGGGTTTACCCGCGAAAGGGCCGGTACTGGCGAAAACATCAACTACGGATAAACGCCAGCAAATCCGCATTGATCACATCGGCATGGGTGGTGGGCATGCCATGCGGGTAGCCTTTGTAGGTTTTCAGCGTGCCATTGGGCAGCAGCTTGGCCGACAGTACCCCGGAGTTTTCATAGGGCACGATCTGGTCATCGTCGCCGTGCATCACCAGCACCGGCTGCTTGATGCCCTTCAGGTCCTCGGTGAAATCGGTCTGGGAAAACGCCACGATGCCATCGTAATGGGCCTTTGCACTGCCGATCATGCCTTGGCGCCACCAGTTGCCAATGATGCCTTCGCTGGCTTCGACCCCTGGGCGGTTGTAGCCGTAGAACGGCCCTGCTGGCACATCCCGGTAGAACTGCGCCCGGTTGCTGGCAACCTGGGCCTGGAAGCCGTCGAATACCGACTTGGGCAGGCCACCGGGGTTGCCGGGGGTTTGTACCATCAAGGGGGGTACGGCCGCGATCAGCACGGCCTTGGCCACCTTGTCTTCAGGGTACCGGGCCAGGTAGCGCACTACCTCGCCGCCGCCGGTCGAGTGGCCGACATGCACAGCACCCTGGGTGCCCAGGTGGGCGACCACGGCGGCTACATCGTCGGCATAGTGGTCCATGTCGTGGCCGTCCCATACCTGGCTGGAGCGGCCATGGCCTCGCCGGTCGTGGGCGACCACCCGGTAGCCTTCAGCGAGGAAGAACAGCATCTGCGCGTCCCAGTCATCGGCACTGAGCGGCCAGCCGTGGTGGAAGTGGATCACCGGCGCATCGCGCGGGCCCCAGTCCTTGTAGAAGATCTGTACGCCGTCCTTCGTGGTTACATAGCTCATGGTCGTGTCTCCTGAGTGCAGGAAGCGAAGGGAGCTATTGAGAATAGGAGGAATTTTGGCGGGTATCAGGAAGTTGTGTTGCCTGTGTGGGCCTCTTCGCGGGTGAACCCGCTCCTACAGGGATCTCATGGATTTTGAATGCGCAGGAGCGGGTTCACCCGCGAAGAGGCCCGCACAAGCAACACTCATGTCCTTCAGACACGGTCGCGCATGCGGTACCAGGCCTTTGCCGCAGCTTCCAATGGCGCAGCCAGCAGGTCGCCGCCGGGGAAGCGGCCGTTTTCGATGCCTTGGTACAGCGCCAACAGGTCTTCATCGCCGAGAATGGCATCGCTGACCGCACGCGCCGCCGCCAGGGTCGGCAGAACGCCATGGCCGGAGAAACCCTGCAGCCAGTAGCGCTGGCCCTCGCGGCCGACGTCCGGGGTGCGCTTGATGCTGCAATCGATGTGGCCGCCCCAGGCATAGTCGATGGCCACCCCGGCCAGTTGCGGGAATACCCGCTCCAGGTACGGGCAGGTGGCGCTGGCGACGTCCTTGGGAATGCCGCCCAGGTAAGTGCAGCCACCGCCGAACAGCAGGCGGTGGTCCGGGGTCAGGCGGAAGTAGTCGGGTACGAACTGGTTGTCGATCACGCAACTGTTGCGAGGTAGTAACGAATGGGCGAAGTCGGCATCCAGAGGCGCAGTGGCTACCTGGTAGGAACCGACGGGCAACAGGCGGCGCGACAGGCCGCGGTCAAGGCGGTCGATGTAGGCGTTGCAGGCCAGCACCAACACCTGGCAGCGAACTTCGCCACGGTCGGTGCGGGCGACATAGCCGTCGCGAGCCTGCTGGTAGCTGAGCACCTGGCTCTGTTCGTAGATTCGCCCGCCAGCAGCCTCGATGGTACTGGCCAGGCCCTGCGCCAGTTTCAGTGGGTTGAGGTGGGCGCCTTTGGCATCGTACAGCGCGGCCTGGTAGCGCGGGCTGTCGATCCATTGCGGCAACTCGTCACGGCCGATCAGGCGCAGGGCGTCGTAACCCCATTTATGCTCGGCATCATGCAGCGCCTCTTCGAGCATTTTCACCCGGCGTGGCAATACTGCAGTCCACAGGCTGCCCTGCCGGTAGTCGATGTCGAAACCGTGGCGTTGGGGCAGCTCGCGCATCTCGTCGGCGGCCCAGCACATGCTGGCCCACAGCCGTTGGGTACGTTCGATGCCAAGGGCCTGCTCCAGCGGCGACATGTCGCACGACCAGCCCAACAGCGCCTGGCCACCGTTGCGACCGGAGGCCGCCCAGGCAACCCGGCTGGCTTCCAGCAGTGTTACGCGTTTGCCGGCCTGGGTCAGGCGCAGGGCAGTATGCAGGCCGCTGAAACCGGCACCGATGATCAGTACGTCGGTGTCGTGGGGGCCTTGCAGGGTAGGGCGTAACGGGATGTTGGCGGGGTAGGTCTGGGCGTAGTAACTGGCGACGTGCTGGGCGGATTGTTTGAACATGCCGGGCTTCCGTGAAAATTATTATGTTTATTTTCATGAAAAGTTAGCAGTTAAATTTCACGTTGCCAATGTGTTGGTCGGGGTTTGTGGTTTGCCTGTGGTTAATGTGTTGCCTGGGCTGGCCTCTTCGCGGGTGAACCCGCTCCTACAGGGGGGCTTGCTTTTTCCGCGCCTGCCGTGGCTTGCTCGGAGTTGCCTTGTTTCCAGCCGCTTTGCTTTTGCCACCTCCACCGCGACGTTTCTTCTTCCAGGACGGCGCCGCCCCGGCCGCTGGCCCGCTGATGGTCATGCGCATGCCGCTGCAACGCTCTACCAGCTTGCCCATCCACGCCGACTGCCGGGCGACGAACTCTTCCAGGGTCATCTCGCCGCTTTGCACCATGTCCAGCGCCTGCTCCCAGATTGCCGTGGTGCCGGGGTCGGCAATCGCGCGGGGAACGGCGTCGATCAGGCTGAAGGCCGCAGGTGTGGCCGACAGCGCCTTGCCGTTCTTTACCAGGTAACCGCGGTCGAGCAGGCCCTGGATAATGCTGGCGCGGGTGGCCTCGGTGCCGATGCCGGTGGTTTCCTTGAGCTTCTGCTTCAGCCGAGGGTCATCCACCAGCTTGGCCACGTTCTTCATTGCTTTGATCAGGTCGCCTTCGGTAAACGGCTTGGGTGGCTGGGTCCACAGGTCTTTCAACTGCAGGCCTTGTACGTTGCAGTCCTGGCCTTCGCGCAGCGCTGGCAACACCTGGGCCGGGGGTGCCTCGCGGCCTTTGGCCGGGGTCAGCGCTTCGGGCAAGGCGCGGCGCCAGCCCGGCTCGACGATCTGTTTGCCCACAGCACGCAGCGCATGACCGGCGCAGTCGAAGTCGGCCTGGGTGCGGTCGTATTCATGGTTGGGCAGGAACTGCGCCAGATAGCGGGCGCGGATCAGGGTATACACGGCCTTGTGTTTGGCCGGCAGGCGCGAGGGGTCGCTGGCGGCGACGGTGGGAATGATGCCATGGTGAGCGCTGACTTTGGCGTCGTTCCACGCCCGCGATCGGCGTTGCGGCTCCAGGTAGGGCTGCAGCGGCGCCAGGCTGACATCGGCCCGTTGCAGGGCGGCGAGGATGGCGGGTGCCTCGACGTGCTGGCTTTGTGGCAAATAGCCGCAATCGCTGCGCGGGTAGGTGATCAGTTTGTGGGTTTCGTACAGTGCCTGGGCAATGTCGAGGGTTTCCTGGGCGCCGAGGCCGAACTTTTTCGAGCACAGCTCCTGCAGGGTGCCAAGGTCGAAGGGCAGCGGTGCTGCTTCGCGCACACGCTCGGTCGCTACCTTTACCGCTCGGGCAGTGCCGGCATGGCCGATGTCGGTGGCGGCCTGCTGTGCCAGGCCTTGCTTCAGGCAGCGGCCTTGGTCATCGCAGGCGTCTTCGGGGGCGCGCCATTGGGCATTGAAGCGTTGGCCGGCGTGTTCCAGTTGCACCTCGATGGCCCAGAACGGCACCGGCACGAAGTCGGCGATGCTGCGATCGCGGTCGACCACCAGGCGCAAGGTCGGCGTTTGCACGCGGCCTACCGGCAGCACACCCTGGTAGCCGGATTGGCGGCCCAGCAAGGTGAAAAGCCGGCTCATGTTCATGCCGATCAGCCAGTCGGCGCGCGAACGCCCCAGCGCCGAGTGGTACAGGTTGAACGTCTCGTGGCCTGGCAGCAGGCGCGCCAGGGCCTTGCGGATGGAGGCGTCATCCAGCGCCGACAGCCACAGGCGCTGCACCGGGCCCCGGTAGCGGCAATGCTCGACCAGCTCGCGGGCAATCATTTCGCCTTCGCGGTCGGCGTCGGTGGCAATCACCAGTTCCCGCGCTTCACCGAGCAGGCGCTTGACCGCCTTGAACTGGCTGGCCGTCTTGGGCTTTACCAGCATCTTCCATTTGTCTGGAATGATCGGCAGGTCGGCCAGGTTCCAGCGCTTGTAACGTTCGTCGTAGCTGTCGGGCGGTGCGGTTTCCAGCAGGTGGCCGATGCACCAGGTGACGCAGATGTCGGTGCCTTGCCAGCAGCCGTCGCCTTTGCGGTTGGCGCCGAGCACTTTGGCGATGTCTTTTGCCTGGGAGGGTTTTTCACAGAGGAACAGGCGCATGGCCGGGACGCTTCATCGGGGTGGTGGGCCATAGGATGCGCAAGCGGGGGCGCAGAGGCAAGTTTTATCTGGATGGATGTACAGGTTTTTGTCAGGAGAAGTGTCTTTACCTGTGCCGGCCTCTTCGCGGGCAAGCCCGCTCCCACATGAATCGTATTCCCATGCAGGAGCGGGCTTGTCCGCGAAGCGGCCAGTGCAGGTTATGGATCAGGCGCGCGAGTCGCGCACCATGTCGACATGCGGGATGCCAGCTTCGAGGAATTCCTCGCTGACTACGCGAAAGCCCAGCCGCTCATAGAACGGCGTGGCGTGCACCTGGGCGCTGAGCATCTGCTGTTTCAGGTCGCGGTTCTGCGCTTCGACGATGACCGCATTGACCAACGCATCGCCCACCTTCAGGCCGCGCCAGTCCTTGAGCACCGAGATGCGCCCGATGGTGCCGTCGGCCAGCAGGCGCGCAGTACCGATCGGATAGTCGCCTTCCAGGGCCAGGAAGTGCAAGGCGTCCTGATCTTCCGAGTCGAACTCCAGCTCTGGCGGAATGTGCTGCTCGGCGACGAACACGGCTTCACGGATACGGCGGATGTCGGCGTTGTCTTTGTGCCAATCGGCGAGGCGAACGCTGATCTTATTCATTGGCGAAACCCAGGCTCCCTTGTTTGACCAGCTGCTGTACCAGCATAAGGCCATCTTCGTCCTGCAGCCACTCGGCCAGGTTATCGATGTGCAAGGCGTCGGCCGCGCATACCAGCTTCAGCAGCTCGCGCAGTTTGCCGGGCAGTGGGCAACTACGGCCGCTGGCGAACAGCAGCAGGTCATCTTCGAATTCGGACCAGGCCAGGCGTGCGCTGGGGTTGCGGATCAGGATGGCGCCTTGCTCAAGGGCATTGATCAGCTCTTCCTCGCTCAGCTCTTCGCCAACGATCTGTTCGGGGTAGCGTGGCTCGGTCATGAACTGGCCGAACCAGGTCAGCAGCAGGTCCTTGTCGCCCATGTGCTTGTCGAGCAGCGCCTTGAGGCGGTCGAGGGCATCGTGCTGGATCTGGTGCGGGTCGCTGACCGGCTGGGCGTCGGCGTCGCTGTAGCGCTCTTCGTCGGGCAGGAACTGGCCGAGGAAGTCGGTGAAATGGGTCAGCACTTCGGCAGCGCTCGGTGCGCGGAAGCCTACCGAGTAGGTCAGGCAGTCGTCCACGGCCACGCCGTAGTGGGCCAGGCGCGGTGGCAGGTAGAGCATGTCGCCAGGCTCCAGGGTCCACTCGCCGCTCTGCTCGAACTCGGCCAGGATACGCAGGTCGGCGTGCTCCAGCAGCGGGCTGTCACTGCTGCACATCTGGCCGATCTTCCAGTTGCGCTGGCCGTGGCCTTGCAGCAGGAACACATCGTAGTTGTCGAAGTGCGGGCCGACGCTGCCACCCGGGGCGGCGAAGCTGATCATCACGTCATCGATACGCCAGCTGGGCAGGAAGCGGAAGTTTTCCAGCAGTTCGGCCACTTCCGGAACGAACTGGTCAACGGCCTGTACCAGCAGAGTCCAGTCTTTTTCCGGCAGTTCGGCGAAGGTGTCTTCGCCGAACGGGCCGCGGCGCAGCTCCCACGGATGCGCGCCGTGTTCCAGCACGATACGCGACTCGACTTCATCTTCCAGGGCCAGGCCGGCGAGTTCGTCGGGGTCGATCGGGCTGATGAAGTCCGGGAAGGCCTGGCGCACCAGCAGCGGCTTCTTCTGCCAGTAGTCGCGCATGAATTCGCGGGCCGAGATGCCGCCGAGCAGCTGCAGTGGAGTATCAGGATTCATGTTCAACCTATTGAAAAAACGTAATTTTCGTACGGGAATAAAAACGCCCGGCCAGGCCGGGCGTTGTACGCGACGCTCAGCTTAGATGCGTTTGGCCTGGGCTGCCGCGTTACCGATGTAGGTAGCGGGGGTCAGCTGCTTGAGCTCGGCCTTGGCTTCGGCTGGCATGTCCAGGCCGTCGATGAAGGTCAGCAGCGCTTCTGGGGTGATGCCCTTGCCACGGGTCAGCTCTTTGAGCTTCTCGTAAGGGTTTTCGATGTTGAAGCGGCGCATCACGGTCTGGATCGGCTCGGCCAGCACTTCCCAGCAGGCGTCCAGGTCGGCGGCGATGCGAGCTTCGTTGACTTCCAGCTTGCCGATGCCTTTCAGGCTGGCCTCGAAGGCGATGACGCTGTGGGCAAAGCCCACGCCCAGGTTGCGCAGCACGGTGGAGTCGGTCAGGTCGCGCTGCCAGCGCGAGATCGGCAGCTTGCTGGCCAGGTGCTGGAACAGCGCGTTGGCGATGCCCAGGTTGCCTTCGGAGTTTTCGAAGTCGATCGGGTTGACCTTGTGCGGCATGGTCGACGAACCGATTTCGCCGGCGACGGTCTTCTGCTTGAAGTAACCCAGCGAAATGTAGCCCCACACATCACGGTCGAAGTCGATCAGGATGGTGTTGAAGCGGGCGATGGCGTCGAACAGCTCGGCGATGTAGTCGTGCGGCTCGATCTGGGTGGTGTACGGGTTGAACTGCAGGCCCAGTTCGTCTTCGATGAAGGCGCGGGCGTTCTCTTCCCAGTCGATCTGCGAGTAGGCCGACAGGTGGGCGTTGTAGTTGCCCACGGCGCCGTTGATCTTGCCCAGCAGCGGTACGGCGGCAACCTGGGCGATCTGGCGCTCCAGGCGATACACGACGTTGGCCAGTTCTTTACCCAGGGTGGTCGGCGAAGCCGGCTGGCCGTGGGTGCGCGACAGCATTGGCACTTCGGCGTGGGCGTGGGCCAGGGCGCGGATGGCGTCGGCGACCTGGCGCATCAGCGGCAGCAGCACTTCGTCACGGCCGGCGCGCAGCATCAGGGCGTGGGACAGGTTGTTGATGTCCTCGCTGGTGCAGGCGAAGTGGATGAACTCGCTGACCTTGGCCAGCTCAGGCAGCTTGGCGGCCTGCTCCTTGAGGAGGTATTCAATGGCCTTGACGTCGTGGTTGGTGGTGCGCTCGATTTCCTTGACGCGCTCGGCGTGCTCCAGCTTGAAATCGTTGGCCAGGCTGTCCAGCAGGGCGTTGGCTTCGGCGGAGAACGCCGGCACTTCGCCGATTTGCGGGTGGGCGGCCAGGCGCTGCAGCCAGCGCACTTCGACCAGGGCGCGGAAACGGATCAGGCCGAATTCGCTGAAAATGGGGCGCAAGGCCTGGGTTTTGCCGGCATAACGGCCGTCTACAGGGGAAACCGCAGTGAGCGAAGAAAGCTGCATGGGGTGTTCTCGGACAGTCAGGCTTTTGGAAGGGCGCATATCATACATGAAAAATGCGCCAGGGTCGGGTGGCTGACCAAAGGTCGGCCCAATTTGGATCAGGTGGCAGACCCTGTGGGAGCGGGCATGTCCGCGAACACCGGCGTAGCCGGTGCCATACACCGCGTCGCCTGCTTCGCGGGCATGCCCGCTCCCACAAAGGGCAGCCCAGCCCGTCAGTTCGGGCTGCGCATCATGTCGTACAGTTCGTTCAGCAACTTGCGCCGGCTGAACACCAGTTGCCAACGGTGCCCGCCCAGCTGCCGCCACAGTCGCGCGGCGCGGATGCCGGCCAGCAGCAGGGCGCGGATCTTCGAGGCGTTGTTGGGCTGCTGCAGGAAGCGCATGTCGCCGTGCACCTGGATGCGCTGGCGCAAGGTGCTCAGGGTGTCCTGGTACAAGGCTCCACTGGAAGCAATGACGTTTTCGTGAACCAGGCCGAAATGCTCGGCCTGCGACTGGATTTGCGGCAGGCGGTTGCCGATGGTGTCCAGCAGGTCGCCACGCTTGTTCAGCTGGCGCTCCAGGCCCAGCATCGACAGGGCGTAGCGCAGCGGCTCGCGCTGCAGGCTGTTGGGGTCGCGCTCGAGGGCGCCGATCAGTGCCCGGTAGCCGTCGCGCAGGTTCAGGTCGTCACCGCCGAACACCTCCAGGGTGTCCTTGGGGTCGCGCACCAGCAGGCTGCCCAGCATGCAGCCGATATTGGCTTCACTGGCCTGGCCGGTGCGGGCGATGCGGTCGACCAGCACGGCGGCCTGGAACACACCACCCAACGCAATCAGCTGCTCCTGCAGGTTGCTCATGCGCGCGGGCTCCATGGCTCGGCAGCCTCGATCACGCCACCGCCCAGGCACACTTCGCCGTCGTAGAACACCACCGACTGGCCCGGCGTAACGGCGCGCTGAGGCTCGTCGAACACGGCGCGGTAGCCGCTGGCGGTGCGTTCCAGGGTGCATCGCTGGTCGCTCTGGCGGTAGCGCACCTTGGCAGTCAGCTGGCGCGGGCTGTCGAGGTCGACCGGGTTGACCCAGAAAATTTCCGAGGCCAGCAGGGCGCGGGAGAACAGCCATGGGTGCTCGTTGCCCTGGCCGACCACCAGTACGTTGCGAGCCAGGTCCTTGTGCAGCACGTACCACGGCTCGTCACTGGCATCCTTCAGGCCGCCAATGCCCAGGCCCTGACGCTGGCCGATGGTGTGGTACATCAGGCCATGGTGGCGGCCGATCACTTCACCTTCGGTGGTTTCAATGTCGCCCGGCTGGGCCGGCAGGTACTGCTTGAGGAAGTCGCTGAAGCGGCGCTCGCCAATGAAGCAGATGCCGGTGGAGTCTTTCTTCTTGGCGGTGGCCAGGCCGTGTTTCTCGGCAATGGCGCGTACTTCGGGTTTTTCCAGTTCGCCGACCGGGAACAGGGTGCGGGCAATTTCCTGGCCGCCGACGGCGTGCAGGAAGTAGCTCTGGTCCTTGTTCGGGTCCAGGCCCTTGAGCAGTTCGGTGAGCGCGCCAGTATCGCGGCGGCGCACGTAGTGGCCGGTGGCGATCAGGTCGGCACCCAGCGACAGGGCGTAGTCGAGAAACGCCTTGAACTTGATTTCGCGGTTGCAGAGGATATCGGGGTTAGGGGTGCGGCCAGCCTTGTATTCCTCAAGGAAGTGCTCGAACACGTTGTCCCAGTATTCGGCGGCGAAGTTGGCGGTGTGCAGCTTGATGCCGATACGGTCGCACACGGCCTGGGCGTCGGCCAGGTCTTCACGGGCGGTGCAGTATTCGGTGCCGTCGTCCTCTTCCCAGTTCTTCATGAACAGCCCTTCCACCTGGTAGCCCTGCTCGATGAGCAGAAGGGCTGAGACGGAAGAGTCCACGCCGCCGGACATGCCGACGATGACGCGGGTCTTGGCGGGGTCTTTAAGTGCTGGGCTGGTCATGGGTACCGGTGTGTATCAAGGGGGAGAAACGCCGATTCTATCAAACCCGTGGCGCCGCGTCAGTCGCGTAGCAGGTCGAGGCTGTGCAGCGGGCCTTTGAGGTAGTCATCAAGGCAGCGTGGCACCAGCTCGCTGCGCCAGCGAGTGGGGTCGGCCAGCAGTTCGTCGCGGGTCAGCCACACGGCGCGGACGATGTCGCTGTCCAGTGCCAGGTCGGCATGGTGGCGTACGGGGCGGGCGGCGAAGCAGACGCGCTGGTAGGTCACGCCGTTGCTGGGGGCGGTGTACAGGTAGATGCCGACCAGGCCGATCAGCTCGACCTCCCAGGCGGTTTCTTCCAGGGTTTCGCGCAGGGCGGCCTGGGACAGGGTCTCGTTGGGTTCGAGGTGGCCGGCGGGCTGGTTGAAGACGTGCTGGTTGGCTTTGAACTCCTCGACGAAGAGGAACTTGCCTTCGTGCTCGACGATGGTCGCTACGGTGATGTGGGGTTGCCAGGTCATTGCCATGTCCTTTCAGGTTGCCGGGACCGCCTTGCGGTCCTTCGCGGGCTCGCCCGCTCCCACAGGTGCAGTGCAGGTCTTGCTGGCAGCACCTTTCCTGTGGGAGCGGGCAAGCCCGCGAAGGGCTGAGCAGCGGCCCCGATCCAGAAAGCACAAACCCCGGTGCGTGGCCGGGGTTTGTGCTGTTACTTCAAGCGAACCTTACAGGGCAGCGATGGCGCTGTTCAGGGTCTGGCTCGGACGCATCACCTTGGCGGTCAGCTCGGCATCCGGGGCGTAGTAGCCGCCGATGTCGGCTGGCTTGCCCTGAACGGCGTTGAGCTCGGCGACGATGGTCGCTTCGTTCTCGGCCAGGGTTTTTGCCAGTGGTGCGAAGCGTGCCTGCAGGGCAGCGTCGTCCGTCTGAGCGGCCAAGGCTTCGGCCCAGTACAGGGTCAGGTAGAAGTGGCTACCGCGGTTGTCGATACCGCCGACTTTGCGCGACGGCGACTTGTTGGTGTCGAGGAACTTGCCGGTAGCCTGGTCCAGGGTGTTGGCCAGAACCTTGGCGCGCGGATTGTCGTAGGTGTTGCCCAGGTGCTCCAGGGAAGCGGCCAGGGCCAGGAATTCACCCAGCGAGTCCCAACGCAGGAAGTTCTCTTCAACCAGCTGCTGCACGTGCTTCGGAGCCGAACCGCCGGCGCCGGTTTCGAACAGGCCGCCGCCGCTCATCAGCGGCACGATCGACAGCATCTTGGCGCTGGTGCCCAGTTCCATGATCGGGAACAGGTCGGTCAGGTAGTCGCGCAGCACGTTGCCGGTCACCGAGATGGTGTCCTTGCCTTCGCGGATGCGGGCCAGGGAGAACTTGATGGCGTCGACCGGTGCCAGGATGCGGATATCCAGGCCGGTGGTGTCGTGATCTTTCAGGTACTGCTGCACCTTCTCGATCATGACGCCGTCGTGGGCGCGAGCCGGGTCCAGCCAGAACACCGCCGGGGTGTTGCTCAGGCGGGCACGGTTGACGGCCAGCTTGACCCAGTCCTGGATCGGCGCGTCCTTGGTCTGGCACATGCGGAAGATGTCACCGGCTTCGACGTTCTGCTCCAGTACGACGTTGCCCTTGCCATCGACTACGCGAACCACGCCGTCAGCCTTGATCTGGAAGGTCTTGTCGTGGGAGCCGTACTCTTCGGCCTTTTGCGCCATCAGGCCAACGTTCGGCACGCTGCCCATGGTGGTCGGGTCGAAGGCACCGTTGGCCTTGCAGTCTTCGATGGTGGCCTGGTAGATGCCGGCATAGCAGCGGTCCGGGATCACGGCCTTGGCGTCTTGCAGTTCGCCTGCGGTGTTCCACATCTTGCCCGAGTCACGGATCATGGCCGGCATCGAGGCGTCGACGATCACGTCGCTCGGCACGTGCAGGTTGGTGATGCCTTTGTCGGAGTTGACCATGGCCAGGGCCGGGCGCTCGGCGTACAGGGCCTGGATGTCGGCTTCGATCTCGGCCTGCTTGTCGGCTGGCAGGTCCTTGATACGGGCGTACAGGTCGCCGATACCGTTGTTGGCGTTGAAGCCTACTTCGGCCAGGGCAGCGGCGTGCTTGGTCAGCACGTCGTTGTAGAATTCTTCGACGATGACGCCGAACATGATCGGGTCGGAGACCTTCATCATGGTGGCTTTCAGGTGCACCGACAGCAGCACGCCGGCGGCCTTGGCATCGGCGATCTGCTCGGCGATGAAGGCTTTCAGGGCCTTGCGGCTCATGGTGGCGCAGTCGATGACTTCGGCGGCTTTGACGGCGGTCTTTTCTTTCAGCACGGTGGTGCTGCCGTCTTTGCCGACCAGCTCGATGCGCAGGCTGTCGTCAGCTTCGATCAGTGCGGCTTTTTCGCTGCCGTAGAAGTCGCCCTGGGTCATGTGGGCAACGTGCGACTTGGAGTCAGCGGCCCAGGCGCCCATCTTGTGTGGGTGCTTGCGGGCGTAGTTCTTGACCGACAGCGGCGCGCGGCGGTCGGAGTTGCCTTCGCGCAGCACCGGGTTCACGGCGGAGCCCTTGATGCGGTCGTAGCGGGCACGGGATTCTTTTTCTTCCGCGGTGGCCGGCTCGTCGGCGTAGTCAGGGATGTTGAAGCCCTTGCCTTGCAGTTCCTTGATCGCGGCTTTGAGCTGCGGTACCGAGGCGCTGATGTTCGGGAGTTTGATGATGTTGGCTTCAGGGGTGGTAGCCAGCTGGCCCAGTTCCGCCAGGTGATCGCCTACTTGCTTCTCTGCGCCCAGTTGCTCCGGGAAGGCGGCAAGGATACGGCCAGCCAGGGAAATGTCGCGAGTTTCGACAGCGATGTCAGCCGAGGCGGTGAACGCTTCGATGATCGGCAGCAGCGAGTAAGTGGCGAGGGCGGGGGCTTCGTCGGTGAAGGTATAGATGATCTTGGAACGGGTGGGCATGCGGGTTAACTCTCTGTGTGCTGAGCGTGCTCGAGTCTCGTGGTGCGCAGGGTAGGCGCATCGCCCTGGCAGCGCCATGAGCGGAAAGTCGAGAGGCTGCGAGCGGTGATGGTGGATGCATCAGTCGAGCGTCAAGTGCTGGGGTGCGGTAACAACCCAGGCTTAGTGGCCGTTGATGGCCTAGGGCGGTCCGCATTTCCTGGGATTCGCCCCGATGACCCTTCGGTCGCGGCGGAGTATACCAAACCATTTGGGCTAATCAGCAAGGCCAAGTGATATCGGCCCATTTATAAGACCAAAGACTAAGCGGCAATGCGGCGGGTTGTCGCATGCCTTGCAGGTCGGCAGATGTGGTTTAGGCTCAGTGGATCGCACGATGTCCAAACCACACCCGACAGCGGAGTAGTGCAAGCATGGGATACCAGAAAATCAAGGTTCCGACCGACGGCAGCAAGATCACCGTCAATGCAGATCATTCGCTTAATGTGCCTGATCATCCGATCATTCCTTACATCGAAGGCGACGGGATCGGCGTCGATGTCTCGCCAGTGATGATCAAGGTGGTCGATGCCGCCGTGGAGAAGGCCTACGGCGGCAAGCGCAAGATTGCCTGGATGGAGGTGTACGCTGGCGAGAAAGCCACCCAGGTGTATGACCAGGATACCTGGCTACCACAGGAAACCCTCGATGCCGTGCGTGATTACGTGGTATCGATCAAGGGCCCGCTGACCACCCCGGTCGGTGGCGGCATCCGCTCACTCAACGTAGCCCTGCGCCAGCAACTGGACCTGTATGTGTGCCTGCGGCCGGTGTTGTGGTTCCAGGGTGTACCGAGCCCGGTGAAAAAGCCTGGCGACGTCGACATGGTGATTTTCCGCGAGAACTCCGAAGACATCTATGCCGGCATCGAGTGGAAGGCCGGATCGCCCGAGGCGAACAAGGTGATCAAGTTCCTGAAGGAGGAAATGGGTGTCACCAAGATCCGCTTCGACCAGGACTGCGGCATTGGCGTCAAGCCGGTGTCGAAGGAGGGTACCAAGCGACTGGTGCGCAAGGCCCTGCAGTACGTCGTGGATAACGACCGCGAATCGCTGACCCTGGTGCACAAGGGCAACATCATGAAGTTCACCGAAGGTGCCTTCAAGGACTGGGGCTACGAAGTGGCGCGTGATGAGTTCGGTGCTGAACTGCTCGATGGCGGCCCGTGGATGAAGTTCAAGAACCCCAAGACCGGCCGCGAGGTCATCGTCAAGGACGCCATTGCCGACGCCATGCTGCAGCAGATCCTGCTACGCCCGGCCGAGTACGACGTGATCGCCACCCTCAACCTCAACGGTGACTACCTGTCCGATGCCCTGGCGGCGGAAGTGGGCGGAATCGGCATTGCGCCGGGCGCCAACCTGTCCGACACCGTGGCCATGTTCGAGGCTACTCACGGCACTGCGCCCAAGTATGCCGGGCAGGACAAGGTCAACCCGGGCTCGGTGATCCTCTCGGCAGAGATGATGCTGCGCCACATGGGTTGGACCGAAGCCGCCGACCTGATCATCAAGGGTACCAATGGCGCTATTGCGGCCAAGACCGTGACCTACGATTTCGAGCGGCTGATGGACGGCGCCAGGCTGGTGAGCAGCTCAGGCTTTGGCGACGAAATGATCAAGCACATGTAAAGCAAGAGAAAACCGGCCGCCTCCTGTAAAGAAGCGGTCGGTTGCTTCGTATACCGGCACAGCGCAGGCAGTCAGGCTTTTGCGGTTTCGCTTTGCGGCTCGCCCAAGGATCTGGCAGCCTCTGCTGCTGCGGCCGCGGCATCCTTGATTTCGACGGCGTGCAAGCCTTTGGGGCCCTGGACGATGTCGAATACCACGGCCTGGCCTGCCTTCAGGGTCTTGTAACCGTCCATTCGGATGGCGGAATAATGGGCGAACAGGTCATCGGATTTACCTTCCTCATTGATGAATCCATAGCCCTTGGCATTGTTGAACCACTTGACTTTACCGCTTGCCATCCCTATGTCCCTCTGCAAAGGACTCCATCACTGGAGTATCATCCACTTCATCCGCATACGAACCTTGCGAAAAATCTGGTTGACTGCGCGGATCTTTATCGCCCACGGTGGGTTCTTATTGGTTGTAACACCGTTTTGCCGATAGTCAAGGTCACGCGGCGCCTGCGCTGGCGGTGGCCTGTGCAGTCAACCCGCAACCTTAACCTGACGCTCATGATGAAATTCTTTCCATGCATGCACCTAGTGAGATTCGACTAACATTCAATCAGGATCGCCCGCAATCGAATGAGGACGACGGCTCAGGTCTTGCAGTCCAGGAAGCCAAGCCGATCCTGCAGGCGCCACCGATGTACAAGGTGGTTTTGTTCAACGATGACTACACGCCAATGGATTTCGTCGTCGAAGTGCTCGAGACGTTCTTCAGTCTGAACCGCGAGCTGGCGACCAAGATCATGCTGACCGTCCATACCGAAGGGCGGGCAGTGTGCGGATTGTTTACCCGTGACATCGCCGAAACAAAGGCTATGCAGGTCAACCAATACGCCAGGGAAAGCCAGCATCCGCTACTCTGTGAAATCGAGAAGGACGGTTAATCGCCGACCACTTGGGTATGAGGTGAAGCTATGTTAAACCGCGAGCTCGAAGTCACCCTCAATCTTGCCTTCAAGGAGGCCCGTTCGAAGCGTCATGAGTTCATGACCGTCGAACATCTGCTGCTGGCACTCCTTGACAATGAGGCTGCCGCGACCGTTCTGCGCGCCTGTGGCGCCAATCTCGACAAGCTCAAGCACGACCTGCAAGAGTTCATCGATTCCACCACGCCGTTGATCCCTGTGAACGACGAAGACCGTGAAACCCAGCCGACCCTGGGCTTCCAGCGCGTGCTTCAGCGTGCCGTGTTCCACGTGCAAAGCTCTGGCAAGCGCGAAGTGACCGGCGCCAACGTGCTGGTGGCGATCTTCAGCGAACAGGAAAGCCAGGCCGTGTTCCTGCTCAAGCAGCAGAGCGTGGCCCGTATCGACGTGGTCAACTACATCGCCCATGGCATCTCCAAGGTGCCAGGGCATGGTGCGCAATCTGAAAGCGACCAGGACATGCAGGACGAAGAGGGCGGTGAAACCTCCTCTTCGAGCAACCCGCTGGACGCCTACGCCAGCAACCTGAACGAACTGGCCCGTGCTGGCCGTATCGACCCGCTGGTAGGTCGCGAGCAGGAAGTGGAGCGCGTGGCGCAAATCCTGGCCCGTCGGCGCAAGAACAACCCGCTGTTGGTGGGTGAGGCAGGCGTGGGCAAGACGGCCATCGCCGAAGGCCTGGCCAAGCGCATCGTCGATGGTCAGGTGCCTGACCTGCTGGCACAGAGCGTGGTGTACTCCCTCGATCTGGGTGCCTTGCTGGCCGGAACCAAGTACCGTGGTGACTTCGAGAAGCGCTTCAAGGCGCTGCTCGGTGAGCTGCGCAAGCGTCCGCAGGCCATCCTGTTCATCGACGAGATTCACACCATTATCGGTGCCGGCGCGGCGTCGGGCGGGGTGATGGATGCCTCCAATCTGCTCAAGCCGTTGCTGTCGTCGGGTGAAATCCGCTGCATCGGTTCGACCACGTTCCAGGAGTTTCGCGGCATCTTCGAGAAGGATCGTGCCTTGGCGCGTCGTTTCCAGAAGGTGGATGTCAGCGAGCCATCGGTCGAAGACACCGTGGGCATCCTGCGCGGCCTGAAAGGCCGTTTCGAAAGCCACCACAACATCGAGTACAGCGACGAAGCCCTGCGCGCCGCCGCCGAACTGGCCTCGCGCTACATCAATGACCGGCACATGCCTGACAAGGCCATTGATGTGATCGACGAGGCTGGTGCTTACCAGCGCCTGCAGCCGGAGGCCAATCGCGTCAAGCGCATCGATGTGCCGCAAGTGGAAGACATCGTCGCCAAGATCGCGAGAATTCCGCCGAAGCACGTCACCAGTTCCGACAAGGAGCTGCTGCGCAACCTTGAGCGCGACCTGAAACTGACCGTGTTTGGCCAGGACCAGGCAATCGACTCGCTGGCCACTGCGATCAAGTTGTCCCGTGCCGGCCTCAAGTCGCCAGACAAGCCGGTGGGTTCGTTCCTGTTCGCCGGCCCTACCGGCGTCGGCAAGACCGAAGCGGCGCGGCAGCTGGCCAAGGCACTGGGTGTGGAATTGGTGCGTTTCGACATGTCTGAGTACATGGAGCGCCACACCGTGTCGCGTTTGATTGGTGCGCCGCCGGGTTATGTCGGTTTTGACCAGGGTGGCTTGTTGACCGAGGCAATCACCAAACAGCCGCACTGCGTATTGTTGCTCGACGAAATCGAGAAGGCCCACCCGGAAGTCTTCAATCTGCTGCTGCAGGTGATGGATCACGGGACCCTGACCGACAACAACGGGCGCAAGGCCGACTTCCGTAACGTGATCCTGATCATGACCACCAACGCCGGTGCAGAAACCGCGGCGCGGGCGTCGATCGGCTTCACTCATCAGGACCACGCGTCCGATGCCATGGAAGTGATCCGCAAAAGCTTCACGCCAGAGTTCCGCAACCGTCTGGATACCATCATCCAGTTTGGCCGCCTGAGCACGGAGACGATCAAAAGCATCGTCGACAAGTTCCTTATCGAACTGCAGGCGCAGCTGGAAGACAAGCGTGTGCTGCTGGAGGTCAGCGATGAAGCGCGCGGTTGGCTGGCGGTGTCGGGCTATGACGTGCAGATGGGTGCGCGGCCAATGGCGCGGCTGATCCAGGACAAGATCAAGCGGCCGCTGGCCGAGGAGATCCTGTTTGGCGAGCTGGCCGAGCATGGTGGCGTGGTGCATGTCGACCTGCGCGATGGCGAACTGGTGTTCGACTTCGAAACCACGGCTGAGGTCGCGTGATGTGCAGGGGCTGCCTTGCAGCCCCTGCAATTTCTTGAGGCACAAAAAAGCCCGGCACCTGGCCGGGCTTTTTCATGGCTTGAGCTTAGCGCGCACGGTAGGTGATGCGGCCCTTGCTCAGGTCGTACGGCGTCAGCTCGACGCGGACCTTGTCGCCAGTGAGAATACGGATGTAGTTCTTGCGCATCTTTCCGGAGATGTGCGCGGTTACGACGTGCCCGTTTTCCAACTCCACGCGGAACATGGTGTTGGGCAGGGTGTCGACGACAGTACCTTCCATTTCGAAGCTGTCTTCTTTCGACATGCAGTTGAGCCCTCGGATCCAGTGTTAGCCCGACGCATATCCGCACCGGGCAAAAAAGTGGCGTGGATTATGCCGGAAAACTGCGTGTCAAGCCAATGCTTTCAGTTGAGGGTGACCCAGCGCTGGTTTATCAGCAACTCGATGGGGCGGTACTGCGTCTTGTAGTTCATCTTCTTGCAGTTCTTGATCCAGTAGCCCAGGTAAACCGCCTCCAGGTCCTGGCGCAGCGCTTCGGTGATCTGCCAGAGAATGGCGAAACGGCCAAGGCTGCGGCGCTCCTCGTCCGGCTCGTAGAAGGTGTACACCGCCGACAGGCCATTGGGTAGCAGGTCGCACACTGCCACCGCCATCAACCGGCCTTCCAGGCGAAACTCGTAGAACCAGCAGAACGGCAGGTCGCGCACCAGGAAGGTGGAGAACTGATCGCGGCTGGGCGGGTACATGTCGCCGTCGGCGTGGCGCGTTTCGATATAGCGCCGGTACAGCTCGAAATACTCTTCCCTGAACGCCGGGCGTGCTGCGGTTACGGTCAGGTCGGCGTTACGCTTGAGAATGCGCCGCTGCTGGCGGTTGGGGATGAAGCGCGCCGCCGGGATGCGCGCCGGCACGCAGGCATTGCAGTTCTGGCAGTGCGGGCGGTACAGGTGGTCGCCACTGCGGCGAAAGCCCATTTCCGATAAATCGGCGTACACATGCACGTCCATCGGCTGGCTGGGGTCGAGGAACAGCGTGGTCGCCTGCTCCTCCGGCAGGTAGCTGCAGGAGTGGGGCTGAGTGGCATAGAACTTCAACCGCGCCAACTCTGTCATGATCAACCCCTTCGGTGAGACTTTGAGTTAAGTGTAAGCCAGCTACGGGAACTCGCCTAGGCAACCCATGAAGCGCTATTGGGCTGGTCAAGGTGGTGTGCCAGGTAGCTGGCGAACTCGGCACGGCTGATGGCGTGGGCGCCCAGGCTGTGCAGGTGGTTGGTGGGCATCTGGCAGTCGATAAGCACGAAACCGGCGTCTCGCAGGTGGTTGACCAAGGTTACGAAACCGACCTTGGAGGCGTTGTCGGCGCGGCTGAACATCGATTCGCCAAAGAACAGCTGGCCCATGGCCAGGCCGTACAGGCCCCCAACCAGTTCGCCATCCTGGCGAACTTCAACCGAATGGGCGATGCCACGGCGGTGCAGTTCGCAGTAGGCGTTGCGCATGGTGTCGGTGATCCAGGTGCCGTCAGCGTAATCGCGCGGCGCGGCGCAGGCGGCGATCACGGCCGGGAAGTCGGTGTCGAAACTGACCTGGTAGCGGCCTTGGCGCATCAGCTTGGCCAGCGAGCGCGAGACATGCAACTGGTCAGGCAGCAACACCGTGCGCGGGTCAGGTGACCACCACAGGATCGGCTGGCCGTCCTGGTACCACGGAAAGCAGCCGTGGCGATACGCCTGCACCAGGCGCTCGGGGCTCAGGTCACCGCCGGCGGCCAGTAGGCCGTTGGGGTCGTGCAGCGCCTTTTCCAGGGGGGGGAAGGTCAGCGAGTCGCGGGTCAGCCAGGTGAGCATGGTCTATCGTGCGGTGGGGGAGGGGAGAGGGCAGCATGGCTTGGGTCAAAAGCGGGGTCAATCTCTTTGGGTGCCTCAACGCCGGCGCGGTACCCTGCACAAGGCTACCCCTACAGAGGGGCACGGCAATTTAGGCAATTTCCTACACATTCATCAAACCGCAGGCACCATCGGCTACATTTGCTGTCACACCTGTGCAAAAACACAGCATAAGCCTTTGTCACAAAAGAAAATGCGTGCTCAAATTGCAGCTATACGAATTCGCCTCCGGCCAAACCCCCATACGGCGTGCCGCCATGGCGGCTGGCGGGCAGTAATGTTAAAAGTAGTGGTTCGTTGGTCGCGCAGCGGCCGATCACTATTGGACGCGCACCACGCGCAGGAATAGACGCGTTTTGAAGAAATCCACCGCAACTCCAGCTCCATTGCCTGTGCCACTGTGGCGGCAGCAGCTGCATTATCGCCTCAAGGAAGGTGCGTTGATCGCTGTCGGCGCCCTGTGCCTGTACCTGTGGATGGCGCTGCTGACCTACGACACCTCGGACCCGGGCTTCAGCCACACCAGCAACGTCGACCAGGTGCAGAATGCAGCCGGGCGTGCCGGTGCCTACTTTGCCGACATCCTGTTCATGGTGCTGGGTTACTTCGCCTATATTTTCCCGCTGCTGCTGGCGGTCAAGACCTGGCAGATTTTCCGCGAACGCCACCAGCCGTGGGACTGGAGCGGCTGGCTGTTCTCCTGGCGGCTGATTGGCCTGGTGTTCCTGGTGCTGTCTGGGGCGGCGCTGGCGCATATCCACTTCCACCCGTCAGCCGGCCTGCCGTTCTCCGCCGGTGGTGCGTTGGGCGAAAGCCTGGGTGACCTGGCGCGCAACCTGCTGAACGTGCAGGGCAGCACGCTGATGTTCATTGCCCTGTTCCTGTTCGGCCTGACCGTCTTCACCGACCTGTCGTGGTTCAAGGTGATGGACCTGACCGGCAAGATCACCCTCGACCTGTGCGAGCTGGTGCAAGGGGCTGCCACCCGCTGGTGGGAAGCGCGCAACGAGCGCAAGCGCCTTGAGGCGCAACTGCGCGAGGACGAACCGGTGTTCAAGGCCGCGCCGATGGCTGCCGAGAAGCGCGAGCCGGCCAAGCCTTCGCTGCGCGAGCGCATCCTCAAGCGTGAAGAAAAAACCGCCCAGCCGGTTGAGCCGACCCTTGCACGCGAACCGATTGTACCGCCGCGTGAAACGGCGCCTGAGGCATTGGCGCCGCGTGAAACCGTGGTGCCCCGCCAGCAGCACCCAGCGCCCACCATTGTGCCGCCGTCAGCCGCCAGGGCGCCGGAGCCGAGCAAGCGGGCGATGAAGGAAAAGCAGGCGCCGCTGTTCGTCGACAGCGCCGTGGAGGGCACCTTGCCTTCGATTTCCATTCTCGACCCGGCTGAACAGAAGAAGATCGAGTATTCGCCAGAATCCCTGGCCGGCGTCGGCCAGTTGCTGGAAATCAAGCTCAAGGAGTTCGGTGTGGAAGTGGCGGTGGATTCGATCCACCCCGGCCCGGTGATTACCCGTTACGAAATCCAGCCGGCCGCAGGCGTGAAGGTCAGCCGCATCGCCAACCTGGCCAAGGACCTGGCGCGTTCGCTGGCCGTGACCAGTGTGCGAGTGGTCGAGGTCATCCCTGGCAAGACCACAGTGGGTATCGAGATACCCAACGAAAACCGCCAGATGGTGCGCTTCTCCGAAGTGCTGGCCACGTCGCAGTATGACGAGCAGAAATCGCCCGTCACGTTGGCGCTGGGCCATGATATCGGCGGCAAGCCGGTGATCACCGACCTGGCCAAGATGCCCCACCTGTTGGTGGCCGGTACGACCGGTTCCGGTAAGTCGGTGGGTGTGAACGCGATGATTTTGTCGATCCTGTTCAAGTCCAGCCCGGAAGACGCGCGGCTGATCATGATCGACCCGAAAATGCTTGAATTGTCGATCTACGAAGGCATTCCGCACCTGCTGTGCCCGGTGGTCACCGACATGAAGGACGCCGCCAATGCCCTGCGCTGGAGCGTGGCCGAGATGGAGCGGCGCTACAAACTCATGGCGGCCATGGGCGTGCGTAACCTGGCCGGTTTCAATCGCAAGATCAAGGACGCCCAGGAGGCTGGCGAAATCATCCATGACCCGCTGTATCGCCGTGAGAGCATGGACGATGAGCCGCCTGCGTTGAAAACCCTGCCGACCATCGTGGTGGTGGTGGACGAATTCGCCGACATGATGATGATCGTCGGCAAGAAGGTCGAGGAGCTGATCGCCCGTATCGCGCAGAAGGCACGGGCGGCCGGTATTCATCTGATCCTCGCCACCCAGCGCCCGTCGGTGGACGTGATCACCGGCCTGATCAAGGCCAACATCCCGACCCGTATGGCGTTCCAGGTGTCGAGCAAGATCGACTCGCGTACCATCATCGACCAGGGCGGTGCCGAGCAGTTGCTGGGCCATGGCGACATGCTGTACATGCCGCCGGGCACCAGCCTGCCGATCCGGGTACACGGCGCATTCGTGTCCGACGACGAAGTGCACCGCACGGTAGAGGCGTGGAAGCTGCGTGGCGCCCCGGACTACAACGACGATATCCTCAACGGCGTCGAAGAAGCCGGTAGCGGCTTTGATGGCGGTGGCGGTGGTGGCGACGGTGACGATGCCGAAACCGACGCCCTGTATGATGAAGCGGTGCAATTCGTGCTTGAGAGCCGTCGTGCCTCCATTTCTGCCGTGCAACGCAAGCTGAAGATCGGCTACAACCGTGCCGCGCGCATGATCGAGTCGATGGAGATGGCCGGCGTTGTCACCCCGATGAACAGCAACGGCTCGCGGGAAGTGATTGCCCCGGGCGGCCCGCGCGACTGATGAACACCCTGCCGGGCGCCAACGGTGGCGTCCGGCCTTTTCAACGCTCAATGAGGATTCCCATGCGCGCGATTCGCATGCTGTTGGTTTCTGCCCTGACCCTGGGCTCGGTTACTGCTTATGCCGGTGAGCAAGACGTACAACGCCTGACGCAGCTGCTGGAAAAGTCGCAGACCATCGAGGCCAACTTCTCCCAGCTGACCCTGGGCGCCGATGGCACCAGCTTGCAGGAAACCTCGGGCAAGATGGCGGTCAAGCGCCCTGGCCTGTTCTACTGGCATACCGATGCGCCACAGGAGCAAGTGGTGGTCTCGGACGGCAAGAACGTCACCCTGTGGGACCCGGACCTGGAGCAGGCCACCATCAAGAAGCTCGACGTGCGGCTGAACCAGACCCCAGCCCTGTTGCTGTCCGGTGATGTGTCGAAGATCAGCCAGAGCTTTGACATTGCGTCCAAGGAGCAGGGCGAAGTGATGGACTTCACCCTCAAGCCAAAGACCAAGGACACCCTGTTCGACTCGCTGCGCGTGTCGTTCCGCAAAGGCCTGATCAACGACATGCAACTGATCGACAGCGTCGGCCAGCGCACCAACATCCTGTTCAATGGCGTCAAGGCCAACCAGGCGGTGCCGGACAGCAAGTTCAAGTTCGACATCCCCAAGGGCGCGGACGTGATCAAGGAGTAACCAGAGCTCGCCATGGACCTGTTTCGAAGCGAACCCGTCGCCCAGCCCCTGGCCGCCCGTCTGCGCCCCTCCAGCCTGGACGAGTACGTCGGCCAGGAGCACCTGCTGGCGCGCGGCAAACCGCTGCGCGAGGCGCTGGAGCAAGGTGCGCTGCATTCGATGATCTTCTGGGGCCCTCCCGGGGTCGGCAAGACCACGCTGGCGCGGTTGCTGGCGCAGTTCTGCGATGCGCACTTCGAAACGGTGTCGGCAGTGCTGGCCGGGGTGAAAGAGATCCGCCAGGCGGTGGAGGTGGCCAAACAGCAGGCTGGCCAGTATGGCCGTCGCACCATCCTGTTCGTTGACGAAGTGCACCGCTTCAACAAGTCGCAGCAGGATGCCTTTTTGCCCTATGTGGAAGACGGCACCCTGCTGTTCATCGGCGCCACCACCGAGAACCCGTCGTTCGAGCTGAACAATGCGCTGCTTTCGCGGGCGCGGGTGTATGTGCTCAAGAGCCTGGACGAAGCGGCCCTGCGCAAGCTGGTCAACCGTGCGCTGACGGAAGAGCGTGGCCTGGGCAAGCGCAACCTGCGGGTGGGCGACGACGCCTTCAAGATGCTGATGGCCGCCGCCGACGGCGATGGCCGGCGCATGCTCAACTTCCTCGAGAACGCCTCGGACCTGGCTGAAGACGGCAGCGAGATCGACGTCGAGATGCTGCAGAGCCTGCTGGGTGACAGTCGCCGCCGGTTCGACAAGGGCGGCGAGGCGTTCTACGACCAGATTTCCGCGCTGCACAAGTCGGTGCGCGGCTCCAACCCCGATGGCGCCCTGTACTGGTTTGCCCGCATGCTCGACGGCGGCTGTGATCCGCTGTACATCGCCCGCCGTGTGGTGCGCATGGCCAGCGAGGACATCGGCAATGCCGACCCCCGTGCGCTTAGCCTGTGCCTGGCAGCCTGGGATGTGCAGGAGCGCCTTGGCAGCCCCGAGGGCGAATTGGCGGTGGCCCAGGCCATCACCTACCTGGCCTGTGCGCCCAAGAGCAACGCGGTGTACGTGGGCTTCAAGACTGCCCTGCGCGAAGCGGCCGAGCACGGTTCGCTGGAGGTGCCGTTGCACCTGCGCAATGCCCCGACCAAGCTGATGAAGCAGTTGGGCTATGGCGACGAGTACCGCTATGCCCACGATGAACCCGACGCCTACGCTGCTGGTGAGGATTACTTCCCCGACGAGCTGGAGCCACGCCAGTACTATCAGCCGGTGCCCCGTGGCCTGGAACTGAAAATTGGCGAGAAGCTGCGCCACCTGGCCGATCTCGACCGCAACAGCCCCCGCCAGCGGAGAAAATCATGATTGCACTTATCGCCGCGGTCAGCGCGGGTGGTATCGCCGGTACCTTGTTGCGCTTTGCTACCACCAACTGGGTGGCGGCCCACTGGCCACGGCACTTCTATGTCGGTACGCTGGCGGTCAACCTGGTTGGCTGCCTGCTGATCGGCTTGCTCTATGGCCTGTTCTTGCACAAGCCGCTGGCGCCGGTAGAGTTGCGCGCCAGCCTGATTGTCGGCTTTCTCGGTGGCCTGACGACCTTTTCCTCCTTCTCGCTCGATACCGTGCGCCTGATGGAAAGCGGGCAAGTGCCCCTTGCCTTGGGCTATACCAGTATCAGCGTGGTGGGCGGGCTGCTCGCAACCTGGGCTGGCTTGTCCCTGACCCGATTCTGAACCAACACCTACACATAACGAGAGAACGATATGCTCGATTCCAAACTGTTACGCGGCCAACTTCAGGAAGTGGCGGACCGCCTGGCCTCCCGTGGCTTCAGCCTGGATGTCGCGCGCATCGAATCACTGGAAGAGCGCCGCAAGGCGGTGCAGACCCGCACCGAACAACTGCAGGCTGAGCGTAACGCCCGTTCCAAGTCCATCGGCCAGGCCAAGGCCAAGGGCGAAGACATCGCCCCGCTGATGGCTGACGTCGAGCGCATGGCCAACGAACTGACTGCCGGCAAGGCCGAGCTGGACGCCATTCAGGCCGAGCTGGATGGCATCCTGTTGACCATTCCCAACCTGCCGGACGCCAGCGTACCGGTCGGTGTCAGCGAGGACGACAACGTCGAAGTGCGCCGTTGGGGCACGCCGAAGGCGTTCGACTTCGAAATCAAGGACCATGTGGCCCTTGGTGAAATCAGCGGTGGCCTGGACTTCGAAGCGGCTGCCAAGCTGTCCGGCGCCCGTTTTGCTGTGCTGCGTGGTCCGGTTGCCCGTCTGCATCGCGCCCTGGCGCAGTTCATGATCAACCTGCACACCGGCGAACATGGCTACGAGGAACACTACACCCCGTACATGGTGCAGGCCCCGGCGCTGCAGGGCACTGGCCAGTTGCCGAAATTCGAGGAAGACCTGTTCAAGATCACCCGTGAAGGTGAGGCAGACTTCTACCTGATCCCGACCGCCGAAGTGTCGCTGACCAACCTGGTGGCGGGTGAAATCCTCGACGCCAAGCAGTTGCCGCTGAAACTGGTTGCCCACACCCCATGCTTCCGCAGCGAAGCCGGCGCGTCCGGCCGTGACACCCGCGGCATGATCCGCCAGCACCAGTTCGACAAAGTCGAGATGGTGCAGGTGGTAGAGCCGGCCAAGTCGATGGAAGCCCTGGAAGGCCTGACTGCCAACGCCGAGCGTGTGCTGCAGTTGCTTGAGCTGCCATATCGCGTGCTGGCCCTGTGCACTGGCGACATGGGCTTTGGTGCGGTGAAAACCTACGACCTGGAAGTGTGGGTGCCAAGCCAGGACAAGTACCGCGAGATCAGCTCGTGCTCCAACTGCGGTGACTTCCAGGCGCGCCGCATGCAGGCTCGCTGGCGCAACCCGGAAACCGGCAAACCAGAGCTTGTACACACGCTCAACGGCTCCGGTCTGGCCGTAGGCCGTACCCTGGTTGCGGTGCTGGAAAACTACCAGCAGGCCGACGGTTCGATCCTGGTGCCGGAAGTGCTGAAACCGTACATGGGCGGCGTCGAGGTCATCCGCTAAATGGATTACCTGCCGCTGTTCCACAAGCTACAGGGCGGCCGTGTGCTGGTCGTCGGTGGCGGTGAGATCGCCTTGCGCAAGGCGCGCCTGCTGGCCGATGCCGGCGGCGTGCTGCGCGTGGTGGCGCCGGACGTCGACGGCCAGTTGGCCGCGTTGGCCCGGGAAGGTGGCGGTGAGGTGCTGATGCGTGGCTATCGGGCTGCTGACCTGGTCGGTTGCCGGCTGGTGATCGCGGCGACTGACGACCCTGGGCTGAATGCTCAGGTGTCGGCCGATGCGCAGGCCCTTAGCCTGCCGGTCAATGTGGTGGATGCGCCGGCCTTGTGTACGGTGATCTTCCCGGCGATCGTGGATCGTTCGCCGCTGGTAATTGCTGTTTCCAGCGGCGGTGATGCCCCGGTACTGGCGCGCCTGATTCGAGCCAAGCTCGAGGCGTGGATCCCTTCGGCCTATGGTGAGTTGGCCGGGCTGGCGGCACGCTTCCGGCACAAGGTCAAATCCCTGTACCCGGACGTCAACCAGCGTCGAGGCTTCTGGGAGACCGTATTCCAGGGGCCGATCGCCGAGCGTCAGCTGGCCGGGCAGGGTGCTGAAGCCGAACGTCTGTTGCAGGCGATGGTAGACGGCGCACCGGTGCAGCAGGGTGGTGAGGTGTATTTGGTTGGTGCAGGCCCGGGTGATCCGGACTTGCTGACCTTCCGTGCCTTGCGCCTGATGCAGCAGGCCGACGTGGTGCTGTACGACCGCCTGGTTGCGCCCGCCATCATCGATATGTGTCGTCGTGATGCCGAGCGCATCTATGTAGGCAAGCGCCGCGCTGACCATTCTGTGCCGCAGGACCAGATCAACCGCCTGTTGGTCGACCTGGCCCGGCAGGGCAAGCGGGTGCTGCGCCTGAAGGGTGGCGACCCGTTCATCTTCGGCCGGGGCGGCGAAGAGATCGAAGAGTTGGCCGAGCATGGCATTCCGTTCCAGGTGGTGCCGGGTATTACTGCGGCCAGCGGCTGCTCCGCGTATGGCGGCATTCCGCTGACTCACCGTGATTACGCCCAATCGGTACGCTTCGTCACCGGGCACCTCAAGGATGGCACCAGCAACCTGCCGTGGAATGACCTGGTGGCGCCGGCGCAGACCTTGGTGTTCTACATGGGGTTGGTGGGCTTGCCGACCATCTGTGCCGAGCTGATTCGCCATGGGCGTGCCGCGAGTACCCCGGCGGCGTTGGTGCAGCAGGGGACCACGCGTAATCAGCGAGTATTCACCGGTACCTTGGCGGACCTGCCAGACCTGGTGGCCCAGCATGAGGTGCATGCGCCGACCCTGGTGATTGTGGGGGAGGTGGTGCAGTTGCGTGACAAGCTGGCCTGGTTCGAAGGTTCACAGAACAGCTGAAATCGTTGGGGCTGCAAAGCAGCCCCGGCTTCCTCAAGCCTGCCAGATCCCTTTGCCCACCAACCGTTCTCGATCATGCGGCAAGCCAAAGTCCTGCAAAGGCCCTTTGGGTACAATCCCGTTCGGGTTGATGGTCTTGTGGCTCATGTAATAGTGCTTCTGGATATGCTCCATGTTCACCGTACCTGCCACCCCTGGCCATTGGTACAGCTCACGCAGCCAGTTCGACAGGTTGTGGTAGTCGCTCAGGCGGCGCAGGTTGCACTTGAAGTGCCCGTGGTACACCGCGTCGAAGCGCACCAGTGTAGTGAACAGGCGTACATCAGCCTCGGTCAGGTACTCACCCGCCAGGTAGCGATTGCGGCCTAGCAAGGCTTCCAGGTAATCCAGTTCGTTGAACACATCGTCAAAGGCAGCCTCGTAGGCGTCTTGCGTGGTGGCAAAGCCTGCGCGGTACACACCGTTGTTCACCGCTGGGTAGATACGCTCGTTCAGTGCTTCGATAGTCGGGCGCAGCGATGCGGGGTAAAGGTCCAGGGTATTGCCAGTCAGCTCGTTGAACGCGCTGTTGAATATGCGGATGATTTCTGCAGACTCATTGTTGACGATGCACTTCTCTTTCTTGTCCCACAGCACTGGTACCGTCACGCGCCCCGTATAGTGCGGGTCATCCTGCGTATAGCGTTGGTGCAGGTACTGCAGGGCGTCGAGGTGGTCCCCGCTGGAGCCTTGCTGTTGGTCGAAGGTCCAGCCATGGTCCTGCATCAGCCAACTGACCACCGACACGTCGATCAATGGCTCCAGGCCTTTCAGCGCACGAACGATCAGGGTGCGGTGGGCCCATGGGCAGGCCAGCGACACGTACAGGTGGTAGCGGCCTGCCTCGGGGGCGGGCAGCTGATTGCGGCGCTGGGCGTTCTCTCGCTTGAACGTGCCGTCTTTGCCGTTTTCATACCACTGGTCGTGCCAGCGGCCATCGATCAATAGGCCCATGGTGAGCTCCTGAAACAAGTTGTTTGTCGTTGGAGCCCAGTCTAGGGAAAATCGTTCGAAGAAATAGCGCAAAGATCGGGGTTCTATTATCGGCTAAATCGATCTATCTCGAGTGTCCCAGTAGCCTTGCGCTGTTACGAACGCCTGCTCACGGTGCTGTCCCAGACCACGCAGGGCCAGGGCCATGGTCGCGATCAGGGCCTTTTCGCCATAACTGTCTTCTACTTCGCCACGCCAGAACGCCAGCAAGTGCTGGGCCTGCAAGCTGGGCGGCTTGACATGGCGGCGTTCGCTCAGCGCTGGCCATTCTTCATCCCACGCTTCACCTGCCGTGGTGCCGTAGAGATGGCTGATGACATCGGGGTTGACCTCGATTTCGCCGCCATCCCCCTTGATCACCACGGCATGGTCGCCCAGCAGGCGGCTGGCCTCGCGGTGCACTGCCTGGTAACCAGGGTGAAAGATGCTCTGCAGTCCACAGCGAGCGCCCAGCGGGTTGAGCACCCGAGCCAGCGAATGGATGGGCGAGCGCAGGCCCAGGGTGTTGCGCAGGTCGATCATGCGTTGCAGCTGCGGCGCCCAGTCGTGCAGCGGGAAGAATGCCAGCTGGTGCTGGTCCAGCGCCTTGCCGACGGCGGCCCAGTCGCGGCACAGCGGAATCTGCAGCAGGCCGAGCAGTTGCTCTGTGTACATACGCCCGGCAGTGTGTGCGCCGCCGCCGTGCATCAAGATGCGCACGCCATTGTTGGCCAGGCACTTGGCCGCCAGCAGGTACCAGGGCAGGTGACGCTTCTTGCCGGCGTAAGTGGGCCAGTCCAGGTCAACGGTGATGCGCGGCGCCTGCAGGTGGGCGCGCAGGGCCTCGGTGAAGCCTGCCAGCTCTTCGGCGCTTTCTTCCTTGTGCCGCAGCAGCATGAGGAAGGCACCGAGCTGGGTGTCTTCGACCTTGCCTTCCAGCAGCAGGGTCATGGCTGCGCGGGCCTCTTCGCGGGTCAGCCCACGCGCGCCGCGCTTGCCTTTGCCGAGAATGCGCACGAATTCGGCGAACGGGTGTTCGGCGGGGGTTTCCAGAGTGAGCGGACGAGGTTCGGTCATATGCAGTTGGTCGGCTTGGGCAGGCCCGCCAGCTTGGCGGCAAGTTTGGCGGGGGTGCCGTTGAACAGGCGGTTCAGGTGCGGGCTGTTGCCCTTTTCAGGGCCCAGCTTGAGGGCCGTGTACTTGATCAGCGGGCGCGTGGCCGGAGACAGCTGGTATTCCTGGTAGAACTGACGGAGCAGTTCGAGGATTTCCCAGTGGTCTGCCGTCAACGGGATACCTTCGCGCTTGGCCAGCGCCTCGGCGGCGTCGTGGGACCAATCTTGCAGGTCGACCAGGAAGCCATCCTTGTCCAGGGCGATCACCTGATCGCCAACGGTGAGCGTATTCATAGCCAGCTGTTGACCTTGTCGTATTGCAGCGACAGTTCGACGAACCCGGCGTAGTCCACGGCCTTTGCCAGGTCGTTGCCGACCGCGCGGGCCTGTACATCCTCGTCCAGGGCGAACAGGCGCTGGGCCAGGCCGGCGGCTTGCAAATGGCCGTGCGGCTCGCTGCCGCTGCGCAGGGCATACACGGCATCGCCGCACAGCAGCAGGGCATCTCCGGCACCGAGCAGGCGCAGGCAACTGGCCAGGCGCTCGTCACCAAACGGGGAATGGGCAATTACATGCAGGGTCTTCATCAGAGCGTTATCACCTGGTCGAAACGGGCTATCAGCGCGGCCAGCGCTGCGTCATCGAGCACTTGCACCGGCAGCGCCAGGGTATGGGCTGCCAGGCCACGACGGGCCAGGCTGTGGTTGCAGGCGAACAGCTCTTCGACACCGAACATCGGCAGCGCCTGCAGGTTGGCAGCCAGGTTCTTCTGTTGCACGGCGGCGGGTTGCTGGTCCGGCGCGAGCTGGAACACACCATCGTCGAGGAACAGCATGCCCAACGGCAGGTCGAACGCGCCGCCGGCCAGGGCGATGTCCAGCGCCTCGCGGGCAGAGGGGCCATTCCACGGTGCCTGACGGCTGATGATCAACAAGGACTTGGCCATATCAGTCGCCTCCGAAGCAGACAAGGCGATCGGCCACTTGCGCGGCCTCGTGCAGTTGGCCCAGCCCCGACAGTTCCCAGGGCTTGGGCAGGTTCACGGCCGGGCGCTGGTAGCGGTTGGCCTCGGCTTCGTCGAGCACGCCACGGCGCAGGGCGGCGGCGATACACACCACGGCGTCCAACTGATGGGTCTGTATGAATGTGCGCCACTGGCCAGCCACGTCCAGTTCGTCCTGGGGAGCGACCACGTTGGCCGAGGCACTGTGTACCCCGTCCTGATAGAAGAACAGCCGGGCAATCTCATGCCCGCCGGCCAGCACTGCCTCGGCGAAACGCAGGGCGCGCCGCGAAGAGGGCACGTGGGCCGGGGAGAACACCGCGATAGCGAATTTCATGGCTAACTCATGCAAAGGAATGGTGCCATGATAAAGCAAAAAAGCCCGCGCTCGCTTGTGCAAGCGGGCGCGGGCTACTCATTCAGTCTCAAGGTTCAAGCCTGCTCCTTGCCCTCCGGCAAGAACCAGTTCAGCACCAGCGCACAAATCCCCCCGGTAGCCACACCCGACTCCAGCACATTGCGAATCGCCGCTGGCATGTGCGCCAGGAATTCCGGCACCTGTGCCACACCCAGGCCCAGTGCCAACGACACGGCGATGATCAGCAGGGCACGACGGTCCAGCCGAGTGCTGGCCAGAATATTGATCCCCGACGCCGCAACCGCGCCAAACATGACCATCGCCGCGCCGCCCAGCACTGGCTCCGGCACAGCCTGAATCACCCCGGCAACACTCGGGAACAGCCCCAGCAACACCAGCATCACGGCAATCCACATACCGATATGGCGGCTGGCGATACCGGTCAGCTGAATCACCCCGTTGTTCTGGGCAAAGATCGAGCTAGGGAAGGTGTTGAACAGACCGGCCAGCAGTGAGTTGGCGCCGTTGACCAGCACGCCCCCCTTGATCCGCTGCATCCACACCGGCCCTTCGACCGGCTGGCGCGACACCTTGCTGGTGGCGGTAACGTCACCGATGGCTTCCAGCGAAGTGACCAGGTAAATCACCAGCATTGGAATGAACAGCGCCCACGAGAAGCCCAAGCCAAAGTGCAGTGGTGTCGGCACCTGGAACAGCGCGGCCTCGTGCATGCCGGTAAAGTCCAGACGGCCCAGGAATCCGGCCAGCGCATAGCCGACCGCGAGGGCGATGACGATGGCGCAGCTGCGCATCCACACCACCGGGATACGGTTGAGAACGACGATGATCGCCAGTACCACGCCGGACATCAGCAGGTTTTCGCCATTGGCAAAGGTGCCATTGGCCATGGCCCCAAAACCACCGCCCATGCTGATCAGGCCGACCTTGATCAGCGTCAGGCCGATCATCAACACCACGATGCCAGTCACTAGCGGGGTGATCAGGCGTTTGACGAAGGGCAGGATGCGCGACACGCCCATCTCGACGAACGAGCCTGCGATTACTACGCCAAAAATGGCTGCCATTACGCCCTCTACCGGCGTGCCTTGCTTGACCATCAGCGCACCACCGGCAATCAGCGGGCCGACGAAGTTGAAGCTGGTGCCCTGAACGATCAGCAGCCCCGCGCCAAATGGCCCGAAGCGCTTGCACTGGACGAAGGTGGCGATACCCGAGATCACCAGCGACATTGAAACGATCAAATTGGTATCACGTGCAGATACACCCAACGCCTGGCAGATCAGCAGGCCAGGGGTGACGATCGGCACGATGATCGCCAGCAAGTGCTGCAGGGCTGCCAGCAGGCCGATCAACAGCCGTGGCTTGTCCTCCAGACCAAGCACCAGTTCATTGGCAGGCGCCGCTGCGCCTGGGCTGTGTTCGTGTGAGCTCATTGCTGAAAGCTGCCCCGGAAGAAAAAAGGAGCGCATTCTACGGGGTGATGATGGATAGCGGTAGAGAAAAGCAGGATGTCGGCATGATCGACGACCATTTGCCTGCTTATCTGACTTTTTGGTCAGTTATTGCGATTGGCTGAGGGGGGCAGGTGCAGTTACAGGCATATCTCGCTTGAAACTGATGTGGAGCGGGCTTGCTCGCGATGCGCCGCGTGGGCGGCGCTCGATCTATCAGGCGCTGAACCTGTTCCGATGAACGTCCCGCAGCCCAACCCATTTCCAGCGCCTACAAAAAAGCCCGCCGAAGCGGGCTTCTTGCGGCACGGCAATCTATCAGTCATCACGACCCATGAGGCCGAACAACTGCAGCAGGCTGACAAACAGGTTGTAGATCGACACATACAGGCTGATGGTCGCCATGATGTAGTTGCGCTCGCCACCATGAATGATCGCGCTGGTCTGGAACAGGATGCAGACCGACGAGAACAGCACGAAGCCGGCGCTGATTGCCAGTTGCAGGCCGCTGATCTGGAAGAAGAAGCTGGCAACGACAGCACCCAGCAGGACGAAGAAGCCAGCAGTGATGAAGCCGCTCAGGAAGCTCATGTCCTTGCGGGTGATCAACACATAGGCCGACAGACCACCAAATACCAGCGCGGTCATGGCAAAGGCGGAGCTGACCACCTCGGCGCCACCGGCCATGCCGAGGTAACGGTTGAGGATCGGGCCAAGGATGAAGCCCATGAAACCGGTGAGTGCGAAGGTGGACACCAGGCCCCAGGCCGAATCACGCAGCTTGTTGGTAAGGAAGAACAGCCCGTAGAAGCCGATCAGCACCACGAACACGTTCGGGTAGCCGACGCGCATCTGCTGGGCAACGAAAGCCATGACACCGCTGAAGGCGAGGGTAAGCGCCAGCAGGCTGTATGTGTTGCGCAGGACCTTGCTGATCTCCTGCTGCTCGACCTGCTGGCCGTGGTGGACGGCGTAATCCTGTTCGCGCATGGCGACACTCCTTGGTAAACCTGTGGTTTCGGACGTTCAGATGCTAGGAGTCTATCAGAGCTCCTGCAACCCGCGACACAGAGAGTTTGACAGCGTGTTTCATTAAGGTATTATGGCGGCCGCAAAACGAGCTGGAAGCGTGGCCGAGTGGTTTAAGGCAACGGTCTTGAAAACCGTCGATGGGCAACTATCCTAGAGTTCGAATCTCTACGCTTCCGCCATATTCAAAGCCCTGATTATTCAGGGCTTTTTGCGTTTCTGGGGCATAGAAAATCTACCCATGGGAGCACCCTTGGGGATGGTTTATTTCGGAAGCGCTTCCGATACTTCCTTACCTGGTAGGCTTTGCCAAGGCACCGACTCGGCGATAAACCCGCTCGGTTATGTCGCCCTTGGTGTGGCCTAGAAGTACGCTGGCGTGGTCGACATCGACGATTTCGGACGCAGCGCTTGGTCGGATGTCGCGGAACTGGAATTGGCTGATACGACCAGCCAGCACTTGGTCTCCGGCGGCTACGGTTTCCTTCACTGCTTCCTCCCGGGCGTCGTCCCAACGATGGCGTAGCATGGCTGCCGTAACACGTTTTGCCTTCTCGGTCAGCAGCAGGTAAGGCGATCCGTGCTGCGCGTTGCGCGCCAGTATCTTTCGGATCAAGGCGCCAAGGCCGCTTTCAACCCCATCCACCTCAAGCATGATCCTCAGCTTCTTTTGGAGCTTCTTCTGTTTCACGCCGAGGGCCTTGAGCGTGTCATGTCGCAGATCGAGTCGATGGTGCCTGCCACCGAGATCTACAGCATCGGTGAGTGCTTCGCTTATCTGTCCGGTATTCAGGAAAACCTGACCCAATTCGGGCGAAAGCTGAGGTCCAGGATCTTCCAGTGCACCGGCATACCTGTGGGGGGCGGGATCGCCGGGACAAAAAACTTGGCCAAGCTGGCCAATCACACGGCCAAGCGCCTGCAGGCCCAGACCGGCGGCGTGGTCGATATCACCGATCCGTTCAAGCGGGATTGGGTGCTGCGCAACACCGAAGTGAAAGCGGTGTGGGGCGTTGCCCGGCGGATGACTGCCCACCTTGAAGCGATGGGCATTCACACGGCGATGGATCTGGCCAAGGCTGATGCCAGGGCTCTGCGACGGCAGTTTAGTGTGGTGATAGAGAAGACTGCCCGCGAACTGGCTTGAACGCCTTGCCTGGAGCTGGACGAGGCCGAGCCCCCGAAGCAGGAAATCTGCTGCATCCGGATGTTCGGCAAGCGCCTGACCGAGTTGGCACCGATCAAGCAGGCAGTGGCCACCTACGTTGGTCACGCAGCAGAAAAGCTCCGTGCCCGGGGATCGGTTTGCAAGCGCATGCGCGTCAGCATCCACACCGGTATGTTCAACCCCGACTAGGCCCATCACGCCCAAGGGGCGTTGGTAGCGCTGCCGTACCCAACCTGCGCACGCTGCTGATGACCAGGTTGGCTACCGACGCGGTTGGCCGGATCTTCAGGCATGGGTTTCGATACAGCAAGGCTGAGGTGCTGTTAATGGATCTGCGGCAGCCAGGCGAATTCACAGAGGATTTGTTCGCGCTCAAGCAGCCGGTGGTATGTGACCGACTGATGCAGGTGATGGATGACATGAATGAGCGCTGGGGCAGGGGGACAATGCGGGCCGTCAGCGTGCTGGCGAATCCGGGCTGGGGCATGAGGAGGGAGATGATCAGCCATTCCTTTACGACGCGGATCGATCAGCTGTGGACGGTGAAATGTTGAGCGTTCCAGCACCGTGGCTTGCTGAACTAAATGACGAGGTCGCTTTGGTGACGGATCCAGATGGGCGCACGGCAGTGCTCAGCGCCATGGCTTATGCCGCGCTCAGGCGGGGAGATGTCGGTGACGGCGACCTAGTGGACATGCTGGAGCTGGCTTGGGTCGATAGCCGTCACTGGCTGCCATGTGCTTCCGCCCCATTAGCCGTTGTTTGCACAAGGCGGCTCAAGCGACCTCCTCATGCTCGATCAGCGCCCATAGCCTGGTAGACTAAGCGCCTGTTGCGAGCAGCAGCAATCGGCCATGAGCGGACGCTCCAACCAATGTCAAAATGAGCTAATACCGCAAGTAGAGCGACAAAATAAAGTTCGTCTTCGCTCTGAGCACTAATAGCGACCGTGCTTTAGGCACGTCTAAATGGCCTTTGTGTAGGCTTGAGCGAACATTCGACAGCCGCATCTAGCCGCTCTTTGCTAACTACCAGGGGGCTGTTGCAGTCTAGGCTGCCAACCGCCGGCAGAAGGAACTGTTTAGCTGCTTGTTCGGGCTCTGGGCAGCGAGCCCAGCGGGACAGGGCCTTTGTCAGGTAGCGCTGATATGGCAGAAAGCGCTGCCGCCAGCGCTTATGTGCAACCCGGTTCGAACGCAGCACCATTTGAGTGAGCGCGTGATAGGCCGTGTTTTGGTGCTGTAGCAGTAGCTCATGTGCGGCTTTTTCCAGGTAGGCGCGCAGTCCTCCTCGCGCCTGGATTGGCAGTCTCGGCTCCGGCAATTGCTCCAACCAGTATTCGATCGCTGCGCTGTAGAGCTGTGCCTTGTCGCCAAAATGGGCATAGAGAGTTGCCTTGGTCATGCCAGCCGAATCGGCCGTGGCCTGCATGCTGGCATGGTCGAAGCCGAACACCATGAAAACCTCGCTTGCGGCGAGCAGCATCGCTTGCCGACACCTGTCCCGGCGCAAGTCCTTGGCGGTTGGCTGGTTCATATCAGGCCTTCCAGCACCTGAACAACAGGCTGGCATTGACGCCGCCAAATCCGAAGCCATTCGACAGCGCGTAATGCAGGGGCATTTGCCGGGCATTCAGGGCGACCAGGTCGAGGCCTGCGGCGGTCTCATCGGGAGCGGTGAGGTTGAGCGTCGGCGGGACGACCTGATCACGCAGGGCCAGTGCGGTGAAGATGGCTTCGACGCCACCGGCAGCGCCAAGCAGATGCCCGGTGCTGGATTTGGTCGAGGTGATCGCTACGCCCGATCCACCGCCGAACACGGAGCGGATGGCCGCCAGCTCGCCACGGTCGCCCACTGGCGTTGAGGTGGCGTGGGCGTTGATATGTTGCACGTCACTGGGAGCGATGCCGGCCTGGCGCAACGCCAGTTGCATGGCGCGGCGGGCACCGTCTCCATCTTCAGGTCCGGCGGTAAGGTGGTAGGCGTCGGCACTGGTGCCGTAGCCGACCAGCTCGGCCAGCGGTTGCGCGCCCCGTGCCAGGGCATGTTCCAGCGACTCGATCACCAGCATCCCTGCGCCTTCGGCCATGACGAAACCGTCGCGGTCGCAATCGAATGGGCGCGATGCTTCGTGAGGGCGATCATTGTAGCCACTGGATAGCGCGCGCGCGGCGGCGAAGCTGCCGAGCGTGACGCGATCAATGGCAGCTTCGGTGCCGCCGCACAAGGCAATATCGGCCTCACCGTTACGAATCAGCCGGGCTGCGTCGCCGATGGCCTGCGCGCCGGCGGCGCAAGCGGTCACCGGCGCTCCGAGCGGCCCTTTGAATCCATGTCGGATGGAGACCTGGCCGGCCGCCATGTTGGCCAGGAACGACGGTGCGGTGAAAGGGGACAGGCGCCGTGGGCCGCGTTGATCGGTGATCCGCACGGCCTCTGCAATGGCGCCGAAGCCGCCGACTCCTGACGCAATGATGGTCGCAGTGCGCTGGCGCTGCGCATCGTCCGTCGGCCGCCAGCCGGCCTGTGCCAGGGCTTCCTCGGCAGCGACCAGGGCGAACTCGATGAAGCGATCCATCTTCTTGCGTTCCTTGGCGGGAATGTACCGCTCGGGATCGAAGCCGGCCAGGGGATCGTCGGCAATGCCGGGCACCTGCCCGCCAACCGCGCTGCCGGTGCCTTCGCTCAGCTCAACTGGCAACGTACGGATGCCCGAGTGGCCAGCCAGCAGGCGCGTCCATACTGTCTCGCTGCCACAACCCAGAGGGCTGACGATGCCCAGGCCGGTAACGACGATTCGTGTGCAGTGTTCTCTGTGCATGGTGTTGTCTCGTACGTGAAGGGGGAAATCAGCCGAGGCCGAAAGTCTTGCGCAGGCCCGAGTCGACTGGGCCCGCCGGCATAAAGCGGCGCAGGCGTCTGAGCAAAGTGGCCTCGCCTTTAGGGGTATGGCGCATTTTCCACGTGCTCAGGGCGGCCTCGACGATTGTCGCGGCGACCGCATCGGGTAAAGGCGCCTTCTGCACATTCATTTGGATGGCCTGGGAGACGGTTGCCCGCTCGCTGTCGTAGGCAGGGATGCGCAGGGCGGCCCGTGGCGCGTTGAGGTCGAGGCTGGTCTTGGTGAACGAAGGCTCGACCAACGCGACGCGAATGCCGAAGCGCCGCACCTCGTGATCCAGGGTTTCGCCCCCCCCCCACGGCATGTTTGGAGGCCGAGTACAGACCCATGTAGGGCGCTGGCAGGAAACCGAGCACCGAACTAACGTTGACGATGCGCCCGCTGCCTTGCTGGCGCATCTGCGGCAGTACCACCTGGGTGATGCGCAGGACGCCGAAGACGTTGGTATCGAACAGCGCCTGGGCCTCGTCGATGGCGGTTTCTTCTGTCGCACCGATCAGTGTGGTGCCTGCATTGTTGATCAGTGCGTCGATGCGTCCGGCTTCCGCGATCACATGTTCGATACCCTGGCGTATCGAGGTTTCATCACGGACATCCAGGTGGATCAGCTCGACACCCGGGATGGCCTGCGATTTGGTCGGGTTGCGCACGCTGCCGAACACGCGGCAGCCGCGTCGGGCGAGCTGTTCGGCCGCCGTGCGACCGATGCCTGATGACACGCCGGTTATGACGACCACTGGAGGAATGGGCATGGCAGTTACTCTCGATCAGGGAGGGGGCTGTTCATGCAGGTTGTGCCTGCGCGACTGGCTCGTGGGGGATGGGGCGGATGCCGAACCAGATGGCGTACATGGCCGGCAGGAACACCAGGGTCAGCACGGTGCCGGCGAAGGTGCCGCCGATCAGGGTGTAGGCGAGTGTTCCCCAGAACACGGAATGCGTAAGTGGGATGAACGCCAGGATCGCCGCCAGCGCGGTGAGAATCACCGGCCGGGCACGCTGCACGGTGGCCTCGACCACGGCGCGGAACGGATCGAGACCGATCTGCTCGTTGTGGCGGATCTGCCCAATCAGGATCAGCGTGTTGCGCATGAGGATGCCGGACAGCGCGATCAGCCCGACCAGCGCGTTGATGCCAAACGGCTGCTGGAACAGGATCAGCGTCGGCACCACGCCGATCAGCCCCAGCGGGCTGGTGAGAAAGACCATGATCATCGCAGCGATCGAACGCACCTGCAGGATGATGATGATCAGCGTGACGGCCAGCATGATCGGGAACAGCGGCAGCATGGCCTTGCTGGCTTTGCCCGATTCCTCGATGGAGCCCGCCTGCGCGATGCGGTAGCCGCTCGGCAGTCGTTCGATGAGCGGTTGCAACTGCTGGCTGATAGCGGTCGAAACGTCGGGCGGCTGCAGGCCTTCGGCGATGTCGCCGCGCACGGTGAGGGTGGGTACGCGATCACGCCAACGCATGATCGGCTCTTCCATGCGTACCTCCACTTCGCCCACCTGCGACAGCGGAATGCGCTGGCCGTTGGCGCCGGCTAGGGTGAAGTCCATCACCCGCGCCGGGTCGAAGCGAATATCGCCGGCTGCACGGGCCATCACCTGCACCGTGCGGATGTCTTCGCGTACGGCGGTGACGGGTACGCCGCTGAGCAAAAACTGCAGTTGCTGCGCGACGGCACTTGAGCTCAGTCCCACCGCCTGCAGGCGATCCTGTTGCAGGTTGAAGTGCAACGTGGGGACGCGGGTGCCCCAGTCGGTATTGACCGTGCGCATCCGCGGGCTGGCCTCCATCACTTGGCGCACCTCGCTGGCGATCTCGCGCAAGCGTTGCGGATCTGGGCCACTGACCCGGTAGGCCACTGGATACGGCGAGTAGGGGCCGAACACCAATTGACTGACGCGCACCTGTGCCTCGTTGGCCAGCCCCTCGGCAATCGCCTTGCGCAGGCGATGTTTCAGAGCTTCGCGCTCATCCGGGTTGTCGGTGCGTACGACAATTTTGGCGAACGATGGGTCCGGTAGTTCCGGGCTCATGGCCATGAAGAAGCGCGGTGCGCCCTGGCCGATGTACGCCGTGACGATCTTCGCCTCTGTCTGCTGGGCCAGCCAGGCTTCGACTTTTTCCGCAGCGGCGCTGGTCTGGAGGATCGAGGTGCCATAAGGCATCTGTACCTCGACCATGACTTCGGGGCGGTCGGAGATAGGGAAGAACTGTTTCTTGACCAACGCCATGCCGAGCACGGCCGCCATGAACAGCCCGACCACTGAGCCTGCGACCAACCACTTGTGGGCGATCACCCTACCCAGAATCCGACGAAAGCGGTTATAGCGCGGAGTGTCGTAGATGGCGTCGTGACCGCCCTCGACCTTCTTGATCGCGGGCAGCAGCTTGACGCCGAAGTACGGCGTGAAGATCACCGCGACCAGCCAGGAAGCGATCAGCGCGATGCCGACGATCCAGAACATGTTGCTGGTGTATTCGCCGGCCGTGGAGCGGGCGAAGCCGTTGGGCATGAAGCCGACGGCGGTAACCAGGGTGCCGGAGAGCATCGGCGCCGCTGTGTGGCTCCAGGCATAGGCGGAGGCTCGCACGCGGTCGTAGCCTTCCTCCATCTTCACCACCATCATCTCGATGGCGATGATCGCATCGTCCACCAGCAGGCCAAGGGCGAGGATCAGCGAGCCTAGGGTGATGCGGTCGAAGTTCTTGCCAGTAGCGGCCATCACCACGAAGACCATCGCCAGGGTCAGCGGCACTGCCACCGCGACCACGACGCCGACGCGCCAACCCATGCTGACGAAGCACACCAACATCACGACCAACAGCGCCACGAAGAACTTGATCATGAACTCGTCGACGGACGCGCTGATGTTGACGGCCTGGTCGGTGACCTTGCTCAGGCTCATGCCCAGCGGCAGTTCAGCGTTGATCTGCTGCACTTCATCGTTCAAGGCCTTGCCCAGATCGAGTCCGTTCCAGCCTTCACGCATGATGATGCCGAGCAACAGGGCCGGCTCTCCGCCGTTGCGAATCAGGAAGGTGGCCGGGTCTTCGTAGCCGCGCTTGACCGTGGCGACATCGGAAAGCTTCAAGGTGCGGCCTTGGGCGATGATCGGGGTGTCGCGGATCTTCTGCAGCTCATCGAAGGCACCATCCAGACGCAGGAACACGGCCGGGCCGCGGGTTTCCACGGAGCCGGCTGGGGTCAGGGCGTTCTGCCCATTGAGCGCGGCGAACACGTCCTGGGGGCTAATGCCCAGGGTGGCCAGGCGCTCGTGGGAGAACTCGACGAAGATGCGTTCGGCCTGCTCGCCGATGATGTTGACCTTCTTCACGCCAGGTACATGCAGCAGGCGCTGACGCAGGGTCTCGGCGTCGCGCACCAGGTGGCGATGCGGCTCGCCCCTGGCCTTGAGCGCGAACAGGGCGAAGGTCACGTCCGAATACTCGTCGTTGACCAGCGGGCCGATCACCCCGGCAGGCAGTGTCTTGGCCTCGTCGCTGATTTTCTTGCGCGCCTGGTAGAACTCCTCGGGCACCTCCGAGGGCGGTGTGGTGTCGAGCAGCGACAGGGTGGTGAAGGCCAGGCCCGGGCGTGTGTAGGTTTCGCTGCGGTCGTACCAGCGCAGTTCCTGCAGGCGCTTCTCGATCTTCTCGGCAACCTGATCCTGCATTTCCTGGGCGGTGGCGCCCGGCCAGGCGGTGACGATGGTCATGACCTTGATGGTGAAGGCCGGGTCTTCTGCCCGCCCCAGCTTGAAGAAGGCGACCAGCCCCGCCAGGGAGATCAGGCAGACCAGGAACAGGGTGACGGAGCGCTCGCGTACGGCGAGTGCGGAGAGGTTGAAACGACTTTCGCTCATGGCTGGCCTTCCTCGGTTGCCGCCACGGTGGCCGGCTCGGCCAGGCGAACGGCTTGGCCGTCGCGCAGCAGGTGAGCGCCCAGAGCGACAATCCTGTCGCCCGCCTTGATCGCGCCGCTGATGCGTGCGTTCTCGTCATCCAGCGTCTGAACGCTGACGGGCGTCCACGCCACCTGCGCCGGCTCTCCGCGAATCATCCAGATGCCAGGCCCGTTGCCTGCGTCGTACAGCGCGGCGATGGGCACCTGCACTGCGCTTGGTGAAGCGGTTTGCAGGTTGCTGATTTGCACGGTGATGGTGGTGCCCAGCGGCGCATCGGCCAGCTCGCCTTCGAGCACGTAGCGCGCCTCGAAGGTGCGGGTCTGGAGGTCGGCTACATCCGACAACTGGCGCAGCTGGGTGGTGACGCTGACGTCTTGCCTGCCAAAGAGCCTGGCCTGGGCGCTCGAGCCAATTGCTGGACGCAGGGTTTCCGGCAGTTGCACCAGGGCTTCGCGTGGGCCGGCATGTGCAAGCCGCACTACGCTCTGGCCGGCGCTGACCACCTGGCCTGGCTCGGCCAGGGTTTCCATGACGATGCCGTCAGCATCGGCGAGCAACTCGGCATAGCGGGTGGCGTTACCGGCAACTTTGGCTTGGGCCTCTGCTGCACTCAGTTGCGCGCGAGCCGAATCCGCTGCCGCCTTGTACTGGTCGTAAGCGGACGCGGAAACGGCACCAGTGCTGCGTAGAGCGCGGTAACGAGCCTCGTCATCGCTGGCCTGCTGGGCCCGTGCCCGCGCTGCGGCCACCGCCTCGCGCTGGGCATGGGCGGCGAGTTGCAGATCGATAGGATCAAGGCGCAAAAGCACCTGGCCACGCTTGACGGTTTGGCCGGTATCGACCAGGCGCTGCAACACTTTGCCGGACACGCGGAAACCCAGCTCACTCTGCACCCTGGCCGCGACGATGCCTGTGAAGGCGCGCGATGTTGCGGTTGCCGACTGGATGGTGGTGACGCGGACCAGTGGCGCGTCAGTGCGGGGATCGGGGGGCGTCTGGTCGCTACAGGCGACCAGCACGAACGGCATCACGCCGACCAGAGTGGACAGAAGGAGGTTGCGCCGGCGCATGAGGAACCCGTTGCGAAGTCGTAGGGAGCCTCACTTTGATTCTTGTGACTAATTTAGTCAATGGTCACAAATCAGGGTGACAGACTGCGCAACACCAGGTTGGACAGCAGGGCCGGCGCTTCATCGGTGGTTTCGAGCCCGTACTGGAGCAGCAGCGGGTTGAAATAGGGGCGCATGATCAGGTGGATCGCGCGGGTGGTTTCGTCCAGGGGCGTCTTGCGTTCGAAGTCGCCGCTCTGCCGGCCCTGCTGCAGGATCTCGCGAAGGGTCTGCTCGATGAAACCTTCGTAGAGCAGGGTTGCCGGCCAGCGCCCGGAGGCGGCGGAGGCGGCGATGTCGTAGAGTTTGCGATCCTGGAAGAACAGCCGCAGGCAGGCTTCCACCAGCGCCTTGAGCATGCGCCGCAGCTTCTCCGGCGGGCTGTCCACCTCATCGATGGCAGCATTCACCTCGGTCTGTATCTGCTGCAGGCAGTTCGAGCAGATCATCTCGCCGATGGCCTGCTTGGACTCGAAGAACTTGTAGATATAGGCCTTGGAAAAACCGATGGCCTTGGCCAGGTCGGAAACCGTGGTCTTCTCGTAGCCATACAGGCGGAAGTGCTCGGTCGCCGCTGCCACGATCTGATCGCGCACCTCGTGATCCACCGGACCACGTGCTGCAACTTTGGGGGAGGGGGTCTTGTTCATGGGGGGATAGCCTACAGAGCGGCAGGGTGATGGACAACAAGTGACCAAAATGCATTATGGTCACTGAGTTTGTAAATTCCCCTTTGCCCTGGAAGAAAATCCAATGCCGTCAAAGCGCACCCTCGTTGTACTGATCAGTACCAGCCTGGTGGCAGGTTGCGCGGTTGGCCCCGACTATCAGTGTCCCGAGATTTCACTGTCTGAGCGCTTTCTGGGACAGGATGCCGTCGAGCAGCGGCCTGTGAGTTCTACGGGCGATTTGATCGATTGGTGGACGGGCTTTGGCGACCCGCAACTGACTCGCTTGGTAACGCTCGCACTTCAGCAGAACCTGGATCTGGCCCAGGCCGAAGCACGTATCGCCCAAGCCCGCGCCAGCCTGGGGGCGGCCAATGCGGCGTTGTTGCCGTCCGGCTCCGTCAGCGGCCAGGCAGCACGCGCCTACCAATCGGTGGAGACGCCGTTGGGCCAGGTACTCGATTCCACACCAGGGTTGAGTGGTGTGTTGGGGCTGCGTTGGCGCCTATTCGACTTCGGCCGCATCGATGCCCAGATCGACTTGGCCAAAGGGCAGGAAGCCGAGCAACTGGCGGCCTACCGCCTCGCCGCGCTGCGTGCCACCGAGGGCGTGGAAAATGCCTTCTCGGCACTGGTCAAGCGTGAGCTGCAGGCCCGTGTGCTGGAGCAGGGCGTGGACTCGCTCAGCCGCGCGCGGCAGGCTTCTTTCGAGGCCTACCAGCAGGGCGTCGTCAGCCTGATCGAAGTGTTGCAGGCCGATGAAAACTTGTTGCGTGCCACCGATGCCCGAGCCCAGGCGCGAACCGAGTCGGCCCGGGCTGGCGTTGCGGCATTCAAAGCGTTGGGTGGTGACTGGAAGGCGCACGACGCACTTGCGGCCAAGTGATTGCCGAGCAGCGCCTGGGCTTTACCAGTTGGTTGCTTTGTCGCCATGAGCGCCCGTTCGCATGCTTTGGCCTCTGCTGGTGGTCGTGCCAACCGTCGGCGATCAGGTCATACAACTTAATCGCTTCTTTGTCCGTTTCAACTCAGTTGCGTGATGATCCAGCCTCTCTGCTTGGTGACATCCTTAACGCGGCAGCAGGGCGGCTGTGCACAAAGCAATGCAGGGTTGTACCGCAGCCTAGGGCCAGCAGATGGAGGTAGCCACTGGCTCGGCGGTTTGCTCAGATTGCCGGCAATCCCGGGTCTATTCCGGTCATAGCAATGGATACGTCCCAAAGTCGTTTGGCAAGCAACGGGTCTTCAGCCTGCGGCGTGCGTTTGGCCTCACCTGCAACGCCTCTGATCCTGCCAAATCCTGTTGGACCGTAATAACCACCCGGTGTGACGTCACCCGTTGCGGCGAGTAATGCCGGCCAGGCGCCTTTATCCGCACTATTTAGGAGGAGGCCCACGATCGGCAATGCCAACTGGGCCAGTCCCATGTGCCGACCCAGGCTGGTGCTTGCTACGCCAGGGTGAACGCCAACAGCCGTAATACGGGAGTGGCTTGCGCGCAAGCGACGGTCTAATTCGAAGAAAAATAGTGCATTGGCCAGCTTGCTGGCACCGTAGCGTTGTCCCTTGGAATAGCTGTGTTCGGCATTGAGGTCGTCCCAGTCTATCTTCGCCTTTCGGTGCGCGATGCTTGAGGTGACGACAATGCGTGATCCCTGTGTCTCAGCCAGCTTTGGCAATAGCAGGGAGGTGAGTGCGAACACCCCCAGATGGTTGATTCCAAATTGGGACTCAAACCCTTGACTGGTCCGCGTCAACGGCGGGGTCATGATGCCGGCGTTGTTGATGAGTGCATCAATGCGCGGTTCGCCTGAGGCGGTGACTGCGGCTGCGCGCACGGCTTGGATGTCGCCCAGATCCAGTGGTAGCCAGGCAAGATTGGCGTTTGGCGTCAGCCGTTTGATGCACCTGATGGCTTCTTCAGTTCTCTCCTTTGCCCGACATCCCAACAGGACGCGGGCGCCCCGTGCGGCTAATACTCTGGCTACCTCGAAGCCTATCCCTGCATTGGCGCCGGTAACGATGAAGCATTTGCCTGATTGTTCAGGGACATCTGTTTCTGTGAAACCGTGGTGACGTTGCATACCCACCTCTGAATTGAGTGATTACATGCTCATTTATTTAGCAAAAAATTAAGCTGTAGATCCTTTCCAAAACAGCTCAAAGGCTGCGAGTCCAATGGACTCCCGTTCGCTTGGCTTTGCGGCAATGGCATTGATCGTAATATCTGCCAAATCGAACAGGATCGTATCGATATAGAAGGCGATACGGTCAGATGCAGCATGCCCAGCCAGGCACTGCTCCACGATCAAGCGAGGCTCCCGGAACAGGGCGTTACAGCGATTTCGGCTTTCGCTGGTCACGCGCTCAGATACTTTCAGCTGGATCAACGTCTTGCGCGATGCGGCATGGTTCAACCCCCACTCGAGCAAACGACTCCAAACGATGAACAGTCGCTCTCGTGAAGAGGCATTCTCCGGATAGGGGGCTGACATTGTCGCCGCAAGTTTGGTCTCAATCTCAATGAACAACTGGTTCAGCAAATCATCCTTGGTAGGAAAATAGGTGAACAGGGTGCCCTCTGAAACCCCCGCCGCCTTGGCGATCCTGGCGGTAGGAGCACTGATCCCTACTTGGGCAATGAGGTCGGATGCTGCGCTGAGCAAGGCATCACGCTTTGCCTCACTTAAAGGGCGTGCCACAAGCAAGAACTCCTAAATGAGTGAGTGGTTGCTCAACTATATTGGAGTGCGTATGGAGAGTTCAAGCACTGGACAGCGCATTGCAGTTCGCCATGCTTGCAGAGCACGGCGTCCGCTTCGCTGGGCTGGTCTACGCAGCAGCCGGGGCACCAGGAGCCAGCAGGCATTGGCTCCTGGTGCCCGAGTCAAGCGATAGGTCATCACCACGCAGAGAACATGACGGCGTTCTAGCGTTCCGTCAGAAGGAACTGTGCCTGCCAAGCTTCAGAGCAATTGCCCACCCGAAATGTCGAAGGTTGTGCCGTTCGCCCACGCCATGTCATCGGACAGAATAGCGGCTACCGCAGCGCCAATATCGTCTGGCAGACCGACACGCCCAAGTGCGATGCCTTGCGCCACGTAGGCGTTTATATCTTTGTTATCGCGTACTGCGCCACCGCCGAAGTCGGTCTCGATGGCTCCAGGGGCAATTGCATTCACCCGGATCTGGCGCGAGCCAAGCTCTATGGCCATGTAACGGGTCATCACTTCGAGTGCAGCCTTAACTGCCGCGTAAACGCTGTAGCCCGGCAGAGTAAAGCGCACAAACCCGGACGATACGTTCAGGATACGACCGCCGTCTTGCATCAGCGGCAACAGCTTTTGGGTCAGGAATACAGGGCCTCGAAAATGCGTGGCAACCAGCGAGGCGAATTGTTCTTCAGTCGCGTCGACGAAGTTTGCAAAGAGCCCGTTGCCAGCATTGTTGATGAGAAAGTCGAAGCGCTCACGATCGAAAACGTGCTTTAGCGTGTTACTCAGTACGTCGGAAAAAGTCTGATAGTTGGCGGTATCGGTTAAGTCGAGCGCTAGCATTGTGGCCTTGCCGCCCAGCATTTCGATTTCTTGCTTCAACGTCTCGGCTTCCGCCATGCCGCTGCGATAGGTTCCGATGACATGGATTCCGCGTTTGGCGAGGTGAAGCGCCATGTTGCGGCCAAGGCCACGGCTGGCGCCAGTGATGAGTGCGATCTGATTGGTCATGAGTTTTCTCTGCTATCTGCTAGGTTAGGCACGCCTCACGGCGCACTCTGGACCTGCCCAAGATAGGTAATGACCGGGTTGCAGCCCACGCCCAATAGACTCAATTCCTTGCCTGATTGTCTCATATAAATTGCGCGCTGCTGATACGTTGGCATAATTGGCCGATGAACAAAGACCTAGCGCCGCATCTCGATATAGCTCTGCGCCATGCGCCTCCGGGGTTGACTGCCACCTGCATTCCGCGTGTGGATATCTGCGTGGGGCAAGGCTCCACAGGCAAGGCGCCATGCCTGTATCGCTCAATGATCTGCTTCATCCTGCAAGGCTCGAAGCGCATTGCGCTCAACGATAACCTACTGAGGTACGGCAGCGAGCACTATCTCATCAGCGCTCTGGATCTGCCTTTGGTTGGGCAGATTTTTGATGCGCCAGAAGGGCAGCCCTATGTCGCGGTATCGCTAGTGCTCGATCCCGCCATTCTGACGGAGTTGGCGGCGACCATCGCGCCGGTGCGCGAGAACGAACAGAGGGGCATCGGTATCACGATAAATCCGATGACCGCACCGCTGCGTGACACATTACTACGTCTGTTGTCGTTGCTCGACACGCCTGACGATATAGCGGTTCTCGGCCCCATGGTCGAACGTGAGTTGCTCTATCGTCTCCTCCAGGGGCCCCAGGGACGACTGCTGCGACAGATTGCCCAACCTGAGGGGGCACTGGGTAGCATCCGGCGAGCGGTTGCCTGGATCAGGGACAACTACACGACGCGACTGCGCATCGAGCAGTTATGCGCGGCGAGCGGTATGAGCCGGGCAAGCCTGCATCGTCATTTCCTGTCACTGACGGGGCTCAGTCCTATCCAGTACCAGAAGCAGCTTAGACTGCAAGAGGCTCGCCATCTTCTGCTGGCCGGCGAGTATCGTGCTGCCGATGTGGCGTTCGCCGTCGGCTATGAAAGCGCGTCACAGTTCAGCCGTGAGTATCTCCGCCAATTCGGCGCACCACCCGCCCGCGACGTACGCGAGATACGGCAGGCGATTGGCGCCAAGAGAAGGGTATGAGCGGAGAGTAACTTAGCTGTGAATGAAAGTTGATCTTGGCCGTTTTCAGGACGTTATCGGCTCGGCTCCATGAGCGACCAAAGCTGCAGGTTCACAAGGCCTACTTTTGGCCGATAGCTGTCTTACGCGAGGGGCAGCGATGGGGCCAGGCTGTGTGAAAAGACCGGCGGTTGTCTAACCTTCTGATCGTCGGGATCGTGGCGGGGACGATCATGAAGTGGTTCATTGAGGGTGAGGCTCGGACGCAAGTCACGCTGCTGCCGGAGTGCCTGGAAGATTACATAACCGAAGAAATCCCAGTTCGGGTGATCGACGTTTTCGTCGATGAACTCGACCTTGGAGTACTGGGGTTCGAGGGTGTTGATTCGGCTGTAACGGGTCGTCCGGCCTGCCATCCAGCAGTCCTGCTGAAAATCTACATCTATGGATACCTCAACCGGATTCAGTCCAGCCGCCGGCTTGAGCGCGAGGCAGAGCGCAATGTCGAGCAGATGTGGCTAACGGGCCGGTTGGCTCCCGACTTCAAAACGATTGCCGACTTTCGTCGAGACAACGGTAAAGCCATTCGCAGCGTCTGCCGGCAATTCGTAGTGCTTTGCCGTAACCTCAATCTCTTCACCCAGTCGATCATCGCCATTGACGGCAGCAAATTCAAAGCCGTGAATAAGCGCGATCGCAACTTCATCCAGGGCAAGATCAAGGCGCGCATGCAGCAGATCGAGCAGAGCATTGACCGCTATCTTGCAGCGATGGATTCGGCGGATCGGGCAGCGCCCGAGGTCGCCGAATCCAAGGCTGAACGGCTGAGCGAAAAAATAGAAAAGCTGAAACAGCAGATGATGAAGCTCAAGGACATTGAAGCGCAGCTTCACGCCAGCCCAGATCAGCAAATCGCTCTTACCGATCCTGATGCACGCTCAATGGCCACGAGCGGCCGAGGTACTGGCACGGTTGGCTACAACGTACAAACAGCAGTCGATGACAAACACCATTTGATCATTGCCCATGAAGTCACCAATGTTGGAAATGACCGAACGCAGCTGAGCAATATGGCGAACCAGGCACGCGAACAGATCGGCGCTGAGTCGCTGACAGTGGTAGCCGACCGAGGCTATTACAAAGGTCCGGAAATCCTTGCTTGGGAGCAGGCCGGGATCACCACTTTTGTACCGAAGCCGCTGACATCAAGCAGCAAAGCGGAAGGCCGATTCGGCAAGCAGGACTTCATCTACATCGCTGCATCGGCTGAATACCGATGCCCTGCGGATCAACTACTGACCCGCAGGCATTCTTCGGTGGAAGACGACATGTTGCTGCACTCCTACTGGTTCTCTGGCTGCCAGAGTTGTTCCATGCAGAAGCAGTGTACGACGGGTAAGGAACGCCGGTTAGCTTCTTTCGCTACTCGACCTACTTACTTGCGTTTTCACACAGCCTGGACCCAAAGTGGCCCTTCGCAAAGTACCGCGATCGGCCAACGGCAGTAATGAGCCGCCGAGGAAAGCTAGGCCACCCTCCACGTTATTCAAAAGAGTTAGACTGAGCCCAGTATTTTTAATCGCTAATGGTGGTTCCCATGAAGCACTGGCTTCCCCTGCTGCTCACTCTGCCTCTGTCGCACACCCAAGCTGCGGGACCTGCCTTCAACTGCACTCAGGTCGTGGCCGGCAGCATCGAACAACAAATCTGCCAGAGCGAGCCGCTCTCGGCACTAGACCGGCAAATGGCCGAGGTCTATACGGCCGCGCAGCAGAAGGCCGGTAATGAACATCCGCCGGTGCTCAAGGCCGAGCAACGGGGCTGGATCAAGGGCCGCAACGATTGCTGGAAAAGCGCGGACCAGCCTACCTGCATCGCCGACAGCTATCGCCTGCGCATCGCCGAACTGCAGGCGCGCTACCGGCTGGTCGAGGCCAACGGCCCGGTGTTCTACCAGTGTGACGGCAACCCGGCCAAGGAAGTGGTTGCCAGCTTCTTCCGCACCGAGCCGCCCACGGCCATCGTCGAGTTCGGTGACCGCAGTTCGCTGATGTACCTAGAACAGACGGCAAGCGGCGCGCGCTACCAGGGACAAAATGAGAGTTTATGGGAGCACCATGGCGAGGCCATCGTAGTGTGGGGCTATCAGGGGCCGGAAATGCGCTGTACAGCGCGTTGAAAGCCATCTGGAGGGAGCCTATGCACCGATTTCTATCACACAGCCTGCTGACCAGCAGTCTGGTGCTGTCGTAAACCACCCAGGCCGCCAACAATGCGGAGGCGGAACTACGCCGACTGCAGGATGAAACCCGAGAGAACCCGCGAAGCCAGTCGCAATTTCTGTGGTGTTTCGCAAGTAACGCTCATATTTTTCGGCCTAGCAGCCTCGGCTGCACGGCCGACGCTCGCCAAGATGTGATCGGCCTTTCGATGCCAGCGAAAGGGGCGGCGGTTGGCGTTATGAGTGGACAGGTAGTACTCAATAGACTCCTCTAGATCTTTCACGCTGGTATGTGCCTGGCGCTTGATCCATTTCTCGCTCAGTGTCGAGAAGACGCGCTCCACCAGATTCAACCAAAATGCCGAAGTAGGCGTGAAATGCACCGGGTAGCGCGGATACGCTGCCAGCCACGCTTTTACTTTGTCAGTCTTGTGTGTCGCGTAGTCGCATGCTCTGTGCGATGCGCAAACAGACGGGGGGCGATTAGTCATTCAAGGTGCTCGAATATGCCCAACTCAAAGCTCTGGTACCCGAGATCGGCCCGCGTGTGGCCGCCGCGACTTCGGCCTGCCAGCATGGTCTGGATGTCGCCCTGCTTGACGAACAAGCCGTCCCGGGTGGGCAGATCGGCGGCCAGAGTCGCACCTTGCGTGCGGCGAAAATCTTGCTGGCCACCGGCGCACAGGAGCGGCCGGTCCCCTTCCCGGGCTGGACCCTACCCGGCGTGATGTTGCTGTTGATTGCCTGGCAACTGCACAAAGCTGGCGGGCCGATCAGCGCAGTGCTGGATACCACGCCGTCAGCCAACTACTTCAAGGCACTGCGCCATGGGGTCGGGGCGCTCCGGGGCTGGCGCATGCTGCTCAAGGGGCTGGGCTATCTACTCTCGCTGCGCAAGGCTGGGATCAAGATGCGCAGCGGGGTGACGCAGCTGCGCGCCTACGCCGACAGCAGCGGCCGCCTGGCGCAAGTGCACTTTCAGCATCAGGGCCGTAGCCAGTTGATTAACTGCCAGTCACTCCTGGTGCATCAGGGCGTGGTGCCCAATGTCCAGTTGACCTGCGTGATGGATGCGCGACATTCATGGCACGAACAACAGCAATGCTGGCATCCGCAGATCGATGCCTGGGGCGAAACTTCGATCAACGGTGTTTTCGTCGCCGGCGACTCAGCGGGGATAGGTGGCGCATTAGCTGCAGAACACTTCGGGCGCCTGACGGCCTGTCAAGTTGCCTGCCAACTGGGACGCCTCTCCAGCACTGAACGGGACAGGTTGGCACGGCCGGTGCGCCAGACCCTGGGCGGGTTGATGGCTATCAGGCCGTTTCTGGATGTGCTTTACCAACCGGCAGCCGAATTTCTGCGGCCGGCTGATGACACAATCGTCTGTCGTTGCGAGGAGGTCAGTGCCGGCGATATCCGCCGCTTCGTGGGGGGGGGCTGTAGCGGTCCGAATCAGACCAAGGCTTTTAGTCGTGCGGGCATGGGGCTCTGTCAGGGCCGCATGTGTGGCCTTACTTTGGCGCAGATCATTGCCGCCGAGCGCAATGTCGACATCGAGCAAGTGGGGTATTACACCATCCGTGCGCCGATCAAGCTGCTTTCCCTGGGGGAGCTGGCTTCGCTTGTGAGCCGTGGGGGCAAGCAGTAGCCTGTCATTTCAACATGAAACTTCAATAGGAGAAGTGATGAGCATTAGCCGATATGAAACAGCCGCGCGCATGAGCCGAGTCGTGGTTCATAACCAGACTGCCTACTTATGCGGCCAGGTCGCAGAGGACCGTAGCGCCGGCATCGCCGAGCAAACACGCACCATGCTGGCTAAGGTCGATGCGCTGCTGGAGTCGGTCGGCAGCAACCGTGAGCAGTTGCTGTCGGCCACCATCTACCTGAAGGATATGAGCCTGTTTGCCGAAATGAACAGTGTATGGGACAGCTGGGTGCCGTCAGGCTTCGCCCCTGCGCGTGCCTGTGTCGAGGCTAAGATGGCCAGCCCAGAGTTGCTGGTAGAAATCTCGGTGATTGCAGCCATTCCTCAGTAGTTTCATCTGCTGCGCGCTGGCTCTTATTCACTTACTGCCTGCTCAGCTTTCAGAGTAAGACCGCGGCGGACACAGTAAGAAAACCGGTTGACCTGTTATGAGGAGGGGCTGTATTACCAGTCAGCCCCTGTTTCTGTAGACTACTTCGAATGATCTATCCTGGCCGTTAGTTGCCCTTCGTGAAGGGCAACAGTCGGTCTAAATGGGTATTTTTATTATGGTTCAAGTCCTTGCTTAAGTTTTGGAGCATACCTAAGAAGCGAGAGGGAGTCACAGGTTCTATCTTGTAATGATTTATCTGCTGAGCAAGGTTCTAAGCCTGCTCCAGGATTTGGAGTTGCGCTGAAGAATGATGAATGCATGGCGCGAAATAAAATTAATCTAAGTTATAGGGTTTCTCGTTGTGATGCTTAAAGACTCCTTGGAGAAAGTCCGGTTTCGAGCTGGGTGAGTTACTTCTTTCATCATCCTGAAGCGCCATCACAAATTATGAGCATTGATATAACCCCTATTGGCGAGCTTTAAGTGCTTTGACAGTTGCTGGCGGATCTGGTAAAAATGGAGCTTCGAAAGCTTATCTCTCAATCGGCCCGGAAGGCTGATCGATTATCGAAATAATCTAAGATAGGGGGTCCGCCACAAAGTCCATCAAGGAATGTCTGACTATGGCTCTAAAACCTTGGCAGCGTCGTGTTTTTTATGTGAGTTTGTACGAATGTTTCGCGATTGCATTTTCTTCTTTTATATTGGCCTACTTAGCCGGCGGTAAGCCAATTGAATCGACGCCAGTCGCAATATGTATTTCTGTCATCGCCACAACTTGGAATTTCGTCTACAACACCGCATTTGAATACTGGGAGTCTCGACAGCTTATCAAAGCCCGCAGCTTGTTAAGGCGAGCTACCCAGGCGATTGGCTTCGAGGTTGGTTTGATATGCTTCATAATCCCGGTGTACATGTGGTGGTACCAGATTGGCTTCTATAATGCCATTCGAATGGAAATCGCCATTCTGGTGTTTTTCTTAGTCTATTCTTTCTCTTTCAGCTGGTTGTTTGACCGTCTGTTCGGTTTGCCGGTCAGCGCACGTTCGTTAACGGCGAGTTCTACTGAAAATTAGACATGTATGACTATTGGCGAACTCTGAAAGCACAAAAATCGATTCCAAAACTGAAACGGCGACCCTTGGATTTTGCGGCCTGTAGTTGTGCCGTTTCGTCAATGTTTTGGAAGCGATTTTGCCGTGCAGTCCACACAGGGCGTGGATTTGTGCCACGGTCTTGAAACCGTCGATGGGCAACTATCCTAGAGTTCGAATCTCTACGCTTTCGCCATACAAGTACTTGATTTCAT
>NZ_JBICMK010000001.1:0-5442 GCF_043106315.1 Pseudomonas sp. FYR_5 | reverse complement strand
AGTGCGGTGGAATCAAGGGCCATCACCGACCCCGATTCTTGCTCGCCGTGGCCTGTTCATCGGCCCGCATCGCCTTGATGTAGCACCGCATAGCCCACTCGATGAAGTCCCGGACAGGCATCTCATGGCGCCGTGCGTGGTAGCACAAGCCATGAAACTCGTCCGCTGTGAACGAGACGCCAAGGGCTTTGGTGCCCAGTGAAGGTAGAGGCTTCACGCCCCCACCTCGGCTGGTTCACCATAGGCACGCAGTAGGTCTGCCAAGGCTTTCTGCTCATCGCTGGCCCGCTTCTTATCCGCTGCTTTGGCCGCTGCTGCTGCTGCCTGTCGCTCGCTGCGCTCTACGCTGATAGCCACCTGCCGGGTCGTCTCTGCAACGTTCCGCTGGTATCTGTCCTGCTCGTACTCTTCCAGGGCGAGTTCAGCAACCTTGGGCAGCTCGGCAGCGATAACTTCATCTGGCTTGCGTAGTACTGCACGGAAGTCGAGAGGATCGTTGAACACCTTGATAATGGTGAAACCTTCTTTCAATACATGCTGAAGCTCCATTAGTGCCATCTCAAGAGGCGCGCTTTTAATCCAGTCTACGTTCGCAGCCATGCCTTTGTGGTAAAGACCTTGGCTGTCTTTGTGATACTGGCTTTGCTTCTTCTCGACGAGCAGTTGAAGTTCGGATTCATTGAACTTGAAGAACTCTACGACGGTAGAGCCATAAGTGTGTGTTGTGTTTTTCATTTTATTTTCCTTTACGGTTTGAACGGTGTTGCTTCAGGGCCGCTATCAAGCTCCCCTTGGCGGTTTCTTTGCTGCTGGATGGTTGGGTATTGCTGCTGTTGCTGGCGTTCTGTACGGGCTTCGCTGGGGCTGCTACAGGTGCCTTCGTGGGCGTGTTTGCCTTGGGCTTCTTTGCCGCCTCAACCCTTGCCCGGTGGGCTTCAAGGTCAGACAACGTGACCACCATGCCCGCTGGCAAGATGTTGTCTTCAAGCCCGTTCAGGTAGGCCAGTTCTGCCTTCGTCGCAGGGACGTAGAAGACCGATTCTGGCGGTAGACCAGGTTGCTCCAGGAAGTACGAAAGAATCGCACCATTGTCCCGCTTTACTTCCAGCCAGATGCTGTGTTCGATCATCAGGCCACCTCCCCATGTTGCTCGTTCTGTTGGGCGTTGAACTCTACTTCAAGTTGCTCTGGGGACGTCTTATTGCGGGCTCGCCATTCACGCACTTGGCATTGCACAGAGCAATATCTTGATAGCGGTGAGCGGCTAAAGAAGTTCCTGCTGCAAGATTCACAGGTGTGCTTGCGAAGTGGGCGTTGCTTTGTCATAATAAAGTACCTCGTATGTATGTTTCAGTTTATAAATGGCAATAAAAGCCCGTCCTCTGGTTGCGAGGTTACGGGCGGTTGGCATTGCAGATTTGTACTTGTTATTGGCCAAGTACTGGTATCGCCCCGATTGCAGGGACAAATCTTGGTAATAGGTGGCCAGTTCGTTGCAGCCTTGGCCAAAGCACGGCATTGAGGTTCGAGAGCCATTCAAGCCAGAACCATCCTGCACAACTGTCTTCTCGCATTTTTAAATCGCCGATCGCCTGATGCCGGATCGACAACGGCAGTACGCCATAAGCGACAGCAATATGCTCTGTGCTATAAGCGTTTCAGCTGGGGAAGTGTTTCGAGGGGTAGTGCTGGGAACTGGCTTAGTTGTTTCTACCAGTTACGTGTATTCTACCCCGAGAGTGCGTTCTTGTCAATACATACATACAAATAAAGTTGCTTTTTCTTAAACTTTATGCGTGGCGGATGCTTACACAAGCAAAGATCACGGCAGCAAGTAAGAAGGGTTCAAGCTATCTGTACGAAAGTGCAGCCGGAAGTTGATCTGCGGTTGAACGAGTTGACCAAGGGCAGCAACTGGCTGACCCGCTTTTAAAAGCACGCTCGTACGTTGAATGTACGGCCCTACTACCCACGGCAACCGCCAGATTTCGCGTAGGACCGCGAAACAATCTGCTGGTACGCTGTCCACGCCCTACACTTTGCCCGACAGACACAACCCGACACCACCCTACATGACTAAATTGACCATTGGCCGCATGGCAAAGCTGTACGGCCTGCACCGCTCGACCTTGCACGAAGCCGTGGCTAAAGGCCGCGTCACTGCTGGGCATGACGGCAAAGGCCAGCGGGTAATCGACTTGTCCGAGATGATCCGCGTGTACGGTGAACCCAACGGGCGCCCTACACCACCGCCCGACACCCAGACACCAGCGGACGACACCCACCCTACACCGCCCGCAACGCCTGCTGGATGGGCAGAGCTGGTCAACGAGCTGCGGTTGCTTCGGGAAGAAGTTGCAGGGCTTCGGCAGGAGCTGCGGTTGATCGAGCACAAGCCAGCGGCACCAACTGCACCAGGTACACCAGAAGTCGCGGAAACGGCACCAGCAGAGCGAACAGCAACACCACAACCAGTCGCACCGGCTGCGTCGGATCAGGCATCTGTGTCAGGCAGGACTGGCCAGTCTGTTCACGCCCCGGCAGCTCGCACCTTCGCTGATGTTTTATCGAGTTGGGAAGCTTAAAAGCCTTGCAGGATGGCGCCGACGGGATAGGCTCGGAGCTTGAGCCTGAGCAGTAGCTGGATACAACTTCCCCTTAGGTGAGCACGTAGCTCATCCCCGGGGAAGTCACCAAGTAATCGAGGGCAGGCCCGTCGCCGTCGCCGTCGCATCACTGGGGTTAGTCGCGGATGCTCGCACTAACCTAGGCAGTGTGTTCACGCTGGTCAGAGAACCGTCCTCTACCAACCCAACCTGAACTTGGTGGGGAAAGTCACTCATCTCCCCTTGGTCGCGGTCTGCCTCACCTGAAGAGGGCACTGCGCGGGAGGCTGCTCGCCAACGTCCACGCTCTGCAACTGCTTCAGACAACTTCACCGCTGGCGCATATGACCAACCCTGCTTGTACTCGCCTATCAGCACACAACACGCCCAAGTGACACTTTTCCTTCCACTAGCGTGCGTGGCAGACCGTTGGGCAATAGAGGGGTTGTGTTGGGAGACGCACACGCTAGAATGGCGGGTACGTGGACCAAAGCAACTTTTCCTTGCTGGTCTGCGGGTCTTGTAGGGATTCGTACTCCCGGCAAAACCAAATTGGAAGCCATCGCCTTGCAGGGCGGTGGCTTCGTTCTTTCTGATGCCGTGAATCCTAGCGGCGCCATCATCTGCTGGCAAGGCGTGGCGACTCGCTACCAACTTTCCAAGCGCCTGATACCCCGAAACTTTTCAACCAGGTACTCGCCCAGGGCGAATATCGATGGCATTCCGTGGGTGGCAAATATCGCCGGGGAATCGGTCAAACACGGCCAGCTGTGGCTCGGTCTCAAGCGCCTCTCAGGATCGCTACGGCGCCATTCTCCAGCTTCTGCCGAATATCTAGGGGGGTGAACACCGTCCACCCGCTAACGTCGCTGTAATCGCTTATTTCGAGCTTCCAGACCTAGAACACGAACTGGTGATAGGTCGCGTCTACTTCCGATTGCGTGATACCAATGTACGCCATGGTCACTGCTGGGCTGCTGTGGTTCAGCACCTTGCAGATCAGCTCGATGGATGAGCCGCCGTTGTACATCAGCCATCCACGCGTCTTCCGCATCGAGTGTGTACCCAGCTGCAACCCCATCTCATCGCCCACGGCCTTGAAGGCGCTGGCGACGGCCACCCGGCTAACGGGCTTGCCCTTGGCCCGGTTGCTGTCCACCTCGAACAGGTACTGGTGAGTCGGGTGGGCTGCCCTACGGCGCTCTACGATGGCCTTGGCGGCAACGTTCAGCTCAATGTCGCGGGTCTTGCCGGTCTTGCCTTCCTTGATGACCAGATTGCCGCCCTGTACGTCCTCGAAGGTCAAGCTCAGTAGGTCGCTGATCCGCAGGGCCGTGTTGACGCCAAATCGCCAGATGTCCGCGTACAAGGTGTTGCCCTTGGCGTTCTTGGTCAGCTTCCGGCTGATGGTTTCCGCGTCACTCTGGTTCTTGACTGCTTCGACTGTGTTCATTTCTTATTTACGTTCCACTGAACTCCGTAGATTGTGTTAATTAGAACACAGGGCTTTACGGAAAGTCCAGTATTTTCGGGGGTTTGCTAGTTTACAGAATTATATTCTGTAAATTAGCGGATTGCTGACTGTGACTATGAGATAGGCCGGGAAGGCCCCCGGCCTTGCTACGCTCAACTTAGAGGGAATGTAAGAGTTCCTTCCCGTCCGGGGTCAACTGCACCCAGCTGTACTCTGGGCCTCGATCAGCAGTAGTGTTTTTACCATCAGCTAGGCCAAGCCTTATCAGCCACTTGAGTGTGTGAACATCGTCACCAGTAACGACAGATAGACCATCATGAATTTGCTGGAGCAGTGCTGCTTGCGTCTTAGAGACTTGCATTGGTGATGCCCTCGCTTGGTGGTTTAGGCTATCAAACAGCAAAATCTAATAGATTTCAACTATTCTACTTTGAACAGAATGTCACGCTCTTGTGGTGTAGAAGGCTAGATTGCGTATCAGCCCTACTTAATCGAACTTCAGTTGCTTGAACTTGCGAGAATTGAGGATCAACGCTCGTAAAGCGAGCGTGTGACGCGATTCTCTTAACCCACCTGTAGTGCAGGCCGCGTGTATGGGCGCCTGTAGCGGATCGACTGCTACAGGTGGTCGCGGCCAACGCCAGAAACACATTAGTTACTGGTCAATTAATGACCAGTTCTTAAACCTCGGTTTCAATGTCTGCCAGAAGACGCTTGTTGATGACCCCGTACCGGCGTACCCGTACATCACCGAACAACTTGGTCAGATCATGGGGCCGCTGGCTCAGAATCTTGTTCGCTTTAACTTCGCACCAATCTGGCGTGACCCGTCGATAAACAACTTTCACCGTCACGGGGAAACACTTATCAGCCAGCTCTTGAAGTCCAGTCACCTTACCAGTGGTGTACATGGTCAAGTACGCCTGCCGGACATTACCCCGCCTAGGACTCTGCAAACTTTGAACCCGAACCAAGAACGGTTGGTCTGGAAACTTCCTGCCCAGCTCTTGACGGAATGCCTTCTGGTCAACTAGTAGATTCTTGCTGTCCTCGGGGGTTTCGTAGAATACCGAGTACTGGTAGTTCCATATCGGGGCAAGCAAGTAGTTCGCAAACTTCCGCTTGGTCTTGTCTTCCGATGATTCCACTTGCTGTTCCCACTGGTGATGGCTTACCTGTTAACGGGTATAGCCCATAGAGTCTTCATTTACACCTCCTAGTACTTGCACGGTTCGCGGTACCGATGGCACGCACTGGCTTGGGTAGGCGTTGGTGCCGCTTGGCCCTTTAAATACGGGGGCTGGGTGGCAGGTTTGTCACCGTGGATTGCGGGGCGCTTCAAGTAAGCGATTCTGCTTTTTT
>NZ_JBICMK010000019.1:0-1625 GCF_043106315.1 Pseudomonas sp. FYR_5 | reverse complement strand
CTTCCTTTTTATGGTTGTTTTGGAAGGACGCCAGTAAAGCGATGTTGGGTCAGGGAGCGACAGTCAGGAGAGTCCTATGGGGCCAAAGGAAAACTACATAATCGCAGTAGGACTCCCCCTACAAAATGCCCCGTACGCCGTTATTTCCCAAGCTGATAGTGGGGGTAGTACTCGAGGGTAAAGCCGCCATTGAACTGGGCTGAAGCAACCCAGTAACTCAGGCGCCGACATGCAAGTGCGGTGAATGGAGTGTGTGGCACGTGCGGCAACCGGCCTCTTGTTCGATAAGACGGCGGTAGTCGAGATCCGGGGGGTTAGGGAAACGCGCGGCCCACGGCTGCGTGGGCAGTAATGGGTCGATGGCCAGATCGGCAGGATGGTTGTGTGTTGAACCAATAGTCATGTTCTCGTGTTCTCCATGAGTAGAGAACCTGAGAATGATCAATTGCGAGAGGCATAAAGTGGTTACCACCCGACGGCACCTACAGGATCGTGAGATACCTGTGGGTGCCGGCTTACAGCGATAAGGTCGTCAGGGCTTACACCGCCAGGGCGCGCTCACGCAGCTCACTGTTGAGGATGCGGTCGTTCTCGCTGTAATCGACCGGGCAGTCGATCACGTGCACACCCGGGGTCTTGATGCAGTGCTCCAGCAGCGGCAGCAGGCCTTCGGCGCTTTCCACGCGGTGGCCGTTGGCGCCGTAGGCTTCGGCATATTTGACGAAGTCCGGGTTGCCGTAGTCCAGGCCGAAGTCGGTGAAGCCCATGTTGGCCTGCTTCCAGCGGATCATGCCGTAGCCGTCGTCACGCAGTATCACCACGGTGATGTGCATGCCCAGACGTACTGCAGTTTCCAGTTCCTGGCTGTTCATCATGAAGCCGCCGTCGCCGCACACCGAGATTACCGGGCGGTCCGGGTGCACCAGGTGCGCAGCCATTGCCGATGGCAGGCCGGCGCCCATGGTCGCCAGGGCGTTGTCCAGCAGCACGGTGTTCGGCTTGTGCGCCTTGTAGTTGCGAGCGAACCAGATCTTGTAGATGCCGTTGTCCAGGGCGACGATGCCTTCGGACGGCAATACACGACGGATGTCTGCGACCATGCGCTGCGGGTAGACCGGGAAGCGGTCATCGTCGGCGCCTTCGGCGATCTGTGCTTCGTTGGCTTCACGGATGGCCATCAGGCGGGTGAAGTCCCAGTGCGAAGTCTCGGTCAAGGCTTCGCCGATTTGCCACACGGCGTTGGCGATGTCACCGATCACTTCCACCTGAGGGAAGTACACGGCATCGACTTCAGCAGAGCGGAAGTTGATGTGGATGACTTCAGTGCCACCACGGACCATGAAGAACGGTGGCTTCTCGATCACGTCGTGACCGATGTTGACGATCAGGTCGGCAGCTTCGACGGCGCGGTGAACGAAGTCGCCCGACGACAGTGCAGCGTTGCCGAGGAAGCGCGGGTGACGCTCGTCGACCACACCTTTACCCATCTGGGTGGTGATGAACGGGATGCCGGTCTTGTCGATCAGTTGCTTGAGGACCTTGGCGGTCATCTTGCGGTTGGCACCGGCACCGATCACCAGGATCGGGTTACGCGCGTTCTGCAGTTTCTCGACGGCAGCTTCGAT
>NZ_JBICMK010000018.1:0-92190 GCF_043106315.1 Pseudomonas sp. FYR_5 | reverse complement strand
AATGAACACTATAGATTGTAGTCCTAAAGGGCGCGAGAGGGCTTTATCACTCATTTTGCGAGATGAGCAAAATGGAGCTGAGGAAGGCCTTTGGCCAGGCTTTGAAACACATCCGAACCAGCCGCGGCCGGACGCAGGAGGATTTCTCCGAGGTGAGCAGCAGAACCTACCTGAGCACCTTGGAGAGAGGACTAAAAAGTCCAACGCTGGACAAGCTCGACGAGATCGCGAGAGAACTGGATATCCATCCAGTATCCTTACTGCTTCATACCTATGCTCTCCATCGCCCTGATCAGAGCATTGATCAGATTCTTTGCCGCGTTCGCAAGGAGCTTTCAGAGCTTTCGTGAGCCCAGCGCTGGATGCAGTCAACAGCTGTTGTAGAACCGCAGCTGTCCGCGTCGACCAGGAGCAGAGCACACGGTAACCGAGACCCAGTAATGCGGGACGCCGATTGTAGACGCTATCCGTGATACCGCCCCCGACGTTTACATAGTCACACCCGTTGGCCAGAAATGATTCATGGTTACCGGCGTTTCAGAACTGATCGAGCCCTCGAACCAGACCCACCGCGCTCGGCCCTTCACACACGATGACTTGCTTCGTCAGAAAGGCCTCAGGGCCAGCTCGCAGGGTGCTCTGGACGTCGTCACTGGTGCCAGCAACCAATATCAGGTGTCGGCCGGCAACTTTGCGCACGACATACAGCTGGTCTCCCGAGAGTTCGCGCAGGGCGACTGGGGAATGCGTGGTGATGAAAACCTGCAGAGGTTGCTTTGTATCCTTGGCGCCCATGGAGTCTAGGAATCGCAACAGGCGGTGAGGCTCAAGGCCGTACTCAATCTCACCCAGCAAGGCTATGGTCGCAGCGCCGGCGGCCATGCGCTGAAGACCCGCAACCAGCAAGCGTGACGAACCCGTGCCAAGAGATCGAAGCGTGATGCCTACACTGTCATGCAGCGCAATGGCGCCATCACCGATTGAAACCGCATGGGCATCCAGCAGAGTCTTCATGGCCTCTACGCCATGATCATGACGGGGTCGTCGGGTATGATCATGGCGTCAAGTTTTCGCTTTAAAGCAGTTAGTTGTCAGATGGCCTTATAGATGCCCTGAAAGCCTAGGCGCGATTAGAAAAATCAGTGAGGTTCTACAAGGGTGAAACGTTACACCACCATTACGGCGAGTTAATCGTTGCAGGCCGACTCCAGGGACAGGGTGTAAAGGCCAGCAAACACCGTAAAGAACTCGCGAATACGGGCCCGACGAACTGACCGCGCCATGGCTAGTCGGAAAGCCCACCATGTAGTAGCTTTAAGCTATCACGGTAGGTATACATTGTGCCATGTGTATCGCCCTCGCTTGCGCTCTCAACCTGCTGAGCCCCTTGGGATGCGTGTGCCGAAGCTGGGCAGGTAAGCCATCAATTTCATCCGATATGGATATCAAATGCCAAATTTGATTTTCGCTGTAGACGTTAACCGCTCTTTGATTGATCAGTTCTCCTCCGATGGTCTCGGGTTCCCTGACCAAACGATGTTGGATCCCGAGACCGGTGAGCCTGATTCGTCTGTGCTTGAGCATATGATTGGTATGACCCGTGCAGTCCGCCGGCGGGAACAGGCGAATGTGAAGCCTGGCTATCGAGTGATGGACTTCCAGAAGACGTCTATCGGGCGCTTGAAGCTGCTGCTCAAGGACATGTACAACGCTCAGCAGCGCTTGCTAAAGAAATCGAAGAGCATTGAGGGTTTCCGAAGCTGGGAAAGGCTGATCTTCAACAAAATCGATGAGACATGGCCCGATCCGAAGGGGCCAGTTGTTGATCGGTTCAACAGCCTGTCCCAAGAAGATCGGGAAGCCCTGGAAGGCATGCTTGAATCGCGCCTCACGTGGGTTGATAGCGCCAAAAAGTGGGACGCAGCTCTGCGTGAGTTTGTTCAAGGCCGCTCGTATATCAAGCAGTTCGGTGGTCTGGTCGGGCTGCTGCTTGACCAACTGGCGAACTGGAATGCCTTCAGCGAAGAGGAGCGAAGCGCACTTGCCGACGGTGCCTACGCGGTTGCGACGCCGTTCGGAAACGACTTGCTGGGCATCTTCATCACTCTTCAGCCCGAGTTGATGGAGCACTACTCAACGCTGCTCAAAGATGAAGCGAGAGCAAGGCAGATCGGCAAACAACATTTGCTGGATGAAGCGGAGGACGATCAGGCTATCGGCCCCCCCGAGGTTGACGCCCCGTTGAGTCTGTTTGGACTGTACAGCGAATTGTTCCAGCTGGCTCAGCAGGCGAAGACGGACTCAGGAAATCTCCACTACGCAGAGCAAATCGAGGCGCTCATCACCGCCAATCTTCCCCGCCTCAAGCACGAGTATGCGCTGAGCGAAGACGCGGTTCGTAGGATTCTCGCGGAATGCATTGATGTTTTGATCAGTATCGGCAGTGATCTCTCACTGCAGTATTTCCAAGACGAATCGTTCCTGAACGCCTTCAGAATGGCTTGGCTGGAATACTTCAACGAGCGGCTTCAGGGAGAGGTCGCTGATAGCTTCCTGGTCGACTTGACCGAGGAGCGAGAAACAGAATCGACCGGCATCAAGACCCGTCTGCAAGAGGCAGAAGCGGTTACTGCCCAAATCGAGAGCGACCTTTCAAATTTCAATGAAAAGCTCAAGGTGGCTAACTTTCGCGAAAAAAGTGAGCTGCGCAGCAATATTGCCGAAGCAGAAGAGTCTCGGGTCAAGATCAACAGGCAACTTCAGGAGGTTGAACAGGAAGGCTGCGACCTGCTGCTGCCACCAGGTTATCGTCTTGAAACACTGGATGTAGACGCCCGTGATGTCTTGCTCACACCGGGGATTTATCACCCGTCGGCCAAGGCAGCGATTGAGTCCTGGTCGAGTCAACAGCCCATCGCAGCGGCTATTGCTGAGCAATCTCGTCTAATCGGGATTGAGCCTGAGCAGCAACCTTACGAAGCCTTGACTTCGCCTACTTCTACGGAATGCACGCCAGATGTTGAGGCGATGCTCGACTTGCGACTCGGCGAGGCTGCACCGGAGGTAGAGGCGAAGTCGGTAATCGAGCCAGAACCAGAACCGATCTGTGACGGCGGTGATGAAGGCACTCAGCAGCCCGTCCCAATTCAACCAGCTCAAGTTGAAGCTGATGATGACCACACCTCTGAACCGGAAGTTGATACTGAATCACTTGCTGAGCCTGACGAACCTGTCTCGCCTGATCTGGCGGAAGATGAGGTAAATGTCTCGCGGTTTTTCAATAAGCCAACGGAAGCCATAGACCGACTAGAACATTGTCAGCAAACGATGGATGTTCTACCCGCGATCGCCGTTGAGAACATCGCGTTACTCTGGCTCAAGCGTGGTCACCTGCCGCTGGCTAGCAAGACATTGGAAATCGCAGGGCGAATGGGGCTTGCTGGTGACCTGCTGTCGCTGCCGCTCGTGCAAGCGGCTTATCATGGAATGCACGTCTGGCGAGGAGACTCGGCAACCGTCACTCGGGTTCAGCAGCAGCTGCACCAGCTGTCTTCAGAAATCATTGAGAGCTGGAGCTATCGGCGCCCTGGAGGCCGCGTAGTTCCCTACTTGGTCCTCGCCGCTACCCTGCAGCCCACGCTGTTCTGCGGGATGATGACTAATGCCTCGCGCTTGCTCGCCTCCGTTTCCGGTAGCTTTGATGGGCCTGTCGCCAAGCTGATTGATGAGGTCGTTAGCTTCTCCAGTCACAATATCCGCTTGGACGTCGACACCCTGCGGGAGCAGCCTGCCAGCAACGACAAGGACGTGCGTGAGAGGCTCGCTGCGCGCCTGGTTGAGTGGCAAGACCGCATCCAAAACAAACAGACAGGCTGGGCACCTGCTCGTAAAGCGATGAAAGAATGCCTGGCGCGTGACGATTTTGAGTCGACCTATCAAAGTATCGTCAGAGACGATGCATCGCGGCTGGATGAGGTGCGAGCTTTTGCTGACATATACCGCGACAAGGATGAGCAGTCGCGCCTAATGACGGCTGAAATCCATAGGATGATGAACGAAAGCACTGCCGCACCTCAGATCGAAGGCAATGCTCGAAACTGGTTCCTGCGTTCAATCGATGAGATCGTCAACGTCGCTGACCTGTGGGTCGAAAACCACAGCTTACTTGGACAACGCACCAGCGAAGTCACCAAATTCGCACCTCGCTTGCTCACTATGCTCACGGCAGCTTCAGCTCATTTGGAACAACGATTCCAGAGCACCGAAGACCCAGAGCACCAGGCCGGTTTGCTGCTCGCCATTACAGTGCTCCAACGCATCAGCAGAGTTGGAGAACGCCATGAGGAGATCATCTGGGAGGTCTCGCGAATCAATGGCTGGCTACAGTGGCCTACAGAGTGGCTGTCCACCAGCACTGACGACGACGCCCGTGTCCAACTAACGACGCTCATGGAGTTACTCGACCAGGGCTTGAATGAACTGGCGCTCGCCGACGAGGCGCTGAAACGCAAGAACTTCCGGCACGCCCTTCTTCTGACGCTCAACCACCAAGATGGTAATAAGGGTTCGAAGGCGGACAGCATTGAGGCGATCAAGCGCTTGTTCCTCGAAGAGGTTCATCGTTGCAACATACGAAGCGATCAGATGCGGGGGCTGCTGGACAACGCCAACATTGCATCCTTGATTGATGACGAACGCCACTACCAATTGTGCGGCGAATTGGAGCATCTGCAGGATCAGCTCAAAAGCCTGCGAGCGTTAGACGACCTCAGCGAAATTCACAGTAGCCTGGACGACCTCGAATCCGGCGTAGTGAATAAATTCACGGCCAAAAAAGAGCAGCTTGAAGCTGCATTGGAGGCCTTGGTTAACCAGGCTCTGGTTGACCGCGGCGTGGACTGGGTTCCCGCTACATGGCTGGAGCAGATCCGAGCGGCGCTCAATACTCACGATACGACCGTAGCGGAGGAGATGCTTGAGCATCTCAAGCACTCCTTGGACAAAGGAGAGCCGCTGCAGAGTGATACCGAGTCTGGAACAGAACTCCTCAAGCGCTTCCTCACGCTTGAGCCCCAGCTCCATAAGCTGTTGAGTGGGAATCACAATCCCCGAGAGGTTGTCCGTCAGCTTTCCGGAGCTACCGTAGAGGGTTTGTCTCTGGACAGCTTACCCAACCACTTCAAGCTAGCCCTTGAAGGTTTGATCGACTTGCGTCGCCGGGTCAAGACACTGGATAAAGCGGCCTACGACGAATTGGTGCACGTCCTAACCGCGCTGGGTTTAGAGGCTGTCAATCCAGTTTTCAGCAATGCTGTTGCTCAACGGGCAGGCTTTTCTGCACGCAGCCGCATCGCGCAACTTACCCTGAACGTGAAGCGCCACGACACGGGCCGCGGCATTGTGTTCTTCAGCGAACGATCCGATGAACAGCCCATCAACGTATTGCTTGGGAATGGCGAGTGGACGATGTCGGAACTTAAAGCACTGCTCACCGAGCAGACCCAGTTCCTTCACGACCGCACAGTGTTTATCTCAGCCAAAGAGCTGTCGAACGACGAGCGTAATGAGCTGGCCAAGTTCACCAAGCAGACGAAGCATGTGCTGCTGCATGTCGATCCTGTCTTGTTGACCATACTCGCAGGACTTGGCGTATCGGATCACCAGCGACTCAAGACGTTCCTGCAACTGAGCTTGCCCTGGACGTTCAGCAATCCGTACACCGGCAACCAGATGCAGCCAGCACCGCCCGAAATGCGGTACGGACGCCAGAATGACATCAAATCATTGACCACTATGCGCAACGGCGCAGCCATGATCTTTGGTGGTCGTCAGCTGGGTAAAACGACGTTGCTCAATGAGACGCAACGCCGCTTCAACAACCCTGATCAGCGTCATCATGCGTACCTCTATCAAATCGACGGCGATCTGGATCGGGCAAACCTGTCTGGCAATGAGCTGGACAAGCATCGTTATCGTGTTTGGCAGCTGATCTACCAATCTGCAGTTAGCAGCGGACTAGTGAAGAACTCCCACCCTTCCGATGCTGACGGCATGGTGGATGAACTGAGAGCGTACTTCTCCAGGGACAACGCCGACGCGCTCATGGTATGCCTCGATGAGATAGACCTGACTCTAGGGCTTGATGCGGCGAATGGCTTCCGCATTTTCCGGGAGCTCAGTGGCTTGGTAAACAATAGCAATGGCCGGTTCAAGATTGTCATTGCGGGGCTTGAAAACGTTCGTCGTTTCGCTGATGCGCCAAACTACCCCCTGCACCAACTGGGCAGTGCAATCCAGGTCTCGATCATGAGCCCGGCTGAGGCCCTGCAGCTCATTCGCGAACCGTTGGGCCATCTGGGTTATGAATTCGAGTCGCCTTTGCTGGTAAACCGAATTTTGGTGGAAACGAACCGCCACCCTGGCCTGATCCACATCTACTGCCATGAGCTGATCAAGACATTGAACGCTCGACATAACCGCCGGGTGGGCTCAGTCTCCATCAGCGCTGATGACGTTGAGCAGATCCGCAAGGATCCGGGCATTCGACAACTGATCTGCGACCGCTTCGACATTACGCTGAACCTGGATCTTCGCTACAAGCTGATCGCTTACAGCCTGATTTCTCAGAGCACCAACAGCTACTCAGCCAGCCGGGCGAAAGTGGTGGTACAGGAATGGGCACCGCATATCTTCGGGCCGATGACGGACGCACAGTTCGAAGCGTTCCTGGATGAGCTGTGTGGCCTTGGCGTACTCCAGTACATGCGACGCACCGAAGGTGGTAAGGAATACGCGCTGCGCAATGCCAATATTCTAAATCTCGTGGGTGGCCAGAAGGACATCGAGGATAAGTTGCTCGCCGCGGTGGACGCGATCAACGAGAACGACCCGTTGTCAGCACACGCATTCCCACTCAGCGCGACACGCCCTTCACCACTCACGCTGCGTGATGAGAAGCTGCTCATCAGTGAGGAGATTGGAGAGAAGCCTGCGCTGGGTGCCATTGAAGCGCGCTCCTCCAATTATTCTGTTGGCATCATCACGGGGTCTGAAGCACTGGGGCTCGACCCTCAGTGGATGGTCGAATCACTCCTGGCCATAGGCGAGGAGGAACCTCCGCTGAGCAGCAACCAGAAACCTGGACGCTACTCTCCGCTTCATCGACGTGATACCGAGCTCGGCTCGGCCAGTGAGTTCAAGAAACTCCTCGTAGACGTGATCCTAGAAGTTCAATCGCTGCGCAAAAACATCATGCTCTTCGTGGAGATCACAGGTACGCAACCCGTCAGTACGATGCTGGATCTGCTCGACATTGCTCACGAAGCGCGACTTAACACCAACGTCAAACGCCATCGCGTTCGCGTCATCTTCCTCATGTCGCCCCGCGCGCTGTGGCAGTGGGAGTCGAACCCACAGCTCACACAAGCTCGCGAAACGATGCAGCCCTTTATCGCCCTGGATATCTGGAAACGGACGGCGCTGGTTCACCTTCTGAACAAGCTCAACCTTGAGAATACGTCGACGTCCACCGACATCTTGGAAAATCACAGTCAAGGCTGGTACTTCTCCTTGGATAGGCTGCTCGCGGCGAAGACTAAGAAAAACGACGTGATGAAGGTAGATGGCTTCGGCCCAGCCTACACCCCCTTGCTTCAAGCCAAAGCCAAGAGCATGGAAGAGTTTCTCGGCAAGACAGGCCTGACCGCAGTTAACTGGGCACGCCCGGTGTTGAGCGCACTCTGTGGGCAAGAGCGTTTCGATGAAGAAGACTTTGCGATTAGCCTCTTGTGCCACCATGCGGACATTGACCCGCAGCAAGCCCTGCAGTGGCTGACCCGCTTGCGGCTCGTCATTCCTTGCCCAGGTGGGATGAAGCAAAACATCTATCGGCTACCTGAAAGCATCAAGGCGGCCCTGCTGATCAAGGCCCCCCAAGAAGCCAAGGCCTAATCATGACCCAGCATACAACTACTACATCTGGGTGGGTGCGGGCCATGCAGGGCGCTTGGGGCGCGGTACCAGCCAGCGAGCTGCTCCAGCCCGGCGCCGATGCCTGGTCACCACTCAAGTTATCGCCACCCGACGCAGCAGAATCGGCAAGTTTTGCGCTGGCGGGCCGCGCCCTGAAATACGGGAAGTCCGTGGCGATTGCACTGCCTTTGATGGGCGGTGAAGGACTCACGCGACTGATGGTGTACCTGCATCGCATCCGCTGGGATGCCTTGCAGGGTGGCATCCGCTCGCCCTGGCTCAATCCTGGCAACATGGAGACCTGCCCCGACATCGTGTTCATCTCCAGGCCTCGCGCCGGGTTCAATGATTTGTCGCGCGTCCCCGCTCTACGTGCCCGGGTGCTCCGGGCTTCCGACCAGAAGCGCAACATGAAATCCGCTTCAGAAACCTTGGTGGTTGATGGCTCGCTGGATGTGATGGAGCTGGTTGAGATGATCGGCAGAGCAAGCAAACCTTTCGTTCTTGTCGTCGACGGGACACGGGGGGGTAATGACAACGCTGCTGCCTTGGACAGCGCTCTGTCCGAGAGCTTCCCTGAGGTTCCTCGGATCACTCTGCTTTCACTGGGTGATAGTGAATCCTTGGACAAGATCCGATCCAATGGAACACTCAGCCATCTGTGGCTGATGCGGCTGGGTGACAAATCCTCACTCGCCCGAGATGCCAAGGCTGATACCCAGTTTCAGCTATTGGTCACTGAGGATCGTAGAGCCAATCATGAACTGGCACAGTTGGCAGATCGGTTTTTTGCCTTGCGACGAGATCTTGATCGTAAGGACGTCGTGTTCAAGGAGCGCCTGGCCATCATCGGAAAGGTGTTTCGAAGTCTGAATGAGCTTCCGGTGCCCTTGCCGTTTCTGGAAAGCTCGCTTCAGTCAGCGACCCGTCCAGGCCTCTATCCCGTTCGGTGCTTGGAGCGATGGCTTCAAATCGCCGGCAACGGCAGTTGCTTGTACGGTGAGTCGGATGTTGCTTCGCGCAATTTGATCAAGCAGCTCACCAATGTCCATGAGCTTTTCTCACAATCGGTCACGGGCAAAGCTGGATGGCTTCTGAAACATCTGAGGGCTTCCTTTAGCACGAAGCAGAACACCTTAGTTCTGTGTGGCAACCCGCATGAGGTTGCTGCGCTGGAAAGTTGGTTCGACAACGAGCTGGACGAAGGATGGAACGCGACCGTTCACATCACGGCGATGGACGGGGTGAAGGCTTATCGACAGTTTCGAGGTGCGGTAGACGAAGTCATCATCACCGGCATGCTGTGGCCGAGCCGCCAGCACTGGTTAGCGACGCCCTGCCGCCGAGTGGTCGTTCCTGCATACGATTACGAGAAGCCCTTTGTAGAACGAATGCTTCATCAATGGTGGTCAAAGCATGGAGTGCAGAGCTGTCCTGACGGTGACAAGCTTGCGCAATGGCAGCTCGCCTGGACTGATCGCAGGTACGAGGATTCTGTAACACAGACGCAAACGCTGGTTTTGGAAGCGGTCAACGTCGCTGACTGCTGCACCTATCCGGCCAAGGAGCGTCAGGTTTCCATTCCGCTTGCGATGGAATTCGATCATTGGCTGGAATTGCTGATGGAAGAGCCAGTGGAGCCTTCCACACCGTTGCACTGCGGCGACCCGCTACTGCCTGACTTGATTTGGGTGACCCTTGAAGGTACGCAGTCCGAGATTCCTTGGAGTAAAAACCGCCCCGTGCTTGTGCTGCGCGATGACGAAATTCACCCAACAGTTGCTGAGGAATTGACCGAAGGCGACCAGATCATCCTGCTGCGACATAACGATGAGCGTATAGCCACACAGGAGAAACTCTTCGATATGGTGGCGCTTTCCGAAGGCATGCAGCAGTTCCTGCGCGCAGCTGGGCGCTGGAAAACCATGGTCGACAGCGTCGCAACACGGCTGACGGTAAAGCAAGTGCAAGCGCAGCTTCGCAAGGAAAAAGTAGAGGTGTGTGACGCGACAGTTGGTAACTGGTACCGGCACAAGGTTTATGGGCCACGTGACCGAGCGGCAGTTGCAGTTTTCGCACGTCTTTCCGGTGCCAAAAACCCGGAGAGATCCGCTCTACTCATTGCCAATGCCATCGAACAAGTTCGAATCGCACATCAGCAGATTGGCAAGCAGCTTCGTAAAGCGATCCTGGAGCGCGGCAAGGGCGCAACCACCATTGAAATTGGGGAGTTGACTCTCGATGCCAAAACTTTCGACGACATGATCGAGATTGGCGTGGTGACGTCAATCAGGGTTACGGCCACTCATGTGATGGTTGAGAAAGAGGACGGACTCGTTGACATCGCGAATGAGGTTATTGGCGCTCACCCAGGGCGTATCTGCCTGACCAATCCTGCCATCAAGTCGTTGCGCGATTCGGTTTATCGTGATCATAGGAAATTCCGCTCTTGCCTCAAGCTCATGGCCACGAGGCTCTACGAGCACTACAACGACAAAGCTGAACGCTTGCATGACGTACTTAAGCATTTCAAGCAGGAGAGCATTGAGTTTGGGCCGAAGATGTCTCCCGTCACCATGGGGATGTATGCGGATAAACGCCAGTACAAAGGAAAACCTGCGGACATGAACAGACATTTCTGTCTTGGTCGGGCCCGAGATCCGTCACGCACATTGCGTATTCATTTCGATTGGGATGCCGAGGAAAAGCTGCTCGTCATCCACCACGCTGGCAAACACCTGGAAACTACACAATCCTAAGGACGAACCATGGCTCTCAACTACCGAGAAGAAATGGGCCTGACAGCTGCATTTCTAGAAGAGATGCGCCTGCGACTGAGTGACAAGGAAGTCGATGTACTCCCACCAGACGGCAAGCTATATGACGGAATAGAACCTGGCCGTGTCAGCTTGGTTGGTTGTCTCGGCCCAGCTCCTGATCCTAACTATACGGGCCCGCAACCGCCGAATTCGATCGGCATCGTCCTCTTGGTTTCGCCCGATGAAGAGGGTTGGATCGAATGCGAGCTTAGCGGCCAGTTCGACTTGGTACACCGTTACATTCCTGATCTTTGCAGCGTCGAAGCCAATCTGGTGCTCGATGGGGGCTCACCTAAGAGGGCACAAAACCTGCCGATCGCGTTCAAACGGTACACAGTGAGCTTCTCATCCATCAAGCTCGAACTTGATCCCAGCAAGCCCAATGAATGGGTATCTGGAAAGGCAGCGCTTACCGCGATACTGAATGCTGAGCAACAGCGTTGGATTGCTGATCCGCGCGTCATGCGCCGCTGCCATACCAATGCGAATGGGAACGCACGGTTCGGCTTCGACTGGAGCGAGACCGCACTTGCCGACCAGGCAAGCCTGAATCGTACCGTCCTTGAGCAGATCGCCAGCGACCGCAATGCGATCCTGAATTACGTCATCAACCTCAGAGCACGTCTACGCCCTACCCCGTCCGCCTTCGGCGCCAGCGCCGCTGGAAGTTTCCTCCTCGAAGTGTTCCTGGAAAACCAGACAACTACCGACGATGCTCGGACCTTCGGCGTCGACGCCCCATACCTGTTGGATGCCCGTCTGATCACCCGGCTCGTTGCGGGTGAAAGCTACAAGGTGCCTCATCGTCTCCAGCCGGAAGAGTATCGATACCGTGATGATGACGGCCTTCCCGGCTATGGCATTAGCTGCGCAGTAGTACAGGTCGAGAAGAAACTGTTCAAGACAGACGGTATGCCAACCTTCGCTCAGCCGCGGGTTGATGCGCCTACGCCGGCCGAAGTCGACATGGCCTTCGCGCCTAGCTACGAAATGCTTGCCCGCGACCCGCTCCTGGTGTGTGACAGCTTCCTGAAAACACAGGAGCGCTACCTTGATGAATGGGCAGTACGCATCAGCGCCCTGGAGTCCGCAGGGCTCATGGCGGATAGGGATGTTGCTATTGCAGACCGTAATGCCTTCCAGGAGGAAACCAGCCGCATACGAGACGGCGTGGAGCTCCTAAGAACACATCACGACCTTCGCCGCTGTTTCCAATGGATGAACGAAGCCATGGGCGAAGCCATCAAGATTCAAGGCAAAAGATTCACCGCATGGCATCTGTTCCAGCTCGGCTTCATTCTTACCCAGATTCGTTCGGTCTACGAGCGGCACGCGACCTCGGCAGAGCTAAGAGGCAGCATGGAGACGGCGGACGTACTCTGGTTTGCCACCGGCGGCGGTAAGACCGAGGCTTATCTGGGTATCATCAGCATGGCGCTGCTCTATGGCCGGATGAAGGGACGTGATTACGGCACGACTGCTTGGCTCCGGTTTCCCTTGCGGATGCTGTCTGTTCAGCAGTTCCAGCGGCTCTCCTACGTGCTGGCCCAGACCAACATGCTGCGCCAGCGCGAACGTCTTGGTGGGTGGCCCTTTACGATTGGCTACTACACTGGCGAAGGCACACCCAACCGCGTCAGCAGCACGTACGGCGAGGACGTGCAGAAAGGCTTCCTGCCTTCATTCAGCGACGAGCGCCTGAAGTCCTACCAGTTTATCTCAGACTGCCCTTACTGCGGCGTCGGCGGCTCTATCCGCATCGCAACCGACATGACACGTGCCCGCATCAAGCATGTCTGTGACAACCCAGAGTGCTGGTCGAACTGCGAGGCCGAACCAGGCGAGCACGGGCAAGGTATCCGGGGTGAGATCGGCATTTATGTTTCGGATGAAGAGTGCTACCGATACCTGCCCTCGGTACTGGTCGGAACAGTGGACAAGCTGGCCGTCATCGGTCACAACCAGCGTTTCGTGAACTTCTTCGGTGGGGCTCGATTCTTCTGTCCTGAGCACGGTTTCACCCAAAAATCCAAGTGCCAGCACCGCCGCATTGAGCAGCGTGGCGAAAAATGGGAAGCCATCGACTGCGGCAATAATACTCGTACCAGCGTGGTCAGGGTGGTGCCCACATCCCCGATGAAAGACCCTGGTTTTTCACTGTTGGTACAGGATGAGCTGCACCTGCTTCGCGAATCCTTGGGCAATTTCGATGCTCATTACGAAACCTTGCTCAGCACCTTGCAGATAAGCCACGGAGGTCGCGCACCCAAGGTGCTTTCTGCCACGGCCACCATCAAGGATTTCGACGACCATATCCATCACCTCTACCTGCGCAATGCTGTTCGATTCCCAGCGCCAGGGGTCAACCAAGGCGAGTCATTCTATGCCCGTAAGGCGAAAGATGATGAAACCGGCTCGCAACTGGTCCGCCGCTGGTTTGCCGGCATTCTCCCCATCGGTCGCGGACGCGTCGCCATGAAATCCGTGGCTGAAGCCAGCTCCCGCTTCCTTGATCAGGTCGATGATTGGCGAAGTAAACTGGCCGCCGGCGATGCTCGGTTGCTCAAGGCAATGGGGTTGGCCAGCGGGCAGGCTCAGGAAGCCCTGCGCTACATCGAGAAGAACCTGAACACCGATCTCGTTTACGCGAACAGCAAGCGCAGCATCACGGAAATCATGCGGTACATGGAAGAGGTCAACAGCAAGACTGGAGCTGAGCGCAAAGCTCGTTTGCTAGACGGCGAAACCCGGCTCGACATGATCCTCGATGCCATCCGCCACGTCGAAACCAAGGACGCAGATGACACCTGCCGGCACATCATCGCGACCAGCGTTGTGTCACACGGTGTGGACATCGCGGAGCTGAATTTTATGATCGTTGCCGGCTGGCCGAAGTCGACCGCCGAATACATCCAAGCTTCCGCTCGTAGTGGACGTGTGCACCCTGGCATCGTGCTTTGTGTTCTCTCCTCCCACCAGCTGTTCGAGTCGGGCGTTTTCATGAACTTTGGTGACTACCATATCTTCCTGGATCGCCTGGTCGACTCGGTGCCCATCAACCGATTTGCTCCCAACATCATTGACCGAACGCTGCCTGGCGTGATGTCCGCGGTGTTACTCAATTGGGCGCCGCAGCAGAGCTGGGGCGGCGATCTGAGCCATAGGGTCAACGACCTGGTCACGCTGCTTCGAAGCGACCCCGGTAAAGCCGCCGCCGCAGAGATCAAAAAAATCGTGGTCAATGCGCTGCGGATCCCCTCTGCGCTGAACAACACGTTCGACTCCCGCGTCATCGCCGGCTTTGACGCCGCCCTGATCTCGCGTGTCGACAACGCGCTCTTCGAATTGGAACGCTGGCCGGGCAGCAAGAACGACCAGACATTGAGCGAGGCTTTGGGTGACATTTTCGGATATGCCCCTTTCCGCTCGTTCCGCGATATTGAAAACCAGATCTTGATCAAGCCCGTCAACAGCTCGGCTGATGAAGTGCTCATGGCATTGGCTAGGTGAGGTAGGAAGAATGGACAAGGAATATGTGAGCCGTAGTCGTCTTTTCAGGGAAGCCTTTCTCCCCGGAGCCTTTACAAGGCTCCGGAACCAGGCCTACGGGCGTGTCATGGGTATCCTGAATAACAGCGGATCGGCGCTCGAGGGCGTTGACAAGGAACAGCTGCGTGAAGCCGTCCTGACGTTTGTGCATGACTGGGAAAGCGCAGGAGGTCAAGTCGATCCGACCTTTTTGACGGCTGCGGAAAAAAAGCGACTGGAGATTCAATCGCCTTCCGAGATATTCGTCTCGCCCGCGCCGCTGATCCTCTCGTGCAAGCGATGCCGTGTTCTGGATTTTTATGATTCGAAAGAGCCCGACGACCGGACACTGTCCAAGATGCAAGCTCGAATCCGGACGCACCATGGCCGCAGCTTCATCCCATGCAAACGCCCAAGTTGCTCAGGCGAGATGATCCAGCTGCCTTACGTTTCAGTGCACCGGTGCGGGTTCGTGAACCCGGTTCACATTCCACACGCTGCACGTCGCTCAACCAGTATCGGCTACCGCGATGCCGGCTCGTTCTTCCATTCATCCTTCATCGACGTTGAGTCGGGCGACAAGCTTTCCGGCACTCACCAGGATGATTGCCCCGCGTGCAGCGCCGCGTTCGGAGCCGAGATTCAAAAACGAGGGACGCCTCTGACCAGCGGTGAGTCCTTCTATGCCCAGAGCACGCAGTACATCGCCCTGAGTGAGGACAGGGGCAAGCTCACTGCTAGCCTGCTGCAGTGTCTGCAAGGTGCTGCAGAAGGCGCTGAGGGCATGGCTCAGGATATCGCCGAGGGCGTAGCACTGACATTGCTCAAAAGAATGTCGGGGCGTGAGCTGGAGCAAAAGCTTTCCCTGATGCTCGCAGCGAACATTGGTGACGCGGATGAGCAGGCAGCGCTGCGCACACTGTTGGAGAGGAAGAAACTCAGCATTGCGAAGCTCGAAGCGATGGCTGAAGACAACGAAGACCTGGCCGTCGTGCTCGATTCCGCCCGCAAGGAGGTCGCCCATATCGAGGGTCAGCTGGCAGCGGCTTCTGGCTGCTTCCGTGCAGTTCGCGACTTGGTTCCAGAGCTCACCACGCTGATTGAAATAGTCGGTAATCGGCGCACGCTGGAAGCCGTTTTTCTGCCTCACGATGTGCAAGGTAGGACGATCGAGCAGGAAATCCAGGAAACGATCGACATCGCTCAGAAAGATCTGCTCGCAGATCAATGGCAAAGCGTTCAGGAGCGTTACGGCATTGACTCAATCACGCACATACCTGACCTGCGGGTGGTATTGGCCACGCTTGGCTATTCCCGAGAAAGGAGCACCCCGTCGATCAATCCTGAAGCTCCTCCGGTAATGCTAAACGCCTTCGCCGACCGTGTCGACGAAGCGATGAAGGGTAAGACCTCCATCTATGCGATGTCCGCGAAGACCGAAGCGCTGTGGGTACGTCTGGATCCGCGCAAGGTGCTCCGCTGGTGTATCGACTCGGCGTTCCTTGAATCCCCCAGTGAAGCGGTGCTACAAGACAAAGCACGTAGCCATGCCTACCTGCTGAGCCACTACAACGTCCTGGCAATGCATCCTGGGAAGGCAGCACGGGAAATATCAGCGCGCACGCCCGAAGACGGTGCCCCCTTCAATCTTCTGCATTCGATCAGCCACTCGCTCATGTTGACCGCACGCCGCCACACCGGGTACGACTCCAAGAGCATTCAGGAATACCTGATCCCCATGGATCTATCGGTCGTCCTGTACGTGTCTTCTGTCCAGAACTACACCGCAGGCGGCTTGTTGACGCTGTTCCAGCACTACCTGCAGCCGTGGTTCGATGACGCGAGCATGTTCGCCTTCAACTGCGCGTTTGACCCAGTGTGCACCGACGTCGGTAATGCCTGCAGCGGCTGCGTTCAGATCGAGATTGGTTGCGAAACTTTCAACCAAGGGCTGTCCAGGGCCTATATTCATGGAGGGCCAGCTAACCGCGAAGGCTCGCTGATGATTCGCAAAGGTTACTGGGACAAGGTCTAAGCGATAATTATGATGGGCGCAGCAGCATGCGCCCCTTCCCACATCCCGAGGGCCTAGGCAAGGCTCTGATGGCCAATGTCATGGCTCGAATCCGGCCATCAACAGTTGCCGGATCAACTAAGCTGTCCGGGCGTAACCTAATCGCCATTAAACTTTCTCTGAAGCAATCTACGAGATGCGCTGCAATATGAAGCTTTACCTCATCGAGCCGGGTTCGGAGCAAGAATACTCTGTCCGTGAGATCCTGAACTTCCTCTTCAAAGTATTGGCGTATCCTGATCGTCCTTTCATGTTGGATAGCAGGTAGGTACTAACGCCCCGCAGACATTCCATGGCAGATTACACTGCCAGCGCACGCGTCCTTTCATTCATCGATACGAAAGGGATCACGGGATTGAGTTACTGGGGAGCTTTTTGAGCATTAACTATCTTGAAAAGTCGATTGCCTACGATCGTACCGATAAGTTCTTTGTAGCGTTCGTTAGCACCCGCAGCTTTGGCCTTCCTCAACCTTAGTCCGGCCACGCCGACAATATCGATCCGTTGCTTAGGCGTCAGAGACTCCTTATATTTCTCAATATTTGGATTTGCACGACAAGTGAACGTATCAACACGTCCAAAATGATCGGAATCGAAGGCTAGCCTCCGTACATTATCAACCGTCTCACCACTGTTTGTATTGTCATCAAAGACCAATAGCCAATTCTCCGACCTCAACTTCTTTCTCGCAAAATGTCCCAGCGTCGTATCATTGGCTATCGAAGCATATGGATAGTCTGACAGATCAAAGAATGAGCCTGTCGTTTTCAGGTCATAAATTGAATAAATGAGCGCACCAGTATTTACTGACAGTTGCCCTCCAGGTACCATTCGCGAAAATGTGTGCTTCGCATACATTCCGACCAACGCCCCCCCGTAGTTAATGCTCATTGCATGCAATACGTCTCGAGCTGGATCAAAGCCCTTTTGCACAATGACATTCATGGCCTGCTGGGCTGTGAGCACCATTGCTAGAGGATCATTTTCCTCACGATAAAGACGTATAAGTTTCGCCCTCGCATTCTTTTGCGCAACGTCATGAATATTGGACTTTCTAAATGGCTTTCCGCTGGCTTGACTCTTAGCTTGCTTCCCCTGCTGCTCAAGCTCAAAAGTTTTGTGATACAAACTGAGGAAGTTAAAAAACTTCCCCATTAAGGAGATTGAGTCATATAGAATCTTGGGGCACGCCCCATAAGGGCTGCTCTTTAAACTCCAGACCTCCGGCGAAAGCAAGCCTGCCAGCCTGACGTAGCTAGCATCATTATCGTTTACCAATACATCCATATATAGAGCGACTGTGTTTTCCAGCTCGGCCAAAAGACTTAAGTTCCCCTCCTTATTTCGAGCGCTTTCCTGTGCATCGCTGAATTCGCGGAATTCTCTAAAGCGCACACTTTTCATGTTCCTAACTGTATCTCTATTGAGAACGAGGCTTCCTTGTGATTCGGGATTTAAGAAGTCACGATTATAGAGGATTTGCGAAGCATTTTGATGGAAGGCAAGGATATTGATTTTTGAGTCCAGCAGCCCGAGAAGAAGTTTGCGAAAAGGCTTGCCCGGATCTAATTTTAGATGCCTATTCAAAACAGAGTCTACGTCCACCCCCAGCATTAACTTGGCATGTCGCAGCGTAGAATCCCCATGCGCAATAAATATTATTATCTGCTCTAAGCCTTCACCTGTCTTGCGATAACTGGCCACCATCTCGCGAAACTCTTCAAGATCATTAAGAATCTCCTCCAGCTGGAGCCCGTAAAATTGATCGGTTTCTTGATGCCCGAGAAGTCGATTGCTGTGGTTAGTTTTTTTTCGTATGGCTCTGAGTTTTTTTTGCGATAGCTTGCTCAACAACTCTCTGCATAGCACATCTCTAACTGACGATACCTTTGTAAGTATTTCATATTGTAAATTTCGGGTCGCAAAGTACAGAGATTGACTGACTTCGTTATAGTGCGCCAAGAGATTTCGAGCGAATTGATCGTAGTTTAGGCCGCGGACTTCGTAGTCATTTACTGATGTGAGCGGCCCCTTCATATCTACATCTACACCTTCAAACATGAAGTAGTAGTTCGGCCCCCTGAATACATAGTGACGACCTAGGCGGTAAGCACATAGTGACAAAATGCGCTCAATTCTCTCTCGCCCCTGCTGTTTGGTTAAATCTATCCCATAGGGCAGCGAAACTAAATGTGCCACTTCTTCTTCGCTGAGTTTTATAGCTCCATCTACATGAAATGTTTTTTTTAGAAGGTCAGAAACATCCGGATCTCTCAACAGCTCCTTAAAGTCATCCTTCCCTCTTAATAAATATTCAATTCGCTCCTGCACGCTAAGGCTTGAATCTTCTTGCAGAGTATTCAGCCACAACACCATTCCTTCTGTACGTATTGCTGACATACGAAAAAATGATTTTTCATCCAACCATCCGGGGCTGGGAGCCACACCGGGAGGCAGTATTTTTACACGCCTCTTTTTGGCAAGACGCATTAGTTCCTTCGCTATGACTTTAGCCAGATCTACGTCCAAGTTAACCTCATCGCTATAATCAAAATCGGTAGGCTTGTTAACTGAATTGAGACACAACCCCACTCCATACTAATAGCCTACCTTCTGGCCCGAGTAGGCCAGACGGAAAAGCTCATGTCAATGTGACATCGCTCATTTAGTATATAATCACTCCTTCGCCAAGGATCAAACATTCTTCTTCATTACAGCTCATTTCCCAAGGATACTCCTACCGCCATTCCCCGTTTCAGGCGCCCCGCTCCATCTCTAGTCTCCCCTGGTCGCTACCAACCAGCGACTCGGGCTTTGACAAGTCGCAACGGTTTTGGTCACGGCCCCAAGCTATCGGAACGTTTCAGCCGGAAGCGATTGGATACACATCGTCCAGACTCCAACTCATTCTTGGGACTGTTTACCCGTTTACCGCAGCGCCATCAGCATCTGAGTTGCCTCCAAGGGTCGGACTGTCTTGACAAGCGCGCGGCTTCGACCATGAACATTAATCGATGAACAAATGCATTCATCTTTAGCGTCCAGAGTCCATGAAACGGTGGGTGACGAACAGCTTATGAACATCTGACATCGCCCACTTGTTAAATTATGGTCTTTGATGAATCCGCCTTGTTTATTTGTCTTCGGGAATGTCCCCTGTGACTGGAGTACGCTGAAGTGAATCTTTGTACAAAAAGGTCTCTCCCTAGCGTTTACGCCCTAAATACGCGATGTCTAGCGATCACTTCAGCTGTCCGCTGCTCCCGCCTTTTCAGAAGGCTAAGACTCATCTTAAGTTCCAAAACGCTCATTAGCCCCCCTCATTGCTTGTGATAAAGCTTATGATCATCTTCAAACGGCCCGATGTAGATCTCGGCAGCTCAAATTATAGCCTCACCAGCTTGGGGTCGCATCAATCTATGCGCTGAACGATCTTTACTTCCCGGTCTCATACCAAGCCTAACCTTTACTTCACCTACGAACTCTTAGTGCTAATGATTACTTCAATTGATCGTTTCATAGCGTCAGGCTGGCTGCCCCGTCTTTGAGGTAAGGCGCCTCAGACCCTCTAATAGCGCAGTAAAATCCACGATCTGAATTTGACTTACAGTTCCCTTGTATCTCTCAAGGGCCGTCAGTGGAGCTTTGTTTTTTGGCAGAGTTCCCGCGATCACCACATATCTGGTCTTGCCTCCGCTAAACGCCCGTGAAAACTCCAGGGTTTCATTCACAGCGGACTGGAGCTGCTCGGGCTGGAAACCCCTAGCCAAGGGCTGGTGACCTTCGCCGGACAGCCCGTCAATCAGCTGCGCGGCGAACAGGCACGGGCCTTCCAGCGTACCGTGCAGTTGGTGTTCCAGGACGCGCCGGGCGCATTCAACCCGCAGCGCAGCATCGGCTGAAGTATCGCCAAGCCCCTGCGTCACCTGAGCGCCTTTAATGAGACAGCCCGCCACGCACGGGTAGTGGAGCTGCTGAAGCAGATGGGGCTGGGCGCCGAGCATGCCGCAACAGCTCAGCGGTGGTCAGTTGCAACGTGCCAACATCGCCCGAGCACTGGCGATCTCGCCAAAGCTGGTGGTACTCGACGAAGCGCTTTCGAATCTGGATCGTGTGCTGCAACTGCAACTGCAACTGCAACTGTTACAACGGCTCCAAGCGCTGCGTCGCGACAAGGGGACCGCCTTCGTGCTGATCAACCACGATCTGAGCCTGGTGCACTACTTCTGCCAGCGGGTTGTGGTGCTGGACGCAGGAAGCATTGTCGAGGACTGCACCGTGCGCGGCGATTTGTCGTTCGAGCATCCGGCCGGGAAGCAATTGCAAGCCGCTGTGCTGCCTGAACGCCCGACAAAGATCTGCGCTCGGGTCAGTACATCTCTCGCATGAACAATTGAGCGCACTAGCACTCATCACCAATGGGGCCAGGCTGTGTGCCCCCCGCTGCTTTTCGATGATCGCGCTGTATGTGAAATCTGGAAAGAGATGGCGGCTCAGCCAGACCCAGATTTTGCGTAGACGCGCGATTTCTAGGATGTTTTTGAACAGCCACATCGGTCCGGAGGTTTTCACACAGCCTGGGTCGATAGCTGCCATCGCTGCCCTTCACGATTGAATATCGTCATGCCGACCTCTTCGCTATATTAGGTCTGATAAGCACAGGTTATCCGAACCTAGTGCAGCGTTGAGCGAGATGAAATTGACAGAGCCGGTACAAATGCCCTCCTCCCAGCCGTTGGTGCTGGCGGATCTAGCCGACAGCACCCGCGCCGCGGCCGAGGCATTCATTGCGGCCGCCACCGCAGCCAACACCGTGCCCAGTTTCCAGACTGCCCTCACCTACTGGCCCGCGTGGCTGCAGTTGCGTTATCGTCGACTCCTCGGCGACGGCGCGCTACCGCCGAGGTTGCCGTGCAGTTTATTGTCGATCCCGTGCCAATTGCTGAGATGACTTCTTGATACTAGCCCCTGCCCTACCCGCCTTGCTCACGAGAGTAGATCGCCGACCTAGCTGAACACCAGCATGTGAGGTCATGGGGAACCTGATTTTCGATAGTGACAAGTTTAATAAGTCAAAAAAATAGGCTGTCACCCAGCTCGGCTGGTGCCCAGCCCGTGGCTTTTCACTTACCCTGAGATTTTTTTCACTTTGCCTAGACTCTCGCACCAAACTGCACCGCTCCCCGCTTCCAGCAGAATTCGAGAGAGAGGATGACGTGTCATCGGGAAACCACGTGTGCCCTGTTCCCCCAGTCTGGTATGGCATCCATTAGGCAGCCCCGTTCTAATGCCACAGGTCCGGTTCGTCTGGGCTTCTTCTTCGCTCTGGCGGGTCAGCAGAGCAATATGCCACTATAGTCCCTTGTTAAGCAGTTCATTTATCTCGCCTCGATAAGGATTCGAAAGTGATGCCTATGCCGGTATAGAGGCGTGATCCGAAGGTAGATCCGTGAAGTTCCGATTGACCATGCCCCGGGCAGGTCGCCCAGAAATCACACTGGTAACCTGGGTGTGATAGGCGCGATGGCTTTTCATTGCTTCCCGGTAGGCAGCGTTTGCGGATGTCTCAGGGCAGAGGATAAAGGCTGTGCCAAGCTGCGCACCGCAGGCGCCGAGCGCCATTGCAGCTTTGATCCCTGCCCCAGTGATCTACTGCGCCGCTGGCACCCATACCAGTCTGCACGCTCGAGCCAGGTAAGCAGGCCGACCTGCTGGTGCTCGACGGCCCCCCCCATGGCGGCATATGTCGTTCATGGTGAGATCCACCATTTGCAGGGCCGGGGCTAATCAGCACGCACCTGACTGGAACACGCGCTGTCAATTGGGCAAACCATTGAAAATGGGTGCTAACGAAGCTTCCGCCGCAGACACGCAGGTCATGCTACACGGCATGTACGTGAACAGCAGTGGTGCCATCCTTTCGACTCACGAAACGGGGGAAGGCCTGGGCAAGTATCCGCCTCTTGCAGATTCCAAGCTTTCTCCTGCTGACAGCAAAGTTGTGGATAGCCACTTGTCACTCTTGGAGGGCTTGCGCCTGGAGGGCATTTAATGCGTCTGTTCGAGGGCATATGATTGAGAGCGAGCCTACATGCCAGCCACATCGCCGCCACAGCGCCACCACGCCGAGTACGGCCAGCAGAACGGGAGGTATTACTTGAAATGCACAATTGATATGCCCGATAGCGTTCTCACGAAACTCACCTACCTGGTCAGGCAAAATGCAAAGCCCTATATACATACCGAGGCTTTGACCGGTGACAGTGAGGCTCACTACTTTGCCGAGCAGGAGGAGCGCGAAGTCAAGATACAAAACGGACGTCCGTTAGCCGACAGCCTTTCACTGGACAAGCAGGGGTTTGAACTCCACCGGCGAGAGACGGTGGTAGACGATCTCTACGACGATACCTCGGTAGTAAAGGTCTACTATGACGAGATAAAGGCCTTGATCAAGCAATTGACGGGCGCGAGCCGGGTCGTGATCTTCGACCACACCAGGCGCAGTGACGCCGAACGGCGGGATTTTCGCGGCCCAGCCAGCCGTGTGCACAATGACTACACCGAACACTCGGGGCCTGAGCGTATCCGGGAAGTACTGGGCGCGGAACAAGCCGCCGCAATGGCAGCGATGTCAGTCGCTCAGATCAACGTCTGGCGCCCGATAAGCGGCCCTGTCAAGCGCTCGCCGTTGGCGGTGCTGGACGCCTCGACGCTCGACCCCAATGATCTGCTGGCTACCGACTTGGTCTATCCGGATCGCATCGGGGAAATTTATCACCTCGCCTACAATACTCACCAGCGCTGGTACTATTTTCCGGAGATGCGCCGTGACGAAGTCTTGCTGATCAAGGGTTATGACTCGCGTCACGACGGCCGTGCCCGCTTCACCCCCCATGCCGCCTTCCAGCTCCCCCATACGCCGCCGGGAGCCCCGCCACGCGAAAGTATCGAAGTTCGTACCCTGGCCTTCTTTCACTAGGTATTGGTCACCGGGTGTGGCGGCGGCCATATCGCCGTCTCGCGCCCGGCGCGGTGACCGGATAGAAAGCTCGGGGCGTAGCATTCGTGCCCCGTGCCGCCTCACGTAGACAGGATGAAGTCAGGCAGAACGAACTGACCGAGCTCCTCGAGTACCTCGCCAGCGGGGCGTTGCCCGTACTTCAAGTTGATGATCACATGGTTGACGCCGATCTCCTGTAAGTGTTGCAGCAGTGAGATCAGATGATATCGCCCTAATTGATAGCCGAGGTGGATCGGTCGAGGGGGTATCTGCGAGTTGTCCGTCAGGTCGATGTATAGCGACTGGGTGAAGGGTTTGAACAGCTCACCACATTCGGTACGCACTGCAGTGCGCCAGTTCTCGACAATCAGTTGCTGAGTCTTCGGCGCACGCGGATAACTGATCCAGCCATGACTGCAGCGGGCAATCCAATCCAGCGTCTGGCGGCTATGACCGGTGACGAAGAATGGAATTTCCGCTGTGGTCGGCTTGGGAATCAGATCGCAGCCCTCAAGCGTGCCGCCGGACCAGGTCAAAGGCACGAAACTGCTGCGCTGAACCTGGCGAAATACCTCTAGGTATTCGCGGAACATTCTGTCACGCTGCTCCGGATCTACACCGAATGCGGGAAACTCTACAGGTCGGTCCCCGGAAGCCACGCCTAATAACAGGCGGCCACCACTGAGTTGATCTACACTGGTGGCCGCCTTCGCGGTGTGAAGAGGGTTGCGGATTGGCAGGATGACCGAGGCGGTACCCAGCGCAATCGAATGCGTGTGTGCCGCCATGAAACCCAGGTAGACCCAAGGATCGAAGACCTGACCGGTATCACCGAAACTAGGGTCACGTAACGGTACATCGCGAAACCAAAGGGCAGCGAAACCTAGCTTTTCGGCTCTTTGGGCCAGGCTCACCTGGCCAGCCATACTCGGCATATCACCGCTAAAGGCTTCGAGGGGGAGGAAAAGGCCCAGGCTCAACCGACCTTGACGGTAAGTGCGCTGAAAGCCCGGTTGTCGCTGATAGGGAATGGAACTCGGAGTGAACATGCGCCCTCCTACTTACATCAGAACCTGGATGAGGGTGCTGAAAGAAACCTGGGTTTGTCCTATGACAACGGACACCTTCGCCACTTCGTTAGGTATCGCGTATGCGCACCGCGTCGGTTTCGACCCCCAACGCGCCCAGCGTCAGCACGGCTTGACGGTCGAGCTACAGTGCGGATTAAAGGTTTCCCGCCCTAGGTAGTCGGCATCGTGTATGAACCGCTCAATGTGTCAGAGCGGTCACCATCACCGTGATGGACCTTGAGACCAGAGGGCTCCACGGTGCGAATCAGTTGCGGATTTACATCGATATTCTAAAGTTTAGCTCCCTGTGCGAGCGGCGCCTGACAAGCAATCCGACCTGTACGGCCAACAGCTATGATGAGTTCAGGGCCTTGAAGACCGAGCTTCGGTAAAGAGCACAAAAGCACTTTCGCCACTCCAGGCCCTGCCTCGCGCCTTCCCTCGCTTGATCAGTCGAATTGCGTGCCTTTTTGTATCAGCTCGACCTTGTACCCGTTGGGATCTTCAATGAACGCGATTATTGTGCGTCCATGTTTCATGACACCTGCTGGTCGAGGAACACGATATCCCATGATAGCAGCACGGCTGCACACAGCTTCTGCATCCTCAACCTCGATAGCTACATGCCCGTAAGCATCGCCAATCTCATAGCTATCTTGTCCCCAATTTCGCGTCAGCTCCAGAACAGCAGTTTCTGCCTCCAGGCCATATCCGAGGAAAGCAAGGGTGAATTTGCCCTCCGGATAGTCTTTGCGTCTCAAGAGGCTCATGCCGAGCACTTTAGTGTAGAAGTGAATGGTTTTATCCAGATCCACCACACGTAGCATGGTATGTAGTATGCGCATCGATTCTCCGCTGCAGCTTCAGCCCTTCGCAAGGCCAACATTTCCTAGAAGGCTTTCCCCGACGACGACGAAAGTTCGTGCATCCAGGCCCTACCACCGCAAGCCCATGAGGCCAGGCTGTCGAGGTGATTGGATGCGTTTGCCCAGGCAATGTTAAGCTGACACACACATCACTAAAAGTGATCAGATGTGAGCTATGCCATCACAAAAGGAGAGCATCTTGAAGCTTTCACAGCTTGGTTTTTTTTGCGCTGTCGTAGAGCACGGTACGATAGCCGCAGCAGCTGCACAGCTGCATTGCGTGCCCTCGAACATCACAGCAAGACTGCGAGAACTAGAAACTCAGCTCGGCGTCGTCTTGTTCAACCGCGAAAATAACCGGTTACTTGTCACCCCCGAAGGTAGGCTGGTCTACCGCAAAGCCAAACAGCTCCTCGACCTGGCAGCTGAAACACGCTCGCTGTTTTCAACCGATTCCATGCATGGCGTGCTTCGCGTTGGGGCGCTTGACGTAGCGCTTGCCAATCATCTCCCTCCGCTTCTGGTACGGTACCGCCTTGAGGCGCCTGGGGTAGAACTGCACATCCGTCCGGAGCACTCGCTACTCCTGGAGCGGCTGTTGATGGATGGCGAGCTTGATTTGATCCTCACTGATGGCCCCATCGAGCATCCTTTGCTTGAAAGCCGCTTAGCGTTCCGTGAGCGCTTGTTGAGAGTTGTACCGAAGGCCTTTTCCTCGCCCACCCCGGAAGACCTGGCTGGGCTCGAACTGTATGTATTCGGTCGCACGTGTCACTACAGGCAACAGGTCGATAACTGGCTAGAACGCAGCGGCATCCAGCCTCGGGCGATACTGGAAATCGAATCGTATCCCAGTATTTTTGCCTGCATCGCACAGGAAATTGGCTTTGCTTGCGTGCCAGAGAGTTATATCGACCGTTTCGCGAGCCAGGCAGATACCTTTCAGGCCGATCATGTGCCGCGCCTGGATTCAAGCGATATCTATTTCGTCTGGCGAAAAAATCAGCAGTCGCCGTTGATCAAGAATTTCATCGAGGCCATTGATAATCACCAGGGCAAGGGCAATGTTTAATGTGCAATCCCCGCATCCCATGAAGATTTAATCTGTCTCGCCATCCAGGAAACTACACATCGCCCACGAAGCGGCAGAAAATAACCGCCCGCAGTTGTGTGCGTGCCTGCGATAGCGTGAGTGTGCGTATTGCCGTCAGGTTTTCATGCTCAATGAGCATCCCGTGCTTCAGGCTTCGGCGGATCAATGCGCTCGATATTTCCCAGGACCAACGCTCGCCCGGCAAATAGACCCCCGGATGTTTCCAGGGCAAAACGTTCAGCATCGCGGGTGCGCACCTCGTCGGTCACCGCGTCGGCTTCGTGCGCTGAGGCCCCCAGGGTCAGCACGGCCTGGTGGCCAAGCAGCAAGGCGGATTCAAAGGTTTCCCGCACGATGTAGTCGGCGTCGTGCTTGACCAGCTCCAACGCATGCTCGCGGTCAAAGGCGCGCACCAGCACCTTTACCTGCGGGCAATAGTGCCGCGTGCTTTCGACGATGCGTGTCGCGGCCTTCTTGTCATTCACGCACACAATGATGGTACGGGCGTGATGGGCCCCGGCAGCATGCAACAGGTCGTGCCGGGCACCATCACCGTAATAGACCTTGAAACCATAAGGCTCGACGGCGCGGATCACCTCCGGGTCCATATCGATGATCGAAAGCTTGGCGCCATGAGCGAGTGGTGCCTGGCAAGCGATCTGGCCGACACGACCAAACCCTATGATCAGGATATGGCCTTGGAGATTCTGTGCCGGCTCCACACCGTCCATGGAAACCGCCCGGTGCCGCGCGAAGCGCTTGTACAACAGAAGGTTGACCGGCGTAACGGCCATGGACAACACCACGATAGCCGTCATGTTGGCGTTGATTTCGGGACTGACGACCTTGAGTTTCAGCGCTTCGGCAAACAGCACGAACGCAAATTCACCACCCTGCGCCATCAGCACGGCGCGGTCCAGCGCATCACCATGCTGGCTTTTCGCGAGGCGCGCGACCCCATAGATACACAGCGCCTTGACCATCATCAGCGCCAGCACGCCAGAGGTGATCAGCAGCCAGTTCGCGGCCACCACGTGCAGATCCAGCGCCATGCCGACGCCGAGGAAAAACAGTCCCAGCAACAACCCGCGAAACGGTTCTATGTCAGCCTCAAGCTGGTGGCGGAAGGTGGACTCCGACAGCAGCACACCGGCAACGAACGCGCCCATCGCCATTGACAGGCCGCCGATTTCCATCAGCAGCGCTGCTCCCAGCACCACCAGCAGCGCGGCAGCAGTCATCACCTCGCGCGCCCTGGCTTGGGCCAATACCCGAAACAGAGGGTTGAGCAACCACAACCCGATGACCACCAGTGCGCTCAGGGACAGCGCTGCGGTCGCCATGCGCTGCCACAGGGGGGAGCTGGGTTCGGGCACCGATGCAGTAGGTGCCAGAAATGCCACCGCCGCCAGCAACGGCACTATCAACAGGTCTTCAAACAGCAGAATGGAGACGATGCGTTGGCCCCTCGGCTCGGTCAAGTCACCCCGCTCTGAGAGAATCTGCATGACAATCGCCGTGGATGTGAGCACAAAACCGGCCGCGCAGACGAATGACACCTGCCAAGGGAAACCAAAGGCCTTGCCGACGACGGTGAGCAGAACGGCACAGATCACCACCTGCAGGCTGCCCAGCCCAAAGATCTGCCCGCGCAGGTCCCATAGATGCGAGGGTTTGAGCTCCAGGCCAATCACGAAAAGAAACATCACCACACCCAACTCGCCCACATCAATGATGGTGTGGGGGTCATTGATCAGTTGCAGCCCGAAGGGTCCGATCAGCATCCCTGCCAACAGGTAGCCCATCACTGAGCCGAACCCAATGCGCTTGAGCAGCGGCACGGCCACCACGGCGGCGGTGAGCAAAGTGATAACACCCAACAAAAGTCCTGCGTTGCCTTCAGCGGACATAGTCTCGACCTTCAGTCCTTGGCAGGACCGGTTTTGGGAAAAAATCCGGATGAGTTATCGCTGGGCGTCTCAGCTCGACAGAGAAGTGCAATGTCCATTGCAGGGGGGCGGCTACCGTTCTTCCCGTTGATCAACCGAAGAACTGGCCGCCCGCGAGGCTTTCGCGGGCAGGTAGTTCAGGTGACGAGGGTTGTACCTTGTCTGCGCAAAGAACATGCAGTGGTAGTATCAACCCGAGCGAACCTCGATGCGCCGGCCACGCGCACGCTCTTCCTTGGGCAGTTCGACACGCAGCACACCGTTACTGCATATGGCTCTGGCCTTCTCGGCAATGACCGGAGCGGGAAGCTGGAAGGCGCGGCGGAAACTGCCGAAGGTGCACTGCCGGACGCGATAACGCCCATTGCCCTGCTCCTGCTCGATGCGTTTTTCACCGCGAATGATCAAGGCATCGCCCCGCACTTCCAGATTCAGGTCCTCCTTCACCATTCCGGGCACCTCGAGGCGAATGACGACCTGGTCGCCATCCTCGTAAAGATCGCCGGCCAGCAATCCCCAGTTCGAGGCAAGTGCCGGTGCTGAAGTAGCATCCTCCGAGACGTTCCTGCTCCGGTTGACTGGCGTGAAGCGCGTCAGGGCCTCGCTGGTGCGATCGCGAAGTTGACGCCAGCCCTCGCCCAGCGAATGCCAGGTTTCCTCCAGGCCATGTTTGAGTTCAGCTAGTTTGTCCATGGGTCGTCCTCCACACGCTCAAGGCCCTACTCGCTTTTCACGACGATCTTGCGCGGCTGGGCATGTGCATGTTTGGGAACGCGCACGTTCAGCACGCCGTCCCGTAGCTCAGCGTCGATCCTGGTCGTGTCCAGCTCGGAGCTCAAGGTGAAGGCTCGCCTGAATCGCGACAGCTGGACCTCAGCGTAGACGGCCTCCAACTGTTCGCTCAACTGCGGCATGATCTCCCCTTCCAGCACAAGCGTGTCACCGTCCACATTGACCACGAGATGGTCCTTGGGCACGCCCGGTAGGTCCGCAAACAGTTGGATTCCGTTTTCGTCTTCAAATACATCGACACGCGGCAGCAGTGTTTGGGTTTCAGTTTCGCCGCGCACGACCGCTTGCTTGTCGTTCATGGTGATTCCTCCTTCAAACCGTTGCTGTTACTGAATGGCTATGCGCTTGGGCTGCAGCGCTTCGCGCCGCGGTAGCGAAATGCGCAGAACACCGTCGCAACAGTGAGCTTCGACCTTGTCGGTATCGACCTGATCATTGAGGCTCACGGTACGCTTGAACCGCCCGGAAAAACGCTCGTTGGCGTACACCGAGCAATTGCCCTCCTGTGCGCTGCGCGCCGGCCGGCGCTCACCGGAAATCGACAGTAACCCTCGGTGAATCTGCAGATCGAGGTCGCTCGGGTCGACGCCGGGAACGAAAGCATAGACCTCCAGGCTGGACGGCGTGCTCGCGACATTGATGGCAGGAAAAGCACCACTGGCCAAGGCACGAATACTGCCTGGGCGCCCCAGACCCGTTCCCAGCACATGTTGCAGTTCGCGCTGCAGCCTCTCGAACTCGGCAATGGGATCGCTCGACAGATTAAGAAGGGACTCGTACATGACAATCCTCCTTCAAGCTGACTGAAATGATCTCGAACAGGAGGCACGAAGCACTGGGCTCCGGCCCCTGACGACGAAATTATGTGAGCGATTTCGAGGTTTTCAAGCCCCGGTTTGAACGGATATGGAATTACACATCCGCGCTCTTTTTCTCGTTCTATCTTTGCCTTAGCGCCATTCACACAGAGCCTAGGCAGCTCGATCATCGCGCTCACGCAACAGCCAATAGGTCAGCCCCAGGGCCAGGGTGGCGCCAGCGAGCGCCGCGACTTTGGCCGGGCTGACATCGGGATCAAGGATCACGATCTTGCGGGACAGCGCGATCAACCCGATCAACAGGACCGTCTTGACCTGAATGATGCTGTCACGGCGCAAGACAACGCGCACGATGGAATGCTTGAATTCCATCGCGATCAGCAGCGTCATGACCATACCGAACACATGCTGGAAGATCCGGTGATCCAGCGGATTGAACGCTTCGATGATGAGCAGGCTGAAGACTATCTGGATCAGCTGCACCAGCGACACCACGATAACCACCGCGATCACCAGCGAAAGAATGTGGGCGACGATCTGCTCGAAACGCTCGTAAAACGTCAACACCGCCCACTCGCGACGCAGTCGCATGCGTGTGGTCTCGGGCTCATTGCTGTCCTTCATGCCTCACCTCTTCAGCGGCAAGATCATTGCAACGAGAAACCGCAGCCTTCGGCCAGCGCTTCACGCATTTTCATTGTCGGACTCTTTGGCCGGCGCGAGTTGCCGCCGGTCGAACCCGACCCGCTCCGCCTTGTCGTCCCAGTGCGCATGGGCGTGATCACCCTTGCCAATGCCGCCGCCGAGCATTTCACGTGCCAGTGCTGTCTCCAGCTCGCTGCGGATCAGTCTCTTGAGCTCGCGGGCACCGAATTCTGGTTTGTAGCCCTCTTGCGCAAAGTGATCGACCAGCGTCTCGTCGAACGTCAGCGTCACGCCCTGGCTCGCGGCATTGCGGGCCACGCGCTGGAGTTGCAGGCCGACGATGTGGCGGATCTCCTGCTTGCCCAGGGCATGGAAGACGATGATCTCGTCGATACGGTTGAGGAACTCGGGGCGGAAGTGTCCGCGCAGCACGTCCATCACCTCGGCCTTGGTCTTCTCGTACTCCTCACCCGCCGCTCCGGGCGCCTTCAGCTGCCGCTGAATGATGTCGGAGCCCAGGTTGGACGTGGCGATGATGATGGTGTTGGTGAAGTCCACCACACGCCCCTTGCCGTCGGTAAGTCGCCCGTCGTCGAACACCTGCAGCAGGATGTTGTAGACGTCGGGGTGGGCCTTCTCGATCTCGTCGAGCAGCAGTACGCTATAGGGCTTGCGACGGACCTTTTCGGTAAGCTGGCCACCCTCGTCATAACCGACGTAGCCGGGGGGCGCGCCCACCAGCCGAGCCACGGAATGGCGCTCGCCATACTCCGACATGTCGATGCGCAACAGGGCCCCCTCGTCGCCGTAGATGGATTCCGCCAGCGCCTTGGCGAGCTCAGTCTTGCCGACGCCAGTGGAACCCAGGAACAGAAACGTGGCCACGGGCTTACTGCCTTCGCGCAGACCCGCGCGCGACAGCCGCACCGCATCCGCCACAGCGCGTACCGCCTCGTCCTGCCCCACCAGGCGCTCATGCAGCCGCTGCTCCAGGTGCAGCAGTTTCTCGCGCTCCTCCACCGTCAGCTCATTCACCGGGATACCGGTCAGCCGCGAGACGATCTGCGCAACGTGCTCCGCCTTGACTTCGGCGCTGCCCGAACCGCGCTCGCGCTCCCAGTCCGCGACGCGCTCCTTGAGTTCGGCCTCCTTGGCTTCGATGCGCTTGCTGATCTGCGCCGCATTGTCATATTGCTTGCGGGAAGCCGCGTAGTTCTGCTCCCGGCGCAACTGGTGCAGTTCGGATTCCATTTCCTGCACCGCAACCGGGCGGGCCGTCGCCGATAGCTTCACGCGGGCGGCAGCCTGATCGAGCAAGTCGATGGCCTTGTCCGGCAGGAAGCGCGCGGTGACGTAGCGGTCGGACAGTTCGGCGGCAGCAATGATCGCGTCTTCGGTGATGCTGACCTTGTGGTGCGCTTCAAAGGTATCGCGCAGGCCGCGCAGGATCATGATGGTCTGCGCCACCGTTGGCTCGGGCACCATGACCGGCTGGAAGCGCCGCTCCAGCGCAGCGTCCTGCTCGATGTACTTCTGGTACTCGTTGAGCGTGGTCGCGCCGATCAGGTTCAGCTCGCCGCGCGCCATCATCGGTTTGAAGACGTTGGCGACGTCCAGACCGCCTTCTCCACCGCCTTGGCCTGCACCCACAATGGTGTGCACCTCGTCGATGAAGAGAATCAGCTCGCCTTGGTGCTCGGAGATTTCCTTGAGCACCTTGTGCACCCGTTCCTCAAACTCGCCCCGGTACTTCGCCCCGGCCACCATGGAATTGATGTTCAGCTCTACCAGGCGCTTGTCACGCAGCGTCTCGGGCACCTCGCCGGCCACCATACGCTGTGCCAATCCCTCGACGATGGCCGTCTTGCCCACGCCAGGCTCGCCGATCAATACGGGGTTGTTCTTCTTGCGCCGTGCCAGCACCTCGATGGTGGTTTCGATTTCCTGCGCGCGTCCGATTACCGGGTCCAGCTTGCCCTCGCGCGCCATCTTGGTGAGATCGCGCGAATACTTGTCGAGCTCCGGCGTATTCGTCGGCGCCTCGGCGCGGCCATCCTCCGCGCCTTTGCCAACCACCTTGTTTACCCGCTGGCGCAGGGCCTGCGGCGTGAGGCCATAGCGGCGCAGCAAGTTGGCGGCCAGCCCTTCGCCCTCTTCTGCTAGCCCGATCAGGAGGTGCTCGGGCCCGACGTAAGCGTGGCCTAATTCATTCGAGGCGACGAAGGCGCGACTGAGCGCATCCTTCACACGAGGCGACACGCCGATTTCTCCTTCAAACGGTTTGTCGCCGCGCTTGGCTTCGGCCTCGATCTGGCGTTTGAGGTCCTCGACGTTGATCTTGAACTGGCTGAGGATGGTCTTCACCACGTCGCTGTCGGCGAGGGCCAGCAGCAGGTGTTCGGTATCGACTTCGGACCGACCGAACTCCGTGGCACGCTTGGCCGCTTCCTGCAACAGGGCCTCAGAGTGTTCGCTGATGCGGCTGGCCAGTCCGCTGCCGCGACGCCGCGGCGTGCCACCCCCTGCGGGGGCAGGTTCGCCAGACGACGCTTCGGCCACATCATCGGCACCCGCGGCAACGGATACTGAGTCTTCTCCGTTGCGGAAGAAATCGCTGCCCATGAAATCTTCAAACAAACCGCTGCGCGAGCCGAAAAGGGCCTCCAGTGGGGAAAGGGTGCGCTTTTGCTGGCGCACCAATTGGCGATAGTGATCATCACACAACAGCATTGTGCTGTGGCGACCATTGACCTTGGCTTCCACCCGTGTCGTGGCGGGTTGGCCACAGACTTGGCACTGTTTGCTGGCCATGCGGGCGCTCCTTGAATCATTGAGGCGACGAAGTGGAGCCTGCCGCAGCTCCTCGTCTGCTGGTGGCCTTCGTGACGACGGCTATGGAATCTCCGAGTCAGCTTCAATTCGGAATCGAACGGCTGTGATTCAATGCACGCGTTTCGCGCTCGTCGAGGATGATCGTCAGCAGCCCATTGTCGAATGGGCGCTTGACCAAAATCTGATCGGCATCGTCAGGCCGGTTCAAGCGTCACGGGCAAAAGCCGTTGTAGCGTTTGGCACGAGGGAAGGCGCACTTCTGCTGCTCTCGTAGCAGTCGGGCGTGATCGGGATGTTCTTTCCTTGAGACCGGGCAATTCGAAGGAAAGCCAGCATTGCATCCGTGATGTCCAGCGCCGGCTTCAGCATGCCTGGCAAGTAAGCGCGGGAGGGCGAGCGCCGCAAACAAATGCGGCCAGCCCAGGGGAACTTTTGCAATACTCGCTAGAGTCTGCGCCTGGTAGCCCGGAAGTCAAGAAGTATCTGCGGTTTGCTCAGAGAATCAGCGGGCCGCGGTCAGGCCGCTGCAAGCCGAATTAAGCCGCATGCGCCCCATCTGATACGTTCTTTTATCGGTCACCTGAGTCTTTTTCGTGGCAGGCCCACTGCTTTATAAGATGTCGCTATAGGGGTGCGATCGGACTGCGCCCAGGCACTCACTTCTGCAGACGCTCAGGGAACCGGAAGGCCTCGCAAGTACTCAGGAATCCCCATGAATACCTTCTGCACGAGCTATCCCAGCATTGCGCTTCCCGAGTCTCAGCGCGACATACTCGGTATGATCGCGACCAATCATCAACTGCACGACATCCTCACCGCCATCTGCTTGATGATCGACGCCCAGGATCCCGGGACGTTGTGTTCGATACTGCTCACCGATGCGCAAGGCAAGCATTTGCTCAAAGGTGCCGCGCCTGGCCTGCCGCCGGCATACAGCGAGGCGGTCCATGGCATGCCCATCGGCCCTCAGGAAGGCACGTGTGGCACAGCGGCATACCGGCGCGAGCTGGTGGTGACGGCAGACATAGCCAGGGATCCGAGCTGGGAGCGTTTTCGCAGTCTGGCGCTAGGCTACAATCTGCGCTCTTGCTGGTCGTTGCCATTACTCTCCCATCAGGGCTCCGTTCTCGGGACATTTGCGCTGTACCAAGACCAGGCGATTGCGCCAAGCGAGATGCAGATCCAAAGGTTGACCTGCGCGGCGCAACTGGCTGCCATTGCGATCCGGAATGAGCGTGACGGCCAACGCCTGGAGGAAAGTGAACAACGGTTTCGCTCATTGTTTACCTATAACCCCAACCCGGTTTTTGCCCTCGACATGGCGGGCAACATCCAGAGTGTGAACCCGGCTGGCCTGAAGCTTAAAGCTGGCGCGGCAACTGATCTTGTCGGTCATCATTTCTCTCACCTCGTGTTCGAAGAAGACCTGCCGCGAGTGAATCAGCATTTTTCCGCAGCCCGCGCCGGTGAACCGCAGCGATTCGAGGCGAGGGTGCGCGACGAGAGCGACGACAAGCAGTTGATCATGGATATCGCCAACCTGCCAATCATGGTAAATGGCGAGATCGTCGGGGTATTTGGCATCGCCCGGGATATCAGCGAGCAGAAGCATTACGAGCGCCAGCTGAGTATCAGTGCCAGCCATGACGGGCTGACCGGTTTGCTTAACCGCCTGTCTCTGGAAGACCGGCTTGTCCTGGAGTGTCGCAGCAGCCGTCAACGTAAGCGTCAACTGGCGGTCATGTACATCGACCTGGATGGATTCAAATCCATCAACGACTCCATCGGGCACTGCTTCGGCGATCAGGTGCTGATCGAGGTGGCACAGCGCATGACCCAGCAGGTCCGTCCGGCTGATGCCGTCGTGCGCATGGGCGGCGATGAGTTTGTCGTTCTGCTGACGGACCTGCTTCGTGACGAAGACGTTGTGCCGGTGGCCGAGCGACTGCTGGCAAGCATTGGCAAACCCTACTGTATCCAGGGCATTGACCTGCACGTGAGTGCAAGTATCGGTATTACGCCAAGCGATGGTCACATCGAACAGCCGATGCAGCTGATCCAGCAGGCTGACATGGCCATGTACAAAGCCAAGCAACAAGGCAGAAACAACTTTCAGTGGTACACCAGCGATCTTAACCATCGAGTCTGCGAGCACAGAAGCCTACGCAATGACCTACAGAAGGCTATCGAAACTCAATCGTTCAGTCTGCATTATCAACCGCAAATAGAAGCCTGCACGAGTCGGGTTGTCGGGATCGAAGCGTTGTTGCGTTGGACACATCCGATCAAAGGATTCATTTCTCCAGCGGTGTTTGTACCGGTGGCAGAGGACAGTGGACAAATTATCCCTCTGAGCCTTTGGGTGCTTGATACGGCGTGCGCGCAGTTGCGCAACCTATGTGATCAGGGCTTCGACGGACTCTCGATGGCCGTAAATATTTCGCCGATGCATTTCCAGCGCGGTCAGTTCGTTGAATGTATCCAGGCAGTGCTGAGCAAGCACGAGCTTGGCGCAGGGCAATTGGAGTTGGAGATAACTGAGTCGCTCCTGCTGCATAACGTTGAACTCGCGATTGAAACCTTGCACCGCCTTAAAGACTTGGGTGTACGCATTGCGCTGGATGATTTCGGCACGGGTTTTTCCAGCCTCAGTTATCTCAAGTGCTTGCCCATCGAAAAAATCAAGATTGATCGCTCCTTCATCCAGGATATCTCGACGAACCCAAACGATGCAGCAATCACTCAAGGCATTATTTCCATGGCCCATCACCTCAGCCTGTCAGTGGTCGCGGAAGGCGTGGAAACTGCGGCTCAGGTGGACTTCCTGAAACGTGGTCGATGCGATATTTTCCAGGGATATCACTTTGCTAGACCCATGTCGCATGAGGCGCTCAGGGTTTTCTTGGCCGATCAGAGAACCTATAGTTAACAGATTTACTTAAAAACCAAAAGACCGACTCCACTCATACACCGTTTTCAGCCTTCGGCGACGAACGTCGAGCAGATCTGGTCTACCGGGCGACCAACAGCAAAAACCTGCTGAATCTGCGGTCAAGGACGTACCAGCACCAAGCGGCCGTCCATTCCATGCTGTCATTAGTCCACGGCCACGTCTGTTATAACGGTCAATACAGAATCCAGCGTGCCATCGAGCCGATAGCAAAATTGCACATGAACGGATCTTAACGGGCAACTGGGCTGCTGTTCCGCCAACCATTCATTCAGCGCCTCGACCAGAATACGGGCTTCGACGACGGAGTCTTCCGAACCGTCAAAAACCAACATTGCCATGGTTATTTCCTCAGCCCGCCGGGTTGATATCTTCGTGCTGCTTTGTGAGCGATGCCCATCATTGGCAGCACCATGGGGCCTCGGCTTCCTGTATCGAACACCACCGATTGCACGATGATTCACACCGGGCTTATTGCCACTACACCGCCGCCCTCCGTAGCAACCAGTCTGCAACTTTAGGTGGCTTCATTCGCAACAGGGTCCGATATGATCAGTTGGGTACATTAGGCGGGCAGAGCCGTCTGCCGAACCCCAGAATCAGGAACGACTCGCCTTTGGAAGCTCAATCAATCAGCTCGGACATGGTGGTGTTGGCGCGCTGGATATTGACGTTCGGTATGCCGAGAGTTTCAGCCTGGATAGGCTGAGTTAACCATTTCTTAGCGCCAGAGCCTGATCGCTTGGGTCCATGCCTGTGGATCAGGCGCAGACGGCACAGGACAAATGTCAGAAGTCTTGCGCAGTCGGACGCAGAACAATCTCGTTGATGTCGACATCTGCAGGTTGCTCGATCGCATAAGCGATGGCCCGTGCAACCGAGTCAGCCGGGATGGCCTTCTTGTAAAATTCGCCAACGACCTCGGCGCTCGGCTGGTGCCCGCTGCCGAACTTCAGTTCGGAATCCACTGCGCCCGGTTCGATAGTCGTCGTGCGAATATTCGCGCCGACTTCATGACGCAGGCCATCGGAAATGGCGCGCACCGCGTACTTGGTGCCGCTGTAAACCGATCCACCGGGGCTGAATACTTTGATGCCGGCGACCGAAGAAATGTTGATGAAGTGACCGCTTGCCTGTTGTTCGAAAAACGGCAATGCGGCCGCGATGCCATACAATACGCCCTTGATGTTGATATCGATCATACGATCCCACTCGTCGGTGCGCAGTTGCGAAATCGGAGAGATCGCCATCAACCCTGCGTTGTTGATCATTACATCGATGCGACCGAATACCTCGACTGCCTTGGCAACCAGCGCAGACAAGTCCTCCTTGCGTGTCACATCGGTCGGATGGGCAATCGCCTTGCCGCCTGCAGTGGCGATCTCCGCGACAATCGCGTCCAGACGGTCCTGGCGCCTGGCGCCAAGCACCACAAGGGCGCCGAGCGCCGCCAGATGACGCGCCGTTGCTTCGCCTAGACCGCTACTCGCACCCGTGATGACGACCACCTTATCCTGGATGTTCTTACTCATATTCAGCGCTCCTGTTGAGACCTGTCGGGATGGAGACTGCAGTCTGCGCTGGTTTTATTCGTCAGAGAATGGAAGTGTTAGGATTTGAGAATTCCATTTTCTGGAACGGGAGTTGAGGGCTATGCCTAATCGCATGGAACTGATTCGGATATTCACAGTGGCCGCACAATCGACCACGTTCCGCGATGCAGCCACCCGCCTCGGCACCTCACCGCAGACGGTGACACGTGCCATCAAGGAACTGGAGAGTACGCTGGGTGAGCTGTTGTTCCACCGCAGCACACGGCAGGTTCATGTCACCGCTTTTGGTGCCAAACTCGCCTTGCAGGCCCAGGAAACCTTGGACCGGGTGGATCAGTTGTTTATCACCCACAGCAAACAGGAGGCTAAAGGCGTTGTCGGCATCACGGCCCCACACGCCATTGGCAAGCTGTATCTGGTCGAATTTCTGAAACCGCTGATACGGGAAAACCCGGGCCTGAGCATCGACCTGAGCCTGGATGACCAACTCACCGACGCGGTGGCCAACAAGATCGACATCGGTATTCGTGTCGGCGCGGTGCGTGATAGGCGCTATATCGCTAGAACAGTGGCCCATGTCAGCCTGAAAATCGTTGCGGCCCCGTCACTCCTCGCCACCGTGCACCGCCCTGGCAGCATCGAAGAACTGAAACGCTTGCCGCTGTCCATGCTGATTGATCGAAAAAACGGTCGCCCCTGGCCGTGGGTGCTTGCCGAGGGGCGAACGTTTCTGCCTACCTCCCCTGCCTTCAGCTGCGATGACCCGGAAACCGAGCGAGAGATCGTTATGGCCGGAATCGCCTTTGGGCAAATGCCCGATTACTTGGCAGAACCCTACCTGTCTGAAGGGCGCCTGGTCGAGGTCATGCAACAGGAAGCGCCGCCGCCTTCCGAACTGATCATGTACCGTCCTCAATCAGGGCCAGTGGCACCGCGAGTGAGGCTGATATACGACCACCTGGTTAACTGTTTCTCTGATCCGCGTGCTTTTGCGCGGACCAATCGCTGAGTTCGAAGGGACGCTCGAGTTTGCACTACGCTTATATTTCGAAAATTATCGAATTTTCGAATTATAAGCCCTCGGAGAAAATTGACTGTCGACCGGACACGTCGTTTCAAGGATGGTGGATTGGACTTGCTCAGCGTCAGTTTCGGGCTCAACATCGTTGTATAGAAAGCCCTCAAGGCCTAGGTTTCACGACGCGAAGCTACCGATGGTATGGGTTGAATAGCCTCGGCTAGGGACCTACGCACGCTGAGCGTCAGCGAAGACGCGCTTAAGGACTGCAACCGGACCTGGAGATTATTGGCCGGGCATATCTCGGCAATCCTGATTGGTCCAATTTCGCCGCTCATGAGTTGGGGGCAGGGAGCGTGTGACCTGGACTTGCCCGATCTACTGGTTTTAACGCTACAAGTGCTCTCGCCGGGTGAGGACGCTCGCACGGCCTTCGAGATCAATATTGATTGTCAGGCCGTCACCTGGAGAGCAGTTTCGGGCCGCACGGCCTCTATTCAGACGTGTCGGTTAGCGAGGTCCCATTTTTTTTATGCATATCGGCCGGAGGTTTGATGAACACCCCTTTAACACTGATTGCCACTTTGGTCGCAAAGGCAGGCTTCGAAGCCGAGCTCGAGCAGACGCTGCGGGCCCTGCAGGGTTCAAGCCGGGGCGAAGTGGACTGTATCCAGTATGACTTGCACCGTGATGCCGAGCAGGCGCGCACTTTCCACATGATCGAGCAGTGGCGGGACGAGGCGGCGCTAACGGCTCACGAAGCGACAACACATTTTCGAGCAGCGCTCCCGCTCATCGAACGTGCTGCTGAAAAATTTTCGATCACGAAAATGCATCGCATGTCCTGAGGAGCTTCGAATGAAAGCCATTGCACACTTTAAATGTCTGCCTATTGAACATCCCGACGCCTTGGTGGAGATCGATATACCCGAGCCAGTGCCAGGGCCGCGCGACTTGCTAGTAGAGGTAAAGGCCGTGTCGGTCAATCCTGTCGATACCAAGGTACGGCAGGGCTATGTGCCGCATGCGGACGAAAGCCAGCCGCGGATCCTCGGCTGGGACGCTGCCGGGGTGGTCAAGTCGGTCGGCAGCGACGTGACGTTTTTTAAACCCGGTGACAGAGTCTGGTACGCGGGATCACTGATCCGCCCGGGGAGCAACAGTGAGCTGCAACTGGTGGATGAGCGTATCGTCGGTTCAATGCCACAGTCGCTGGAATTCGGCCAAGCTGCGGCATTGCCACTCACTTCCCTGACCGCTTGGGAATTACTCTTTGATCGCCTAGGTATTGCACGGGATCCCACCGACCGAGGAGAAACACTGCTGATCATTGGCGCTGCAGGCGGGGTAGGTTCAATTCTAATTCAACTGGCGCGTCAGCTAACAGGGTTGACGATCATTAGTACGGCTTCGCGCCCTGAAACCCAGGCCTGGGTTACCGAGCTTGGTGCGCATCATGTCATCGACCATACCAAGCCACTTAGTGAAGAACTAAAGCGCATCGGTATAGCGCAGGTCAGCCATGTCGCAAGCCTGACCCAGACCGATAGGCACTACGAACAAATCATCGAGTCACTGAAACCTCAAGGCAAGCTGGGCCTGATAGATGATCCGGCCACCCTTGACGCCGTGCCGCTGAAGCGCAAGAGCCTGTCGTTGCACTGGGAGCTTATGTACACCCGCTCGCTCTACGAAACAGAGGACATGCAGGAGCAGCGCAACATCCTTAACGAAGTTGCGCGGCGGATTGATGCGGGTAACTTGCGCACCACAGTTGGCGAAAACTATGGGCCCATCAGCGCAGAAAATCTTCGTCGTGCCCATGCTCTGCTGGAAAGCGGAAAGGCGAAGGGGAAAGTCGTGCTGGAAGGCTTTTGAGGGAGTTGATTAAAACAGCTTATACCCCTGTCCAGTTACCTTGAACTCGTCCCTCGAACCTCAGGCATCTGTACGATACCTACGCCTTGGACTGCGGCTCGGTTTAGGGCGTCTAGGTCAGCAGTGACAAAACGTGGAGAGTGAGGAACCTCCACTCGATCCCCAGAGGGACCGATAAAGGCCCAGCGGTGGTCGCGGTTGGCTGGAGCCAGGTCCATGCTCGGCAATCCGATTAGATCAACTGGGACTTCCAAATCAATGCCTTCGACCAATGAAGGCTTCGCCACAAGCTTCTGGTAGCTCTCGCCAAAAACTTTGAGGAACATAAGCGTCCGCCCAACTCACCTTGCGTGAGCTGGGCCGGAGTCCACTGACGGGGTATCAGCCCCTCCTTAGTGGCCTCTTTGTCAGCACCGGTACCCTAGCGAGACTGCGCTGCTTGTTGACCGGAATACGTTGCAGCACACTAAGCGTCCATCGTAAGGAGACGCCCCCACATGAAGGACACGCCTAGCATCCCCCTGATTATCCTCGATGTTCAGGATGCTATCGATCAGCCTGTTTGGAATGGTAAAAGCCACCCTGGCTATTTGTCCGTAATCCAGCGCCTTCTGCGGCACTGGCGATCAAATGGCTGGCCTGTCCTTCATGTGAAGCATGATGAATAGAATCCCACCTCCAGCTATCACGTTCAGCTGACTTTTGTTCGCCGTGTGCAGTTCGAAAAACTTGCGACGGGCATGAGCCATGCAGCCGATTTCAGTGATGCCTTGTTCAAAACCAGCTTTGTAGCCAGCGAAATCATCGCAAACCAGCTTGCCGTTCCAGTCGCCCAGGAAGTTACTTGCATGTTCGCCGGCACGGCTTGGGCTGAAGTCGTAAACCACCGCATTAAGCGCCGAAAACGGCGTCGTGCTGTAGGCCCAGACATAGGCCCGGTGGGTTTTCTTCTCGCCCGGCGCAAGCATTTGCACCGGTGTTTCATCGGCGTGGATTACGCCCTTGCTCAGCACCGCTTCACGCAGTGCATCGACCAGTGGCTGGAGTCGCACGCCAGTTTGCCCAACCCACTGGGCCAAGGTCGAGCGAGCGATGGCCAGTCCGGCGCGACCAAAGATTTTCTCCTGCCGGTACGCCCTCGCCTACCCGCGCTCCGTGCACGACATTAGGCCATCTCTCACCGTCCAGACTTCCTTCTGCAGGCATACTTTGTATCGTCGGCATAATAGCCCAGCGCGTGCAGTAACGAGGACCTCGAAAGCAGCCGACGTTTCTGCTGATCAAGGTGAGTAAACAAAACATCACCAGCGGTACCGACGTCCATCGTTTGGACTTAATGCATCATACAGTGAGTGAAGAACAGCAGTTGCTGTGGATGATCAATGCACTTGATTACCTTGACCAAAGACCTTCTCCGCGGAAGCAGCGAGGCATACAACCAACTTTCACCAACAGGAAGTGAGACAAGGCAACGTCAGCCAAACGGCGGCCATCTGATACCGTTTTTCATGTTGAAACTGAGCCTTTTTTTGATTCAGTGCTCTACAGAGTGCGCGTCCGCAGCACGGTTGGACAGTGATCGGCCGCCCACTATTGCTGACTCTCTGAAGAACGAACGATCTCGAGAGTCTTCAGGAATCACCTTGAATACCGGGCTGGGCAAAGTCAGGCCAGCAGCTTGCAGGCGCGATTCAGGTGTGTCGAGCATGATCATGGTGAGGTCCTTGTGCTGTTGTTATTGTCAAGCACGCGCAGGGCGCGCCTGGACGCTATACCGAGGAAAACTCAAGCAGGAGGCAGGTAGGCCGCAGATCCTTGTCGCACCAACGGTGGTCAATCCGGGCTGACGGTGTGAGGCGTTTCTATCTCAAGGTGCGACATGCTCTGGCCAACGATTCGACGACCCGGCACGTAGTCGAAGATCATCTCGATGGTTATGCCGTTAGGGTCCTCGAGAAACAGTTGGTGTTCGCCTATTTGTGGAATGACGCGTTCACGAAACGCAATACCCATGGATTGCAATCGTGACTGGACTTGCTCCAATCCATCGCAACGCAGCGACACATGATCGAGCGAACCCGATCCATATCCGCCTGGCTTGTCGCCGAGGTACATCTGCAGTTCCTTTGGGTCGCCCTGGACACTGGCGATGTGCAACAGCGGCTGGTCGCCGGCATACATCCAATACCCAGGGAAAAGAAACCCCGGTCGTGGACCCGGCGTCAGGCCGATGACGTGCTCGAAGAACGCTGCGGTTTCGACCCAGAGCGGGGTGCGGATGGTGAAATGGTCAAGTTTGTGGACGCCCATGAAGTCCTCCAGATAGGGGGTAATGCCAATAAGCGAGCCGTCGGAAAACGCGGCTCATCGCGCCAGAACATCGAGTTGTAAACCGACAAGGCGCTTATCGAGTCTGGCGTGCCCGGCGCCCGAGATTGATCGACCCTGGTCATGAATACTTCCATGGCCAGGGTGAAAATGAGCCGCCTCGTCGCCCCGGGCACCTTGGTTCAGCCGTTCACGTTATTGATATTCCGGATAGTCGCTGTAACCCACCTCGTCACCGCCGAACAGTCGGCTGCCCTCGAACTCGGCCAGGGGCCAGTCATGCTGGAGCCGCGCGGGAAAGTCCGGGTTGGCGACGAAGGGACGGCCGAAGGCAACCAGGTCCACCAGGCCGGCGTCGAGCAGCGCCTGGCCGCGCGCCAAGGTATAGCGCCCGGCCACGATGATCGCGCCGCTGAACTCACGGCGCAGTTGATACCGGAAGGGTTCGGGAATCTGCGGTGCATCGTCCCAATCCGCCTCGGCCAGGTGCAGATAGGCAACACCCAGGGCGTCGAGCGACTGGGCGGCCTGGAGGATGGTCGGGATCACGTCCGGGCAGTTCATGCCACGGGCGGTGATATAGGGGGCCAGGCGTACACCAGTGCGTTGCGCGCCGATCTCCCCCGCGACCGCGCGCGTGACGTCGATCAGGAATCGGATACGGTTTTCGCGGCTGCCGCCGTACTCGTCATCGCGCAGGTTCGAGGTGGTGCGCAGGAACTGGTCGATCAGGTAGCCGTTGCCTGCGTGGATCTCGACCCCATCGAACCCCGCTTCGCGCGCATACCGGGCGGCCAGGCGGTAATCCTCAATCACCGCCAGGATATCCTCCTTGCTCAGGACGCGTGGCTCGCTGACATCGACCATCCGCCCTACCCCATCTTCACCGACCACCCATACCTGCGCGTCGGCACGCAGCGCCGAAGGCGCCACCGGCTGGCGATCGGCGTGGAAGCTGGCGTGGGACATCCGGCCTACATGCCACAACTGCAGGAACATACGCCCACCCTTGGCATGCACGGCGTCGGTAACCTGCCGCCAGCCTGCCACTTGCTCGGCGCTGTAGATGCCCGGTGTGAAGCTATAGCCCTTGCCCTGAGGGCTGATCTGCGTCGCCTCGCTGATTATGAGCCCGGCGCTGGCGCGTTGGGCGTAATAATGCGCCATCATCGCATTGGCCACGTCTCCGGGCTGTGTGCTGCGTGAGCGGGTCATTGGTGCCATGACGATGCGGTTGGGCAGCGTGAGGGGGCCGAGTTCGTATGGAGTGAAGAGTTTCAGCGGGCTGGACATGGGTGGCTCCTGGTTAGACGGGGGCTTGACTGTTGTGCTGGTAGTCATGGGTAAAATCGATCGGGTCTTCACCGAGAGGGCAATCGAGTTCGAGGATGAACTCATCGGTCAGGCTGATGAATATCTGGCAGGTCCGCTGCTCGGGCATGATGGCGACCTGGTGAGGCAGCTCGCTGGCCTTGACCTGCTTCATCACCACCGCTGCCGGTTGACACGTGCTCAAGGCCAGGTGACTGAAGCGGGTCGCCTCGAGCCCGTCGCATTGCAGCAGGTGCGCCAGGGCATGGTCGTCCTGATACAGCCATTGGCCTGGAAACGGGAACGGTGGCCGCGGGCCGGATTGCACCCCAAGCAAGGTCTGCAGCGACGCGGGCAAGTGGTCATCGGCGCCGATGTTGAAGGCTATGTGGTCGAATTTGAAATCGAGAGACATGGGCGATACCTAGTCGTGCTCTATCAGTGCCTACATGATCATTTATTGGAAATGTGCGATAAATACCGCCGCTGGCACATGACTTATAAGGAAAACTTACAAATGCAGGGTCTGGCTGAGTTGAAAGTGCTGGTTAAAGCCGCCGAAGTTGGCAGCCTCTCGGCCGCAGCGCGTGAACTGGATATCAGCCCCGCGGCAGCCAGCCTCGCGCTCAAGCGCCTGGAGTCGCGCCTTGGGGTTCGCCTGTTCGCCCGCTCGACGCGACAGCAACGCCTGACGCCGGAGGGTGAGCGCTATCTGGAGGCGGCGAGGAATGCCCTGGCCGTATTGGACGAGGGTGAACGGGCGGTTCGCGGGGCCGGGCATGGACTGGCCGGCGTATTGCAGCTGGCGGCACCTTCGGACTTTGGCCGTAGTGTGCTGCTGGGTTGGCTGGATGAATTGCGTGCCTCGCACCCACACCTGCAATTGCATCTGTTGCTCAACGACCGCCCCAACAACCTGTTCGGCGAGCCGGTGGATGTCGCACTGCGCTTCGGCGTACCGGTCGATTCCACCCTGGTGGCTCTGCCGGTGCTGGAGGCGCATTATCGGGTCGCCTGCGCCAGCCCCGCCTACCTTGCCCGCCAGGGTGAACCAACCTCGCCCCAGGCACTGGCCGAGCACTCTGCAATTGTCTACCAGCGCCAGGGGCGTCCCTACGATAACTGGCGTTTCAGGCGTGGTGACGAGGTCTGCGAGGTCAAGGTCCGCGGTGACTATCGCAGCGACGACGGCGAAGTTGCCAGGCGCTGGGCGCTCGCCGGGCACGGGGTCGTGTACAAGGCATGGCTCGATGTCGCTACGGATGTGCGCGCCGGCCGGTTACGTGCCTTGTTCGCCGACTGGCAGGGAGAGCCTGCGCCGGTCTACCTGATGTGCCCGCACAGGGTTCAGGTCAGTGAGCGGGTCAGGGTCCTCCAGGTCTTTCTACGCGAACGCTGCGCGTCGTTGGCCGGTACGCAGGACATCCGCGTCATCTGAATGGTTGGCTGCATGTCGATCAAGTCTGAACAGGTGTCGTCACGATGCCCCACTAAGCCATACACCCTGCTGGCATTCGATGACGATCCGCAATCGCTGGTAATTCTGCCGAAGATCCTCACGGCCGAGTACGAGGTCCTTCTGGCCAAGAGCGTGGCCGATGTAACAGAGGTCGCTCAGCTGTTGCATGATGCGCAACGAATGCCGCGCGACTCATGAGATGGAAAATCTACGCTTTGCTTCTTCGCACGGGCTGCGCCACACCTAGCCACCTTTGATGCCATGCTTGCGGTGCTTGTCCTTGATCTGCCGTTCAGCTGTCCGAATTATTCAATGAGCGTTAGCCGACGCTCGGGTTTTCCAAAGCGAAAGCAACACGCCACCAATCAGCAGGCCGATTGTAACGCTCAACGATATTTCGGCTGGCACTTTACCCACAACGTCATGAAGGAAGATTTTTGCGCCAATAAAGACAAGCACCAGAGCCAGCGCATACTTAAGGTAAACAAAGCGACTGATCATGGCAGCCAGTGCAAAATAGAGCGCTCGCAAGCCGAGAATAGCAAAGATGTTCGACGTATAAACGATGAACGGATCCTGTGTAATGGCAAAAATCGCAGGCACGCTATCAACAGCAAACACCAAATCTGCACACTCAATCAAAATAAGTGCAAGGAAGAGCGGTGTCACCCATAGAATTCTTTTCCCTGACGCGTCAGGTACGCGAACCATAAAACGTTGACCGTGCAATTCTTTGGTGATGCGTAGGTGGGTGCGCAGGTAGTTGACGAAACGGTTGTTTTCCAAGTCAGGCGCATGATCGACACGAGCGAAGAGCATTTTTACCCCGGTGAACACCAGGAAAGCGCCGAAACAGTAAAGTATCCAACTAAACTGGGCGATGAGCGCAGCCCCAAGGCCGATCATGATAGCCCTCAAGACGATGACCCCCATGATCCCCCAAAACAACACTCGGTGCTGGAACTCCCGAGGAATGGCCAGGAAACTGAATATCAGGGCAATCACGAAAACGTTATCCATTGACAGGGATTTTTCAATCAAGAAACCCGTCACATAGTCCATGCTGGCATCGCTGCCTTTCTGGAAGTACACCCAGACCGCGAACAGAAGGCCCATACTGATGTAGCCCGCAGACAGCAACAAGCTCTCTTTGACTCCAATCTCCCGACTCCCACGATGCAGCACACCTAAGTCAAGCGCCAATAGTGTTAGCACAACAGCGAAAAAGGAAAGCCAAAGCCAGAGGTCAGTACCAAGAACGTCTTGGTAGAGATACGCACTAAGGGCAGACATGAGCCCCTCCTTTATAGTCGTAGTTGAACAACTATGACTCCGACATGGCGGTATAACCGTCAGAGGGGCCCGGCGTCACGAAGAAAGAATTTATCGGGCGCGAGTAGGCTGCAAGTAGAAAACATTTACAAATTTTGTCCATGACAAGCTAAAACGCTTGCATTGGAAAACTGACTTCGCACACCTGATTGCACCAGCCTCATGGGTGCCCCGCACGTTATCAACGCCTTCATTGGAGCAATGCGCCGCTCGCTCGCGTCGACCTGATGCAGCGCCTTCCGTCGGTCAGAAGGCACCCTCCCACGCACGCCAGGCCGAACATAAGGTGAACAATCCATGGGTACGGGTGATGGCGGTACTGACGACAATGGGACGGACAATACCGGAGGTGACGGTACCGACAGCGGCTCGGGAACCGGCAGTCATGGCTCTGGTAGTAGCGGCACAGACGCGGGTGGTGGCAGTGGCTCAGCCGGAAACGGATCACCCTTCCATCACCGGGTGCGTCAGTTCTGCCCTGGTCTTCAACCGTTCATGCCACCCACGCAGGAGGAAATACCATGCCACGCGGGGACAAAGACAAGTACACGGACAAGCAGAAACGCAAGGCCGAACACATCGAGCAATCTTACGAGGACAAGGGCGTGGGCAAGGATGAAGCCGAAGCACGCGCCTGGGCCACCGTCAACAAACAATCCGGTGGTGGTGAAAAACACGCAGGCTCGGGAAGCAGGACACCGTCGCACGTGAAGAAGACCGCACGCTCGGATTCGGCCAAGCGCGCCGCTGAAACTCGCCAGGGGCATTCGCGGACATCTCACGCGTCGCTGGAATCGCAGAGCAAAGAGAGCCTCATGAAAGAGGCACGCAGCAAAGACATCAAGGGCCGCTCGACCATGACCAAGGCCCAGTTGATTGAAGCCCTGCAAAAACACGGGTGACCGGCGGTATCGGCGTCGTCGGGGTGGCAGCCGCGGTGGCCAACGCGGTCTACCATGCCACGGGCAAGCGTGTGAGGGAGTTTCCGGTCACGCTCGACAAGGTGCTGTGACTGGGCGGGGGCAAGCCCCCACCCACATGCCAGGGACGCTGGAGTCGCGAGCGGCAGCACATCTCGGCGTGGCTGATAACAGCTGGGCTAGCGATTGGCCCCCTCAATCGTCGCGCATATGCCGCTCATTGCGTTCCTGGCGTTCTTTCGCCTCCACGCACAGGGTGGCGGTTGGCCTGAGCAGCAACCGCTTGAGACCAATCGGTTCGCCAGTTTCCTTGCACCAGCCATACTCGCCACGGGCAACGCGTTCCAGGGCCTCGTCGATCTTGTCCAGCAGTTTTTTCTCCCGCTCCAGCAGCCTCAATTGCCATTGACGATGCTCCTCCGCCGTGCCGATATCGGAGGGATCACTGGTGGGCTCGAAGTCGCGGATCGCTTCGAATTCTTCAGCGATGCGTTGCTGAAGCTCATTGCGCTGGGCAAGCAGCAGCTCACGGAAGAACCTTTGCTGGGCAGCGTCCATGTAGGCGTCTTCCGGTTGGGATAGTAGCTCTTGTTCGGTCATTGCAGGTGCGCTCAGGTCAATGAGAAGAAATGGCGGTCAACCGCGTCGTGCGTTGAACGCCAGCGGCAAGCCTTGGCAGCCCTCGACCAGCCGGCCTTCATGCCAGGCCAGTTGCCCGGAGACCAGTGTCGTGGCCACTCGGTGATGAAAACGATGGTGCACGAACGGCGTCCACTGACAGTGCGCCAGAACCGGATCGAGGCTGACAGCGCGGGGCTCGGGCAGACGCTCGATCAGCGTCATGTCCGCCCAGTAGCCCTCACGCAGGTAACCGCGTTCCAAAATGGCGAACAGATCCGCGACGGCGTGGCTGGTCTTGCGCACCAGCTGGGCAACTGTCAGCACGCCCTCCTCCACCAGTTCGAAGAGCGCCGGAAGTGCGTGCTGTACCAACGGCAAACCTGATGGCGCCGAGGCATAAGGGCGTTGTTTTTCCGCCAAGGTGTGGGGTGCGTGATCGGTACCGATGACGTCGATGCGGTCGCACAGCAGGGCCTGATGCAGCGCGTCCCGGTCTTCCCGGGTTTTGATGGCAGGGTTGCATTTGATCAGGTGGCCCAAGCTGGCATAGTCACGGTCATCGAACAGCAGATGGTGCGCGCACACTTCAGCGGTGATCTGCTTGCCCTGCACCGGCCCAGGCTGGAACAACTTCAGCTCTTGGGCGGTGGTCAGGTGCAGCACATGCAACCGTGTGCCGAACTGCTTGGCAAGCTTCACCGCCAGGCTCGAAGAGCGCAGGCAGGCATCGGCATCCCGAATGATCGGGTGCATGGCCGGCGGAATGAAATCGCCGTAGCGCTCACGTATGCGCGCTTCGTTGGCCAGGATCGACGGGGAATGCTCGCAGTGTGCCAGGAGGATGGTCGGCACGCTGGCGAACAGCCGTTCCAGCACCCTGGGGTCGTCCACCAGCATGTCGCCGGTGGAGGCACCCATGAACACTTTCACTCCCGCCACCTCACGTGGGTCGAGGGCCGCCACGGTATCGAGGTTGTCCTTGCTCACGCCAAAATGAAAACCGTAGTTGGCAACCGAGGTGGCGGCGGCGCGGGCTTTCTTGTCGTGCAGAGCGGCAAGATCCAGCGTGGCCGGGTTGGTGTTGGGCATGTCCATGAAGCTGGTGATACCGCCCGCCACTGCTGCGCGCGACTCACTGGCCATGGTGCCCTTGTGCGCAGCGCCAGGCTCACGAAAATGCACCTGGTCGTCGATCATGCCGGGGAGCAACCATTGGCCACGGGCGTCGATTTCGATCGGCGCATTGACGCCCGTGATGCTGCGGGCGATTTTTTCGATACGGCCATGGGCGATCAGGACATCGGCCTCCTGTAGGGTACCTTCGTTGACCAGGCGGGCATTGCGAATGATGATCCGGCTCATACGCCCACCTCGGCCGGATTACCCGTCACCACTACCTGATCACCCTGGATCGCGTTGTAGAAACAGCTGCGACGCCCCGTGTGACAGGCGGCCCCCTGCTGATCTACCAACACCAACAACGCGTCACCATCGCAGTCCAGCCGCACGTCATGGACATGCTGAACATGCCCTGAGGCTTCGCCTTTGCGCCACAAGCGCGCACGGCTACGCGACCAGTAGCAGGCCCGCCGGGTCTCGAGGGTTTCCAGCAACGCCTCTTCATTCATCCAGGCCAGCATCAGCACCTCGCCGCTGTCATGCTGCTGAGTGATGGCGGGGATCAGCCCCTGGGGGCTCCAGGGTATGTGGCGAAGCACATCGGTCAAGGCAAAGCGGCTATCCACTGCTGCCTGCTCAAGGGTAAGGAACATGATTTGCGATCTGCCATAATTGTTATGTTATAACACTGTTAACTTAGCAGATTACGCCCCTACTGTTCATCTTTTCGACTCGCGCAGGTACAACGCCATGACTGAAACACGCCCCGCCCCTTCCATCGAAACCTACGCCGACACCGAACTGGCATGCCTGGCAGGTGCCAAAGCAGCGCTCTACCATTGGGCCGCTACCGTGGCTACCCGTGATGTGGATCAGGTACTGGCGCTGTATGCGCCGGATGCGATCCTGGTACCGACCCTGTCCAACCAAGTGCGTGACTGCGATGACAGCCGTCGCAACTATTTCGAAAATTTCCTCGCCAACGACGGGCTGGTCTGTGACATCCAGTTGTTCAAAAAACGCGTCAGCCGCAAGCTGGGCACCGTGGTGGTCGGCGGCCAGTACACCTTTGTCTACCGCGAAGACGGCGAGCAACGGGTAGTGCCAGCGCGCTTTTTGTTCACCATCGAACGAATCGAGCAGCAGTGGCTGATCACCGGCCACCATTCCTCCATCGAAGCATGAAAGCCGTGGCCCACTTCCCGAACTCAACGGGCTCTTTCCCGGCCACGCGCCTGCGCCGTAACCGCGCTGACGAATGGACGCGGCGTCTGGTCGCTGAAAACAGCCTGTCTTGCGATGACCTGATCTGGCCGGTCTTTCTCAAGGAAGGCTCAGGTACACACGAGGCGATCACTGCCATGCCGGGCCAGGTACGGGTGAGCCTGAGCGAATTGCCGGATCACGTAGGTCGGGCGGTCGAGCTGGGCATTCCGGCCATTGCCCTGTTTCCCGCTACCCCGGCGCAGCGCAAGGACAGTGAGGGCAGCCATGCCCTCGACGCGGAAAACCTGATCTGCCGCGCCGCCAGGTTGCTCAAGGCCACATTCCCCAACCTTGGCTTGATCGGCGACGTCGCCCTGGACCCCTACACCGACCATGGTCACGACGGCGTGCTGCGCCAAGGCCGCGTGGCCAACGACGAAACCTTGCAAGTGCTGGCGGCCCAAGCCGTGGTCCAGGCCCAGGCCGGCATCGACACCTTGGCACCCTCGGACATGATGGACGGGCGCATCGGCGCGCTCAGGTCCGCACTGGACCTGGCCGGTTTCAACGAGGTGCGGCTGATGTCCTACGCCGCCAAGTACGCGTCCGGCTTCTACGGCCCGTTCCGCGACGCGCTGGGCTCGGCGGCCACGCTCAAAGGCGACAAGCGCACGTACCAGATGGACCCGGCCAACAGCGACGAAGCCCTGCGCGAAGTAGCGCTGGACCTGCAAGAAGGCGCCGACATGGTGATGGTCAAGCCCGGCATGCCCTACCTGGACATCATTCAAAGGGTCAAGGCAACCTTTGCCGTACCGACATTCGCCTACCAGGTCAGCGGTGAATACTCGATGCTCAAGGCAGCGATCAATCAGGGCTGGCTGGATCCGGACACGGTCATCCTGGAGGCATTGATGGCGTTCAAACGTGCGGGGTGCAACGGCATCCTGACTTACTTCGCTCTGGAGGCCGCCACGCGGCTGAAACGGGGTTGAGTGGCCTTGGCGGACGCATTCACGCCGATGGTGTGAATGCGTCCGCCCGTTCAGATTTTCATGTCAAAGGGGTGGGAGCCGGGCGCTCGGGTGCTGGTTTTGCAATCACGCGCCCGTCGCGGTCAAGGATCACCCCAGGCAAATCGTGGCTTAGGGTCTCGCGCTCCCGATAATGAATGACCGAGCGAATCGCTTCGCCGCGCTTGAGTAGATCGAACGCATGATTCAACGATTCGTGATCCATGTTATGAGTGATGTAGGGGTCGACATTGATTTCCCCACGCAACCACTCGTCCACCATCCCCGGCAACTCGGAACGCCCCAGCACCCCGCCGAACGCGCTGCCTTTCCAGACGCGACCGGTAACCAGCTGGAAAGGCCGCGTGGCGATCTCCTCCCCGCCCCCTGCCACGCCGATGATGATGCTTTCGCCCCACCCTTTGTGGCAGCACTCAAGGGCTGCACGCATCAATTCCACATTACCGACGCATTCGAACGAGAAATCCACACCGCCGTTGGTCATATCGATGATCACGTTCTGCAGCGGCTCGCGAAAATCCCTTGGGTTGACGCACTCGGTCGCCCCCAGGGAAAGGGCCAACGGAAACTTATTCGGGTTGACGTCGATCCCGATGATCCGCCCCGCCCCCTGTAACACCGCGCCCTGAATGACCGCCATGCCGACGGCGCCCAGGCCGAATACCGCGACCGTGTCACCGGGCCGCACCTTGGCGGTATTGCGCACCGCACCGATCCCGGTAGGAATCGCACAGCCCATGATCGAGGCCTTGGCCAGTGGTGCCGCAGGGTCGATCTTGGCCACGGCGATTTCCGGCAGGACCGTGTATTCGCTGAATGTGGAAGTGCCCATGTAATGAAAGATCGTGCGGCCCTTGTAGGAGAAACGGCTGGTGCCATCGGGCATCAGCCCTTCCCCCTGGGTTTTGCGGATGGTCTGGCAAAGGTTGGTCTTGCCGGACTTGATGAACGGGCAGTTCGGATCCTCCGGCGTATACAGCGGGATCACGTGATCGCCCGGCTTGACAGTGGTGACACCCCGCCCCACGTCCTCGACGATTCCGACGCCTTCATGCCCCAGAATGCACGGGAACTTCCCTTCCGGGTCCCGACCGGACAGGGTGAATACATCGGTGTGGCAAAGGCTCGTGGTGACGATGCGAACCAGCACCTCGCCCTCTTTCGGCCCCTGCAAGTCGATCTCTTCGAACTCAAGAGGTTGATTGGGCCCCCAGGCGATAGCTGCGCGTGTTTTCATGTGTCTCTCCATGCAATGTTATAACACTCAAGAACATTAACCTGCGCGATTCCGTGCGCCAGACCACGCGGCCGAAAGTGGCCTGATCCGTACGAAATCTGTCCGCAAGCGCCCAAGGAGTTCGATTGCGAATGTTTGACGAAGCCACTTCTGAACGCAGGGTGCACATAGTCATCTACCCCGGTTTCAAATCAATCGAGGCGGTAGGTGCACTCACCGTTTTCGACTACGCCAACAAACGTCAGGCGGCCGAAGGGTTGCCTCCGACCTACAGCCTGCATCTGGTGGCACCACAACCCGGCTTGGTAGGTTCGGACACCTTGATCTCCCTGGAAGCCGAAGATCTTCGTACGAGTCCACGCCCTCATACCGCGTTGATTGTCGGCGCGCGTGACATTGGCACGGCGATTGCCGAGCAGCGGCTGATCGTCGACTGGTGCAGGCAGGCCGCATCTCGCATCAATCGGCTGGTAGGTGTTTGCTCGGGGGCATTTTTTCTTGCCCAAGCAGGGGTCGTAGACGGCCTGGATGTCACCACCCACTGGAGCGTCGCCAGTAAGCTGGCCAATGATTACCCCGCGGTCAATGTCAATTCCGATGCCATCTTCATCGAGCAAGGGCGCATATGGACGTGTGCTGGCGTCTCAGCTGCCATCGACCTGAGCCTGGCCTTGGTCGAACAAGACCTCGGCCAGGAAGTGGCCCTGCAAATTGCCCGCGAGCTGGTGGTATTCCTGAAGCGCCCGGGTGGCCAGTCGCAGTTCAGCCAGCACCTGGACAGCCAGATGACCCCGCACTCCGCGATCAGGCGCCTACGCTTATGGATCCTGCAAAATCTTGATCGCCCGCTGAGCCTGGAGGTGCTCGCCGAACGCGCGAACATGAGCAGTCGGAACTTGCGCCGATTGTTCCACAAGGAATCGGGCTGCTCTCCCTTGGCATTCATCGAGCGCGCGCGGATGGAGAAGGCAAGGCGGTTACTGGTGGATGAGGACACTGCACTCAAGCGCATTGCCGACCAATGCGGTTTCGGCTCGGAAGAGCAGATGCGCCGGGTGTTCCAGCGCAACCTCAAGCTCACCCCACGGCGCTACCGGGAGCGATCCCGCGCACAATGATGCCTGTGCCATTGCAGGACACGCAGCGTGGATCACGCCTGCCCCCTGGCCGCGATCAGGCTGCCAGCCGGTGGTTTCTGGCGGAAGTAGCTGTCCAGCCCGGCGAATATCGCCTCCGCGACCTTGCGCTGATGACGGGCATCATGCAACCGCCGGCAATCTCCGGCATTGGAAATGAAACCGGTCTCGACCAGGATCGAGGGTACTGCCGCCGACTTAAGCACGGCGAAACCTGCCTGTTCCACCCGCGCTTGATGCAGGCCCGACACCTGCCCAAGCTGCGAGAGCACCTGATGCCCGAGATCCAGGCTTGTGGCGATCGTCGAGTTCATCGACATGTCCAGCAGCACGCCGGCGACCATGGGGTCGCGCTCGCGCAGCTTGATCGGCAATCCCCCGGCGACCCTGTCGGCATCGTTTTCCCGCTGCGCCATCCAGCGCGCCATCGACGACGTCGCGCCCCCTTGCGACAAGGCGAACACCGATGCCCCAGACGCCGTGAGTCGCGGTGCAGCATCGGCATGCACCGAAACGAACAAGTCCGCGTTCAGCCGCTGAGCGAGTTCGGCGCGCTTGCGCAGCGGAATGAAGACATCGTCACTGCGTACCAAGCGTGCCTTGTAGCCTTTCTGTGCATCGATGCGCTTGGCCAGCAACTTGGCGATCTGTAACGCAACGCGCTTTTCCTGCTCGCCCTTGGCCCCTACTGCACCGGGATCTTTGCCACCATGCCCGGCATCTACCACGATCAACAGGTCGCGCTGTCGCGCCAAGGGCTTGGCAGCTACCGGCGCAACGCCCACCGGTGGCCCAGTGAGTACCCACTCCAGGCCATGCCTCCCGGTGCTGAGCGAGCGGACTTCGCCGCGCACTGCCGAGTCGGCCAGGTCCAGCACGATACGCAAGTCACCGGACGCGGTGATGCCACTGCGCACGGCTGTGACGGCAGTGCCGTCCAGGGCGAGATCGTTCAGTGACGCCTGCAGGCTGGCCTGAGGAAGATCAAGAACCAACCGCGGTGGCGCCGCGAGGCTGAAATGCTTCGCCGCCACCGGCCCGGTCAGCTCCAGCGACACCTTGGTGACGCTGCCCGACCGGCTCACCCAAACCCGTTTAACCGCCTGCCCGGCTTGCGCCGCAAGAGGCAGCGGCAATGCCAGGCATGCAAGCAGTAATTTCAGCACTCGGCGACGATCCATATGCACTCCCATTGACCTGCGAACCAGCGAAGCTTCGGGCAATTTCGCTAGCCATTTTATTATTGTTACTTTATAACATCCCGCATCCAGAACAAAATGAAGACTGCCCGCCAACGGAAGGAGACCTGCATGCAACTGACCAGCAATCAGCAACGTGTCCTGACGGCGCTTCAGCAAGCCGACAAGCCGCTCAGTGCCTACGCCATTCTGGACAGCCTGCGCAATGAAGGTGTCAGGGCGCCGACGCAAATCTACCGCGCGCTGGGCCACCTGGCCGAGCAAGGGTTGATTCATCGGCTGGAGTCTTTGAACGCTTATGTCAGCTGCACCTGCCTAAGCCAGTGCGAAGCAGGTTTCAGAGCGTTCGCCATCTGCGACAGCTGCGGCCATGTCGATGAGTTCAACGTACCGCACCTGAACCAGGCCCTGGGGCACTGGATGAAACAGAACGTGTTTTCGCTGTGCAGCTCGGTCATCGAGCTGCACGGTAAATGCGCCGCCTGTACTCGCCGTGATGCAGGCGAGGACTGAGCAGAGCCGCACGCATGCGCACCACCCTTTATCATGAGGCCTCCCGATGAGCACCCCTGTCCCCCCTACCAACGAAGCCGCGCGGCTGCCCGTCACTGTACTTTCCGGCTTCCTCGGAGCGGGCAAGACTACCCTGCTCAACCATATTCTGAACAACCGCGAAGGCCGGCGAGTCGCGGTGCTCGTCAACGACATGAGCGACGTGAACATCGATGCCGCGCTGATACGCGAGGGTGGCGCCGAGCTGTGACGCACCGACGAACAGCTGGTGGAGATGAGTAATGGCTGCATTTGCTGCACCTTGCGCGAAGACCTCCTGCTCGGCTACAGGAAATGCGCGGCACCCACACACCCGAAACGGAAGATACGGCATCGCCAGCTTCGTCTACCGCGCACGCCGACCTTTCCAGCCTGACCGCTTCTATGCGCTAGTCGAAAGCGAATGGCCTGGGGTGGTGCGCTCCAAAGGTTACTACTGATTCATACGCCTTGCTGCCACGTGCAAGGCTCCCACCACTGGATATACATGATGAGCTCAGCATTACCCGATGTTTCCGTCACCGACCTGGCCCCCAGCCTCAGCCCACTGCAATGGGTCGGCATGCAGGGTATCGACCTGCCGGTAAGGATCCAGGAACCGACCTACCAGCGTGAACTGCACGCGCGGGCGGATGTCCAGGTCGACCTGCCGGCACCGCATGTCAAAGGCATTCACATGTCCAGGCTGTATCGCCTGCTGGACGCCTGGGGGCAGGCTGCGGCGGTGTCGCCGGCAAGCCTCTTTGCGCTGTTGCAGGAGATGATCGACAGCCATCAGGATTGCGAAAGCCGCAATGCCAGGTTGCGCCTGGATTTCGACTTGCTGGTTCGCCGCCCTGCACTGGTGACCGAGGGCCTCTCTGGATGGAAGTCGTACCCGGTTCACGTGTTCGCGACGAAGGTCGGCGGGGCGCTGAACCTGAGTATCGAGGTCAGGATAGGCTACTCCTCGACCTGCCCGTGCTCGGCCGCTCTCTCCCGGCAGTTGATTGAGGACGGCTTCCTGCGAACCTTCAAGGACCAGCCACTGCTGGAAGCCAGCGCCGTCGCGCAGTGGCTGCGCAGCAACGCGTCGCTGGCGACGCCGCATAGCCAGCGCAGCGAAGCTCGAGTGCGCGTCACGGTGCCTGCCGATGCTCCGGATCTCGGGTTGCTGGCCTTGATCGACCAAGTCGAAGGCGCTTTGCGCACGCCGGTTCAGACCGCCGTGAAACGGGCTGACGAACAGGCTTTCGCAGCGCTCAACGGGCAGAACCTGATGTTCGTCGAGGACGCTGCGCGGCGCATACAGGTATGCCTTAGCGCTTATCGCGACACCCAGGTGCACGTCCGCCACCTGGAAAGCCTGCATCCGCACGACGCCTCGGCCTGGTCTACCCCGCAGGCCCCTGGCTAAGCCGGTTTGTCGACGGTTTCGACGAAAACGCCCGCAGCAACCGTCGTCGCCTGCGAACGCTCCTCGGCAGCTACCATCGGGGCAGCAGGCATACGGTATTGGTTCTCCCACTTCGCCACAACCAGAGGCGCCAGTGCGTTGCCCAAGACATTCAGCGCCGTGATAGGCATGTCCATCAAGCGATAGACTCCGGCGATGAACGCAATACCTTCCACAGGCAGGCCGGCACTGGTCAGCGTAGCGGTCAAGATCACGAACATGGCCCCCGGAACGCCGGCTGCGCCCTTGGAGGTCAGCACCATGATGATGATCAGCATCGCCTGGTCAGCCAGGCTCAGGGGAATTTCATAGAGCTGCGCGATGAACAGCGTGCCGATGCCCACGAAAAGCGATGCGCCATCCAGATTGAAGGAATAACCCGTAGGGATAACCAACGTAGCAATCGAACGCGGCGCACCGTAGGCCTCGACCTTTTCAATCAGCTGGGGCATGACAGTCGCCGAGGCGGCAGTACTGAACGCCAGAATCAACTCATCCTTGATCGCCTTGATCAGGTCGAAGATGTTGATCCCTGCAACCTTCGCGATGCCGCCCAGCACGACCACGCCGAACAGAATGACCGCGATGTAGGTGACGGCAATCAGTTTTGCCAGAGGCAGCAATGCGGAAAGCCCGAAGTTGGCGACCGTCACGCCGATCAGGCCAAAAATCCCGATGGGTGAGTAATGCATCACGATATGCGTCACTTTGAACATCGTCGCGGAAATGGCATTGACTACCGCGATCAGCGGCATTTTTTTCTCTTTGTCCAGAGCACTTAGCCCAAAGCCGAACATGACCGAGAAGAACAGGACAGGCAGCAGCTTCCCTTGCGCCATTGCACCGACGATATTGTCCGGGATGATATTGAGGATGACTTGACCAAATCCTGTGTTCTCCGAGGTAGACGGAAGCAAGAGCGTTTGGGTGTTTGCAAGGGTCGTCAAGTTGGCCCCTACGCCCGGCTGTGCAAGGTTGCCAACCAACAGGCCACAAACAATTGCGATGCTGGTCACGACAAAGAAGTAGAACAGGGCTTTCACCCCTACCCGCCCTATCGCCTTGTTATCACCATTGCCTGCGATCGCGCCGACCATGCACGCGAATACGAGGGGTACGACAATCATCTTCATCATCTTGATGAAAATATCGCCGACGGGTTGCAAAAGGTTGCTGGTTATCCAGGCTTTGTACTCTGGAAAGAAATTGAGAAATGCCCCCACTACAACTCCGAGCACAAGACCTGCAATAATTCTAGTCACCAGACTAGTCTTCGCCATACGTCCTCCAGTTATTATAATTTGGACTGTACATTGGCCGGCAAAAATGCCAAACACATCGTTGGAACCTTTTATTTTTATTGAGTGGCCACTCACCGATACACGCCTCTTACCTCACGCAGACAAAGCGGGAGGCGCGTCCCGGACGTTTATGCCAATCAGGTGGCAAAAACACCTTCAAAGTCCTTGAACCCTTTGATCTCGATCGGGTTGCCACTGGGGTCCAGGAAAAACATCGTTCGCTGCTCCCCAGGTTGGCCAGGGAATCGTACAACCGGCGGTATGTCGAACTGCACACCATGAAACGCCAGGCGATCTGCCATCGCGAACCAGTCATCCAGATGCAGCACCAAGCCGATATGCGGCATCAGCACTTCATGGTCGCCGACTTTGCCGGTACGGGTAGTGGGAAAAGGCACACCTTTGTGAAGCGAAATCTGGTGACCGAAGAAATCGTAATCCACATAAGTTTCACTCGCGCGGCCTTCTTTGCAGCCGAGAATGTTACCGTAGAAGTTACGAGATGCTTCGAGATCTGTAACATGGTATGAAACATGAAATAACGATTTCATAACTAACCTCTTGGGTTTCTGATAGAACTTTTGGGGAGGTTAGCGTAGCCTCGCGCACGTGCTAAAGCGCATTTTTCCATCTCTCAGCGAAAGGAAATGTTTTGGACACTCGATTTCTCGAAAGCCTGATGGCAGTAATAGAAACTGGCTCGATTGCAGCGGCGGCTCGACGGGAAAACCTGACAGCACCTGCAGTCAGCCAACGTATACAAGCACTCGAGAAATCGCTGGCGTGCGAACTCCTGAACCGCAGCGCACATGCTGTCGAACCGACCGAGAAATGCCTGTCGTTGTTGCCGAAGATTCGAGATCTGATCCAGGGGGCAGCAGAGCTGAAAGAAGATCTGGACACCAGTTGCCTATCCGGTTATCTCAAGATCGGCGCGATTTCTACGGCGTTGACAGGCATATTGCCGGAGGCCATGAATCAGCTATCAAGCATTGCCCCGCAATTAAGGCTGCGCATCACGCCAGGGGACTCGCGCAGTCTTTACGAACACGTGGCTTCCGGAGCGCTTGATGCGGGAATCATGGTATGTCCGCCCTTCACTGTCCCTAAAACCTTGCGTATGCAGGTGCTTCGAGAAGAACCCCTGATGCTTTTGACCAAAGACCCCATTGACAAAAGCGACGTCCGCTCGACGATTCTTGGGCGAAACCTGATTCGATATGACTCAAATGCCTGGGGTGGGCAGATTGCACAGCAATACCTGGATGACAATAACCTGCAGCCCGACGTGCTGTGTAATCTGGATGCGCTAGATGCAATCCACATCATGGTCGCAAAAGGCATGGGGGCTTCTGTTGTCCCGTACTGGGCGGGATTGAAGACTGACGACGTACATGCAACACCCGTGTCGGAGGCTGACAGCTACATGCGCCAGGTCGTCCTGCTTTACAAGTCCACCCCCAGAAGGCCTAAAGCTGTGGAGGTATTGAAGGAACAGCTTATGAATAACTGCAACTTCCCATAAGGGCCTACACTCTCGGCAACAGGAGGTCTTCATGATAGCTCGCTGGCGTTGGTTGGCTACGAGAATTGCCAAGCGTCTCTGGTTCAGAGCAACGCTTTTCTCCCTGTTGGGGGTGGTTACAGCGTTGGTGGCCGTGGTGCTCAAGGATGCGGTCCCTGTCACCTTGCCTGCCCGTATCGGTGCAGATGCGGTTGACAAGATATTGGGCATCATCGCCTCGAGCATGCTTGCCGTCACGACGTTTTCGCTGAGTACAATGGTCTCGGCCTACAGTGCCGCCAGCAGTGGCGTAACCCCGCGCGCCACTTCGCTGGTCATGGAGGACGCCACGACCCAGAACGCTCTGGCCACTTTTATCGGGTCCTTTCTCTTCAGCCTCGTCGGTATCATTGCACTGAGCACCGGAGCCTACGGTACACAAGGTCGTGTAGTGCTTTTCACCGTGACGATTGCGGTTGTGGTTCTGATCATCTACACCTTGCTGCGCTGGATTGATCACCTCTCCAAACTAGGGCGCGTGGGCGAGACGATCGACCGTGTCGAAAAAGCTGTGATCAAAGCCATCGAGCAGCGTGTTGAACACCCTTGCCTGGGCGGTGCAGCCTACCCGCCTGACTTCAAGTTTCCTGGGGTAGCCCATGAAGTGAAAAGCAGCCAAACCGGCTATGTACAGCACATCGATGTCCTTACGCTAAACAGGATTGCGACGGACACCAAGATTCGAATTTATCTCGAAGTCCTGCCTGGCACCTTTGTCCATGAGGGTATGGTGGTGGCACGGGCCGTGGCCGTGAATGGCGAGCCGCTCGATGACAATGGCGCGCTGGACCTCGAGATTTTCGCTGCCGTGACCATCGGCCTCAGGAGAACGTTCGAGCATGACCCGCGCTTCGGGCTTTCGGTGTTGTCAGAGATCGCCTCGCGAGCGCTGTCCCCTGCGGTAAATGATCCCGGTACAGCCATCGACATCATTGGGCGCGGCATTCGCTGCCTGACGTGTTGGGGGAAACTGCATCCCGTAGCGCAAAGCACGGATAACGAATGCCCGCAGGTCTATGTTCATGCACTGCTGGCGGATGACCTGTTTGACGATTTTTTTGCACCGATCAGCCGGGACGGCGCGGCTTTACAGGAGGTCAATCTGCGCTTGATCAAAGCCCTTGTCAGCCTGGCGCACATCAACCCCCGTGCATTTCAACCCGCCTGCAGCCGGCATGCCGCGCGATTGCTTGCGCACGCGGGCAATGGGCTTGTGCTGCAACAGGACAAGGACGAACTCCGCGCTCTCGCTGCCGAACTCATAGGTGTTCAATAAGTCTCGTGCGCCTGTACCCGATTGAATATTCGCGCTTGAAAAGTCCCCCTGTTCAGATGCTTCAGAAGATGTAGAATCCGTCGCCAACTCCAAACCTGATCATTCCGTTGTCACGCCGAGTCCCGTCATGAAGCTGGCCCACCACACACGATCACAGGTCGCCTGGGTGCTGTATTTCAGCATCCTGTTCGGCTCGTTGTTGTGCGCCATGGGCCATGGGCAAATGGCCGGGTTGCGCCTGGCTGGCATGGATGATGCCGCTTGGTGCACGGCTGACAGCAGCGGCATGTACCAAGGTGAGCAAGACTTAAGCGATCCGGCCCTGCCTGCTGGCGGTGACTGCGTGATCGCCAGCCTGTTCAGCGCCACGCTGCTGGCCGTATTTTTCGGCCTGCTGACCCTGCTCGCCGGCGAGCCGGGCAGCCCCTTACCCAACCAACCTCCGCCACGCCTGCCCAAGCAGCGTTGGCCACTGGTCAATCCCCGCGCCTCTCCTGCTTCGCTTCTCGCGTTCTGACATCGCCACGTCCCCGTGCCGCCTGATCGGCAGCGGACGTGTGCTCACCGATTTCAGCCAGGAAGCCTTGCATGTTCCGCATGACCACTTTGGCGCTGCTCGTTGGCAGCGCAACCTGTGCCTGGGCGCAGGATGACACCCTGACCCTGCCGGCCAGCAATGTCACGGCCACAGCCAATCAACCCAAGGAGGCAACCAGCCTTGACCTTGATCGCCCCATCGAAAGCGGCTCACGGCTGAACCTCAGCGCCAGGGAGAACCCCGCTTCCATCAGCGTTGCCGACCGCAAGACCATGGAGCGCATCGGCGCACGTAACTTCCAGGACGCCGCCAATGCACTGCCCGGGGTTAACGCCTCGGCTCCGCCCGGCTGGGGCGGATATGTGTCGTACCGAGGGTTCAACGGTGCCCAGATCAGCCAGTTGTTCAATGGCATCAATTTGCAGTATGGCGGCGCGGCGCGCCCGGTGGGCGCCTGGATCTACGACCGCGTCGAATTGCTCGGCGGGCCATCCTCCTTCCTCAACGGCAGCGGCGCTGTCGGTGGCAGCCTCAATTTCATCACCCGGCTGGCAAGCCGTGACGAAGACACCTTCGAAGGGCGCGTCAGTTATGCACGCTACGACACCATGGAAACGTCGGTCGCCTTCAACAAGGCGCTTAACACGGGCGACGGCCCGCGCCACTATGCCCGCCTCGACTACAGCCGCACCAGTACCAACGGCTATATCGATCGCCAGGAGAATGGGGCCGGCAACCTGGCTTTCTCGCTGCTTAGCGACATCAACGATCAGCTCTCGCACACGCTGGCCATCGAATACCTGGAAGAGCAAGAGGACAGCCCCTACTGGGGCACACCGGTATTGCAGCCACTGGTCGGTACCTTGCACATCGACAAGCACAACCGTTTCAACAACTACAATGTCGAAGACGGTCGCTACGAGCAGCGCACCCGGTGGCTGCGCTCGATCACCGACTACCGCTTCGACGACAACACCCAACTGCGTAATACCTTCTACCACTACAACGGCCAGCGCGATTACCGCAATCTCGAGGTGTATCGCTACAACGCCGACAACAGCGCCATCGCTCGCTCAGGCGGCTATCGCCAGCGGCCCGGCCAGGAGGTCAACGGCGACAGGCTCGAGCTGACCCATCAGGGCCAGTTATTCGGCCTGGCCAGCGACTGGGCGATCGGCATGGACTACAGCACCAACCAGCAAACCAACTACCCGCTGTCCAAGGGGGCGTTCGACACGGTTGACCCGAACGGCTTCGAACCCGGGCACTTCCTCGATATCCCCGGTATGGACGCGCCCATGACCAAGGGCAGAACCACCACCACCGACACCACCTCGGCCTTCGTCGAGAACCGTACCCGCCTGACCGATCAACTGTCGTTGATCACCGCGTTGCGCTACGACCATATCGACTTCGACGTGGTCGACCATGTGGCGCGAGCCAGGCTAGACCGACGCTGGGACGCCATCACCGGTCGCCTGGGCCTGGTCTATGACCTGACCTCCAACGTCAGCCTGTACACCCAATACAGCACCTCGGCAGAACCGCCAGGCGGTACCCTGACCAGCGCCTCGATCAGCCAGGTCGGCGACTTCGACCTGAGCACCGGCCGTCAGGTCGAGGTAGGCAGCAAGTTCGACTTCCTCGACGGCCGCGGCTCGGCCACGGCAGCGGCGTATCGCATCGTGCGCAAGGATATCTCCGTGCCCTCCTCGACCGTGCCCAACACCACCGAGCAGGCGGGCCAGCAGACCTCCACCGGCATCGAGCTGACAGCCTCGTTCAAGGTCACGCCCAAGCTGCTGGCGGCAGGCAACTTCAGTTGGGTGAATGCCGAATACGATGAATTCAACGAGACCATCGGCGGCGTGGTGTACTCGCGCAAGGGCAAGAACCCGGTCAACATCCCCGACCGCGTGGCCAACCTCTGGTTGACCTACGACCTGGCGCCCGGCTGGCAGGTCGGGGCCGATGCCCGCTATGTCTCATCGGTGTACGCCAACACCGCCAACACCGCATGGGTACCGTCGTACACCGTCTACGGGCTGTCCATGACCCACGACCTGGACAAGCACGTGCAAGTCAGCGCGCGGCTGCGCAACCTCACCGACGAGGTGTATGCCCGCTTCATCCACCAGACCAACACCCAGTACTACCTGGGTGAACCGCGCAGCCTCGAAGTCGTTGTGCAGTGGCGCTACTGATGACACCGACCGGGCGCCTTTCGTGTTTGGCTGCGACCGAAGCGATTGCCGCTGTTCTCTGAAAAACAAAAGCCGGGACGGTAATACGCCCCGGCTTTTGTTTGGCCCGATGAGAACCCTGCCAAGCATAAAACACCGGAAGGGATAGCCACTCTCTTGGACTCTGCATTCCAATAAAAAACCTGAGCCGAACGTTCATGATGGCCGCCTGCATGCGCAGTCGTTGAGCCCTCAGCGTGGTACGCCCGCGACAAAATGGCGCACCACGGAACTTGTACAGCCCGCAACGGATGCGGCTTAATGCGCGCCACGTTCGTTCGGGTGACTCATGCTTTCACGTGCTCGCGCACATCTTTGTCTGTTCGCCTGCTTCGCCCTGCTGTTCAACCTGCTGGCGATGCCGCTCGACCGTGCCTTGCAATCACCTCGCCTCGACAGCCAGTCGTTGATTCTCGGCAGTTTCTGCAGCCTGCACGGTGCCCAGAGCCTGCCCAAGTCACTGTTGGACCAGCTCAAGGCAGACCTGCCGCAACTCGACCATTCCCCTGAACCCAAGCACCAGAGTGGTGACTGCTGTTGTGGCCATGCCGGCCATGCCTTGGCAGGCGGTGATTACTACCGCCATCTTTTCCCCCGCTACTGGCCGGCCGACCTTCTACTGGGAGACCGTCATGCCTTGCCGCTGCCGCGAGAACAGTGGCCTCGGCTGAATCCCCGCGCCTCACCCCTGGCCTGAACCGTCGCTGCTGTCTTGTGGTCATGGCGTGCGCTGCACGACGCCTGACCTTGCCCGACCGTTTTTGCCAGGAAACCACACATGCCTGCGTTCCGTTGTACCGCACGCGCCGTACTGCCCGTGCTCGCCTTGTTCGGCCTCAACCCGCTGTCACTTGCCATCGCTGAAACACTGCCTGCCGAAAACTCGGTACTCACCCTCGGCGCGGTCAATGTGACCGGCACCAATAGCGGCCCCTTGGCGACGACCAGCGTGCTCAGTTCGGTGGATATTCTGGGCGGTGACATCCTCGAGGAGATGCCGGTTGCCTACAGCTGGGAGCTGTTCCGCCGGGCACCGGGGGTGATGCTCACCGAGTTCAACCAAGGCACCACCTCCGGCAAGCTTTCGTTCCGCGGCTTCAATGGCGAAGGCGAAGTGAACGCGGTCAAGTTGCTGATCGATGGCATCCCCAGCAACACCAACGACGGCAACATGCCCTTCATCGACTCGGTGTTCCCCATGGACATCGACAGCATCGAAGTGGTGCGCGGCACCAGCGACCCGCGCTATGGCCTGAACAACATCGCCGGCAACGTCAACATCAACACGCGCACCGGCGGCAACTACAACAAGGCGCGCCTGCGCTACGGCAGCTTCAACACCCGCGAGGTGCAACTGGCCAAGGGCATCGAGACCAGCAACTGGACGCAGAACTACTTCTTCGCCCGCCAGCAGGTCGACGGTTACCGCGACCATGCCGACACCGAACGCTACAGTTTCGGCGGCAAGTGGTTCTATACCCCTGACGATGGCAGCTACCGCCTTGGCCTGATCGCCCGCCACTACGAGTCCGAAGCCCAGGAGGCCGGCTACCTGACCGAGGATGACGCCCGCCACCACCCGCGCATGAGCAATGACTACAACGCCACGGACAAAGGCACGCGGCGAATGAACCAGGTCAGCGTGCACTTCGACACCGACCTGGCCGAGACCCTGTCCTGGTCGGCCAAGACCTACCTCAACACCTATGACGACCGTCGCTGGACGCAGTACTGGCGCACCAGTTCACAGCAGGAACGCGACACCTACGAAGATCAGTACGGCGCCATCACCTCGCTGACCTGGCGGCCACAGGTGGACTGGCTGCACGCCTTCGCGCTGGAGGGTGGCAGCGATGTGCAGAAGCAACAGAACCGTAGCGAGCGCTACCGCACCGTGGAGCGTGTACGCCAGGCGCAGACACGCGACCAGGACTTCGACTTCAACACGGTCGGTGCCTATGTACAGGCGGAGATCGAGCCGTTCGAATCGCTGAAGATCGTTCCGGCCTATCGGGTGGACAAGATCAGTGGCGACTTCACCAACAAGATGACCGGGCAGGACTACGACATCAACGACTACGGGTTGATCAAGCAGCCCAAGCTCAGCATTGTCTATTCGCCGTGGAAGTTCGCCAGCGTTTACGCCAACTGGGGCCGCACCTTCCAGGTCGGGACGGGCGCCGCAGCCTACAAGGTGCCGCCGCGCAACGAGGACCTGGCCCCGTCGATCAACGAAGGCTGGGAAACCGGCGTCAAGTTCACCCCGGCCAGCTGGGTCGATGGCCGCGTGGCCTATTGGCGTCAGGACGCCTCTGGCGAAGTGAGCCGTCGCCTGAACGACCCGAGCGGCGAGTCGGACAACGTCGGCGAAACACGCCGCTGGGGCTATGACCTGCAGGTCAACCTGCACCCGGACGAACGCACCGAGGTGTGGATGTCCTACTCCTGGCAATACTCCAAGATCCTTGAGCCCAGCAGCGCGTTACCAGGCAGCAAAGGCCAGGAAATCGATCACGTGCCACATCACCTGTGGAACACCGGCATCAGCTACCAGGCCACCCCTGCCCTGCAATTGACGGCCTGGATGAATGGCCAGACCAACTACTACCTGGAACGCGAGAATACCCGGGGCCGGTATGGCGGTTACGTGCTCACGAACCTTGGCGCGACCTACAAGGTCAACGAAACGGTGAGTGTCGACCTGCGGTTGAAGAACCTCACCAACCGCTACTACGAGTACGTGTGGTACGACCCGGACGGTGCGGATGCTTCCCTGCACTCCCCGGGTGACGGTCGTGCACTGTATGCCGGCGTGACGTTCGATTTCTGAAAGCCTGCACGTTGGTCGGCGCCAGTGGTTCGGGCAACGCCCTAAGCTGCCTTGGCTTGCTCGACCACTTGTTGGCCGTCGCGATCGATTGGCTTTCGAATTGCCGGAAAACAGGCTATGTTCGTGATACGGAACTTGCGAGGGAAACCTGGCCTTCGGCCAAGGAAGGGATCCGCGCAACGACATGAAATGCGGAAAACGTCGCAGGTGCCGTAGCCGTGGTGATAGCCAGTTCTGCACTGCCACTACCTACCGCAACGCTTTCTGAATCCAGCAATCAAACATGGCGAAGGGCATCACATGTGAACGCCAGGAGGCTTTTCCAAGGCGCCATCAAAGTGCAGGTATCCGCTACCGGTCACGAGTGGCGTCACCAGCCATGACAAACCTTGATCCCCGCGATGAAATAGCGCACTCCGTACGGACGGATCGGCTCGAGCAACTGTTCGTCCAGTCAGCGCCTGCGGTGCTTGGCAGCTTCCTGGCCGCCGTAATGCTGTGCTGGTTGGGCTGGGAGCGTTTCGACCAGCAAAGGGTCATCGTCTGGATGACGTTGTTGGGCCTGTCGACCGGCGTGCGTGCCGCCATGTTCTTCGCCTATCTGCGAGCACCGGCCAACCAGCGCACAGCCGAACGCTGGGAGTGGCGTTACTGGGTCACGCTGATGCTGTCGGCGGCCATCTGGGGCTGGGGCGCCTTTGCCGTAATGCCCGCCGACGACGCGCTGGGGCAGACGCTGATCATGCTGTTTGCCGTGGGCATGTCTGTCAGCGCGGTGTCGTGCTACTCCTCCTACCGCAACATGACCCTGGTGTCGATGGGCCTGGTCCTGCTGCCTTCTACGGGCTGGCTACTGTTGCAACCTTCCACGCTGCAACAAGGGATAGCCTTGGCGGTATTGGTGTTTGCCTGGTTCGTGGTCAGCGCGACGCGAAGCCTGTCCTCGGCATTGACGACGGCCTGGCGCCTGAAACACGAAATGCAACGCGCGCATCGGCTGGCCATGGTGGCCTCGTGCACGGACGAACTGACTGGCCTGAACAACCGACGTGCTTTTTTCGACAACGCGTCGACGCAGCACGCCCGGTGCAAGGACGCAGGTGCATTCATGGCCGTGTTGATGCTGGACGTCGACTATTTCAAACAGATCAACGACACGTTCGGGCATGCCGCAGGCGACCAGGTGCTGCAGCGCATCGGTGCAGCGATCAGTGCCAGCCTGCGTGACAACGACATTGCCGGCAGGCTGGGCGGCGAGGAGTTCGCCATCCTGCTGCCCAATACGCCGCCAGACACGGCGATTGAGGTTGCCGAGCGCCTGCGGGCCCTGATAGCCAAACTGCGTGTAAATGAGCAACACCCGGTCACCGCAAGCATAGGTTTAGCGTTCGCGAAGGCCCCTGCCACCGAGCTCAGCGCCTTGCTCAGCAGCGCAGACAGCGCCATGTACCTTTCCAAGGTATCGGGCCGTAACCGGGTCACGGTCGCCGAACCGGAGCAGGAGGCATTGCGCAAGCAGCACTAGCCCATCCAGGGAGTTGCTATGCAGGGTCCTGGGCCGCAGTCTCACCCGCCTCCGGGCTTTGCGTGCGGGCTCGGTGTTTCAGCAGCGCACGTGCCGCCAACGCCGCGAGCACCAGGCCCGGAGCCGCGGCCATCAGCAGCCCCCCCGCACCTGCGCCTGCTGCAAGGATCTGCCCGGCCGCCAGAGGGCCGGCCATGGAACCCAGGCGCCCCACCGCCACCGAGGCGCCCAAGCCCGTCGCGCGCACCTGGGTCGTATACAGCGTCGGCGCCAGCGCGTACAGCACCAACTGGCCACCAATGGCGCAATACCCCGCAGTGAACCCGGCCAGCAACATCAGACCGAAACTGCTCGACAGCCCCAGCCCTGCCAACGACGCCAGCATGCCGGCGTAGGCGATCAATACCGCCCGCCCGGCAAAACCGCGGTCCATCATCCGGCCGGTCAGGAACGAACCCGCCGCCCCACCCAGGTTGAACAGGATCTGCACGGCGCCCGCCTGCGGCCGGCTGAAGCCTTGGCCGATCAACAGCGACGGCAGCCAGTTGAGCAACATGTACAACACCGTCAAGGTGAAGAAACATGCCACCCACAGCAACAGCGTGCGGCTTGCCTGCTGCGGCCCGAACAATTGGGCAAGCACACCCTCACTGCCCGCCTTGGCAACGCCTTGGGTACGGAATGCCTGGGACTCTTTCAGCCAGATCATCAACACAAAGGCGATCACGATCGGTGCGATGCCGCCGACGTAGAACACCGTACGCCAGCCGTCGCCCACGCCGGCCATGCCGATCAGCGACGCAACCGCCCCGCCTAGCGGCACACCACAGTAAGTCAGGCTGACCGCTGTGCTGCGCAGACGCTCGGGCGCCGCCTCGCTGGCCAGGGCGATCAGGATTGGCAACGCCGCCCCCAGCCCGAGCCCTGTCATCAGCCGCGCGATCAACAGCGAATCGTAGCTTTGGGCATGGGCGGTCCCTAGCGAGAAGCCGCCAAACAACAGCACCGCCACGATCAGGATCGCTTTGCGGCCCAAGCGGTCTGCCAGCCAACCGCCGATCAGCGCGCCGGGCAGCAACCCCAGCAACCCGGCACTGAATACCCAACCGAGCATGGCCGGGGTCAGGTTGAATGCCTTGGCCATGTGCGGCGCGGCGATGCCGGTGGCCTGCAGGTCCAGCCCTTCCAGCAAGGCAACGAGAAAACACAAGCCGATGGTGAGTACGGCCTTGCCCGATGATGCAGATGAATGATGCATGTGTGGCCCTCTGTTGTTGTTGTCGGTCGGGTGTTCAAAGGCGGAACGTGGCACGTACGGTGACGAACGACGAGTTTTCGCCGCCGGCATCCTTGATCGCCGAGCCAACGTCGTAATACTTCAGGTCAAGGTCCAGCGTCAGGTTGGGAGTGGCAAGCCAGCGTGTGCTGGCGCGGTAGATGGTACCGACATGGCGCCCCGTGCCACGGGTGTTGGCCAGCATGCTCATGCCGGGCATGTACACGCCGTCTTCCTCACGCTGTTTCCACACTTGGAAGATGCCCGGCTCGATGCGCAGCGTGCGCCAGGGCGAGAAGCCGAAGGTCGGCCCCACCACGATGATGTTGCTCAGGGTGGTGAGGCTGGCTTCGCCATAGACACCATTGCGTGGGTAAAGCGGGTCGAAAGTGCCGACTTTTCCGTCGCCCAGGTCACTGTCGCCACTCGCGGCATCGATGCGCATGCCCAGGCGCGGTTGCCAGGGATGGATGAAGGTGAAGCCGCTGTCGCTCGACAACGCCCAGGCGCGGATCGACGCGTTACCCAGATGGCCGGTCTGCCCGACGAGGTTCCAGCTCCAGTCCAGTGCCTGATGGCGGCCGAACAGCCGCGTGCCGAAGGTATAGCGCTGCTCGTCACCCGACTCGCCGGCCAGGCTACGGTCGTCGGTTTCCAGGCCAAAGGCCAACAGGTCCATGTTCCAGGACGCCGACAGCGGCAAGGTACCGTAGAGCCCGTAGAATTTGATGTTGTTGTTGCTGCCGTCGTCCCAACTGTCTTCACCGATTTTCAGCGGGCGCATAGCGAATGCATCCAGCTTGCGTCCGTCCTTGAGGTTGAGGCTGGCGCGCACGCCGTCGAAGCTCAGGCGGATGTTCGGCGAATCGCGGTAGGTGACCAGCATCTGGTCGCCAAAGCCCATCTCCTGGCGACCTACGCGTGTGGTATGGCGCCCTGCGGCGAAGTCGTAGTTGAAATCGACGAAGGCCTGTCGTACTTCATTACGGCTTTCATCATTGGGCGAGTACAAGTCCTTGCCGAAGGCGCGGGTATTCTCGACCTGGACGAAGGTACGCACGGCATCGTCGAACAGGTGCAAGTCGGCATGGGCCTGCAGCCGTTGCAGCAGATAGGAATCGTCGTTCAGCCCGCGCAGGCCAAAGAAGGGTTTGTCCGAAGCATCGGCCCGGTAGCGGGCCTCAGCCCCGAGTTGCAGCCAGGCCGACTCTGACAGCCGATGGTAGCGCAGGCCATCGAAGGGGGCCGTGGCCTTGGCGGGGTCGTCGAGAAAGCGGTAGTCCTCGATCCAGCGAGGGGCCCCTGGCCTCCCCGGCCGGCTCTCTTCGAGCGGGCTGGCCGCGTGGGCGGACTGGCACAGCGAAAGCACTATGAGGGGCAGGCATACCCCGTTCAACGGCTTGATCATCAGAATTTCCCTTCACTTGTTTTTATAATTGTTCTTACAAACTGGATAACTCTGTTAACGATTATTTTTGTTAACCATATGCGCCGTCAATAGCGTTCTTCACGTGTACGAGGAATGATCAACATCAAGCGTTCGCTAATCGCACACTTCTGCAGCGCACGGCTGCGGCATTCATTCATCCGTCGCTAGAATCCAGGGCGCACGGTCTATTCATAGGCCATGCGCTACTTTGAGCCCATTACAAAAACAAGAGTCCCCCCATGAATTGCCTCCGCCCCCTTGCCGCCCTCGGCGTGCTCATGCTCGGTGCCAGCCACGCCATGGCCGCACCAACCGTTAAACAACCAAACATTTTGTTGGTGGTCGCTGATGACCTCGGCTTTTCCGATTTGTCGGCCCTGGGCAGCGAAATCCAGACGCCCAACCTGGACAAACTGCTGGCTGACGGCCGCCTGATGCTCGACTTCCACGCGGCGCCCAGTTGCTCGCCGACCCGCGCGATGCTGATGTCCGGCAACGACCCGCACCTGGTCGGGCTGGGCATGATGTCGGAGACGCGCAAGCGCCTGCCGGCCGGTGCAGAGGTTCGCGCCGGCTACGAAGGCGTGCTCGGTGCCAATGTCGCGACCCTCGCCGAACTGCTGCATGACGCCGGCTACCGCACCTACATCGCCGGCAAGTGGCACCTGGGCATGCAACCGGCCCAGCAGCCACACAACCGCGGCTTCGACCAGGCCTATGTGCTGCTCGAAGGCGGCGCGGCGCACTTCAAGCAGGCCAATATGGACCTGCAGTCGAACTACAGCGCCACCTATCGCCACAATGGCGAGCCGATCGCGCTGCCCGACGACTTCTATTCCACCACCTGGTACACCGACCGCCTGATCGACGCGATCGACCAAGGCAAGGCCAGCAACAAACCGTTCTTCGCCTTTGCCGCCTATACCGCGCCGCACTGGCCGCTGCAGGCGCCGGATGCGTACCTGGCGCAGTACCGAGGCCGTTACGACCAAGGCTACGAAGTCATCGCCCACGAACGCCTGAAGCGCCAGCGTGAAGCCGGCCTGGTGCCCGCCGACTTCCCCCTGCAAGCACAATTGGAAGGCGTGCCGAGCTGGGCATCGCTGAGCGATGAACAAAAACGCCAGTCCGCACGCACCATGGAGGTATACGCCGCCATGGTCACAGCGCTGGACACCGAGGTGGGGCGCCTGGTGGAACACCTGCGCAAGACCGGCGAGCTGGAAAACACGATGATCCTGTTCATGTCCGACAACGGTCCGGAGAACGCCACCCGTGTCGATCCCGAGTGGATCAAGGCAAACTTCGATAACCGTCTGGACAACTATGGCCGCCGCGATTCGTTCCTGATGATCGGCTCGGCCTGGGCCCAGGTCAGTGCCCTGCCCAGCCGTCGCTACAAGATGACCACCTACCAGGGGGGCATCCGCGTACCGGCCTTTGTCTACTACCCGGCCACCATCAAGGCCGGCCGCAGCGAAGAGCTGGCCAGCGTCCGCGACATCATGCCGACCCTGCTGCAACTGGCCGGTGCGCCGATGCCCGGCGTCAACTACCGCAACCGCGATATCGTGCCGCCGCAAGGCACATCGGCGCTGAACTACCTGCAAGGCAAGGACAGCCAGATCCACGCCCATGACGAAGCCCTGGGCTGGGAAATCAACGGCAGCGCCTCGTTGCGCAAGGGCCCACTGAAGCTGGTGTGGGATGCCACCGACAGCAAGCCGAGCTGGCACTTGTATGACCTGCACAAGGACCCTGGCGAGCACCACGACATCGGCGCAGGGCACCCCGAGCAGGTGGCGCTGATGCTGCGCGACTGGAAGGCTTATGCCCAGCGCGGCAACATCGCGATCGATGCCGACGGCCGTCCGGCCAGCCCGATCCTGGTCAAGCAGCAATGATCGCCCGGGCAGCCGGCTGCGCAGCACTCGCCGCCGGCCTGCTCGCCGCCGCCTATGCCGTGTGGCCGCAAGCCCCGGCGCCGGCGCTGCTGTGCACGGGCTACAGCGGCCTGCCCGCGCAGCGCCAAGGCCCTTGGCGGGACGGCATGGTGCACGTGCCTGGCGGCGAGTTCAGCTTTGGTTCAAGCCGCTTTTACGACGAAGAAGGCCCGCCTCACCCTGCCAAGGTGTCCGGCTTCTGGATTGACGTGCATCCGGTCACCAACGCCCAGTTCGCGCGCTTCGTCAAGGCCACCGGGTATGTCACCCATGCCGAGCGCGGTACCCGAATCGAGGACGACCCTACCCTGCCCGACGCGCTGCGGGTTCCGGGTGCGATGGTGTTTCATCAGGGTGCGGACGTGCTCAGCCCCGGCTGGCAGTTCGTGCCCGGCGCCAACTGGCGACACCCGCAAGGGCCGGGCAGCAGCCTGGTCGGGCTGGACAATCATCCGGTGGTGCAGGTCGCCCTGGAAGATGCCCAGGCCTATGCCCGCTGGGCAGGCCGCGAACTGCCCAGCGAGGCGCAGCTGGAGTACGCCATGCGCGGTGGCCTGACCGATGCCGACTTCAGCTGGGGTAGCACCGAGCAGCCCAAGGGCAAGCTCATGGCCAATACCTGGCAGGGCCAGTTCCCCTATCGCAATGCGGCAAAGGATGGCTTTACCGGTACATCGCCCGTGGGTTGCTTCCCGGCCAATGGCTTTGGCCTGTTCGATGCCGGCGGCAATGTCTGGGAGCTGACTCGCACGGGCTATCGGCCAGGCCATGACGCACAGCGCGACGCCTGGCTCGACCCCTCAGGCCCGGCCCTGAGTGACAGCTTCGACCCGGCAGACCCCGGCGTGCCGGTGGCGGTGATCAAAGGCGGCTCGCACCTGTGTTCGGCGGACCGCTGCATGCGCTACCGCCCCTCGGCACGCCAGCCGCAGCCGGTGTTCATGACGACCTCGCACGTGGGTTTCAGAACGATTCGGCAATGAATGGCAACGGCGTGGCGGCCGCGTCGATGGCCGCCACCTGCCGGTCGAGGTCGGGCAGCAGGTAGCTGAGAAAGAACCCAACGCTTTCCTGCTTTTCCCGGCGCTGCGCCGACCCCTCTGGCAACACCTGGATGCAACGGGCGCTGCGGGCCCAGGCGAAGGCCTGCAGCGCCGTTGCGCACAACTGCAGGAAGTCGCCTGCGGCGCGGAACGGAAATTCGGGATCGCCCGCGGTCATCGACAGCACCTTGGCCAGCGCTGCCTCCAGCGTATCGCACGCACTGCCCAACGCGGTGGCAGCTGCGCCAGCGTCCGCAGCGGCCTCGGTACGCAACTCACACAACAGCAGGGCGAAACCGTCCCCCCCATCGCCCAATACCTTGCGCAGCATCAGGTCATTGGCCTGTATCTCGTTGGTGCCTTCGTAGATCATCGCGATGCGGCTGTCGCGCAAGGTCTGCTCGATGGCAAACTCCTGGGTGTAGCCATAGCCACCGAACACCTGCAGGGCCTGGCTTGCCAGGCTGAACCCCTGCTCGGTGAAGGCCGCCTTGATGATGGGCGTCAGCAGCGCCGCCAATGTCGCGGCCTTCGCCCGTTGTGCAGGCTCGACGGCGGCTTCGGCGATATCCAGCCACTGGGCCGTCCAGTAGGCCAGCGCGCGCATCCCCTCGGTACGCACCCGCAACTCCAGCAGGACCCGCCGCATGGCCGGGTGCAGGTGGATCGGGTCGGCGCCTTGGGCGCCTCCCTTGGCCCGCCCCGGGGCAGTCATCTGACGCCGCTCCAGGGCATAGTCGCGGGCCTGTTGCCAGGCTGCCTCGGCATGCCCCAACCCTTGCAAGCCAACATGCAGCCGCGCGGAATTCATCATCACGAACATCGCCGCCAGGCCACCATGGGGCTGACCCACCAGCCAGCCGCGGGCGCCCTCCAGGCGTAGTGCGCAGGTGGCGCTGCCACGGATGCCCAGCTTGTGTTCCAGGCCGTCGCAGTACAGCGAATTGCGCTGGCCATCCTCCAGCCATTTGGGCACCAGCAACAGCGAAAGCCCGCGGCTGCCGGACGGCGCATCCGGCAACCGGGCCAACACCAGGTGGAGTATGTCGCGGGTCAGGTCGTGTTCGCCGCCAGAGATGAACAGCTTGTTGCCACTGACCGCGTAGCTACCGTCGCCCAAGGGCACGGCGCGGCAGCGCAACAGGCTGAGATCGCTGCCGGCCTGGGGTTCGGTCAGGCACATGGTAGGCAAGGTGCCACCGCTGACGATGCCCGGCAGATAGCGCGCCTGCAGCGCGGCGGATGCATGGGTTTTCAGGCACAGGTAGGCGCCGTGAGCAATACCGGTGTACATGGCCCAGCCATGGTTGCTGCCGAACAGCATCTCTTGCAAGGCCGCCTCCAGCACTAGCGGCAGCCCTTGGCCGCCAAGCGCCGGGGCGCATGCCAGGGACGGCCAGCCACCGTCGACATAGGCGCGATAAGCCGCCGGAAATCCGTCCGGGGTGCGTACCTCCCCGCCCGCCATCTGGCAGCCCTGACGATCGCCCGAACTGTTCAAAGGGGCCAGCACCTGCTCGCAGAAACGGGCCGCCTCTTCCAGTACCTGGGCCGCCAGGTCGAGGTCGACGTCGGCGTACGCCGGTAATTGCGCCCAGGCCTGATCGGCCCGCAGCCAGTGTTGCAAGACGAACTGCATGTCGCGCAGGGGCGCCTTCCAGGTCATCGGATACCTCCGGGTCAGGCAATGAAATGGGGGTTTTCGATCAGCAGCGCCATGCCTTGGCCACCGCCGATGCACGCCGCCGCGATGCCATAGCGCAAGTTGCCGTCGCGCAATTGACGGGCCAAGGTGTGGACCAGGCGCAGGCCTGTAGCGGCCAGTGGGTGGCCGAGGGCGATAGCGCCGCCATGGACATTGAGCTTGTCTACATCGAGTTCAAGCGCCTGGGCCACCGCCAGCACTTGGGCGGCCTGCGCCTCGTTGATTTCCAGGCGGTCGATCTGCTCCAGGCGCAGGCCGCTGCGTTCGAGCAGCAAGGTGATGGCCGGCGCCGGCCCGATGCCCATGAGGCTGGGCGGTACGCCAACGGCCGTGGCCATCAGCAAACGCGCCAAAGGCGGATGAGTGCAATCGGAGTAGCGCGTGACCAAGGCTGCTGCCGCACCATCGACCACCGCGCAACTGTTGCCTGCCGTCTGTACGCCACCGGCGTGCACCGGGCGCAGCCTAGACAGTGCGGCCGCATCGGTAGGCCGTGGGTGGCTGTCCTGGCTGACCTCACTCACGCCACGCGGCAATGCGATGCCGCGTGGCTGGCAGCCTTCTGCCTCTAATGCCTGCGCGGTGACGCTGACGATTTCCTCGTCGAACCAGCCCTGCGCCTGGGCTTGCAGGGCCCGCTGATGGCTGCGCAGGGCCCATGCGTCCACCGTTTCACGCGCCAGGCCATGGGCACGGGCCAGGTTTTCCGCAGTACCGATCATGTCCACACCGGCAGCCGGGTCGTACAGGGCTTCCCAGAGAAAGTCCTTGAACCCGACCGGCGCACCCAGGCGAAAACCGCCCCGGTGTTCATAGGCCGCGATCGGATTGCGCGACATCGACTCCGCGCCCACGCACAGCACCTGGCGGGCGCCACTGCGCAGCTGCTCACCGGCCTGACGCAACAGTTCAAGGCCCGTGCCGCAGATACGCTGCACCGCCAGTGCCGGTACCGCCTGCGGCACGCCACAGTAGAGGCCGACATGGCGTGGCAGCATATAGGCATCGAAGCTGGCCTGGGCCATGCTGCCAGCGAGCACGCTGTCTACCGCCTGAGGGTTGGCAGCTGCACGTGCCAGCACCGCACGGCCGGCCTGAATGCCCAGGTCGATGGGCGAGATCGCGGCCAATGCGCCACCCAGGTCGATCCAGGGCGTACGCACCATCTGGACGATGGCCGTGTCCTCGAAGACGGTGCACAGCCCGGCCGCACTCAAGGCCGCACCTTGGCGTGCAATGCGTCGGGGTCTTCGCCACGGTACAGCGCCTCGACCTGAGCGGCGCGCCGCTGCAGCACGGCGCGCTGATTGATCGAGCCCTTGTCGGTGATTTCACCGGCGTCGATCGACGGCGGCTCGGCCAGCAGCGACAGCCATTCGATACGGCTGGCGTTGCCCTGGGCATCGCGGTTCAAGCGCTCCAGCCAGTCAGCGAACCAACTGCGCACGGTGTCGTTGGCCAGCACCTGCGCATCGCTGGCATCCTCTGCCAGCCCGGCCAGGCGCCGACACTCGGGCAGACGCGGGAACACCAGCAGGCCCAGGCATTCGCGGTCCGGCGCGGTGACCACGATGTCCTGTACGTAAGGCGAGCCCTCCAGCACTGCGCGGTTGCGCAGCGGCCCGACACTGACGAATACCCCGGACGAAAGTTTGAAGTCCTCAGCGATACGGCCATCGAACATCAGGCCAAGCTCGGGCTGCCTGGCATCGGCCAGCTTCAACGCGTCACCCGAACAGTAGAACCCCTCCTCGTCGAACGCCTCGGCGGTCTGCTGCGGCGAGCGCCAGTAGCCTGGCATGATATGCGGGCCACGGAAGCGCGCCTCGAGCTTGTCACCCACCGGCACCAGCTTCACTTCGCAGCCAGGTGCCGGCAGCCCGACATAGCCGGCCATCGACAAAGGCCCGGTGGTGAAGGTGCACGATGGCGAAGCTTCGGTCATGCCAAGGCCGGCCATCATGCGGATGCGTTCGCCGCAGTGTTGCTCGGCAATGCGGTCCAACCGGTCCCAGACGCTTTGCGACAGGCCTGCGGCGGCAAAGAAGAACAGCTTGATGCGGGCAAAGAACACCTCGCGCAGCGCGGGGTCCTGCTCCAGTGCCTTGACCAGCTCCTCCCAGCCCTTGGGTACGGTGAGGTAGGCCGTGGGGGAAATCTCGCGCAGATTGCGCAGGGTCTCGGCGAAGCCTTGTGGGGTTGGCTTGCCGGCGTCGAGGTAGAAGCTGCCACCGTTGTACAGCACGATGCCGAGGTTGTGGCTACCGCCGAACGTGTGGTTCCACGGCAGCCAGTCCACCAGCACCGGCGGCTCCTCGGCGAACGTCGGAAAAGTCTGCAGAAGCATCTGCTGATTGGCGCACAGCATGCGCTGGGTGGTGATCACCGCCTTGGGCAGCTTGGTCGAGCCCGAGGTGAAGAGGAATTTGGCGATGGTGTCCGGCCCGGTGGCGGCGAAAGCCGCATCGGCCGCCGCCAGGTCACCCGGTTGCAACAGGCTGTCGAAGCTTATATGGGGGCGACCTGCGACCTGGCCACGCACGCTGATCACGCCGACCGAATCGTTCAGCACCGCCTCGAAGGCGCGCTGGAACGGCTGGCTGTCGCTGACGAAGACCACTCCGGGGGTGAGCACCTCGCAGACATGGCGCAACTTGGCGAAGTCTTGCGACAACAGCGCGTAGGCCGGCGACACCGGGCAATAGGCAATACCGGCATACATGGCGCCGAGGGCGATTTGCAGGTGTTCGATGTCGTTGCCGGAAAGCAGCGCCAGCGGGCGCTCGGCACTGAGGCCCAGTCCTAGCAAGTTGGCGGCGATGGTGCGCACATCGGCGAGCATCTGCACGTAGCTGATCGAACGCCAGGCACCGTCTGCCTGACGTGCCGCGATGAAGGTGGTGTCCGGACGCACCTGGGCCCAGTGCACCAGGCGTTCGAGCAGACGCGCCGGCAGCGGCGCCAGTGGCTCGACAGGGTGCATGCGCAGCACGTCGTCGACGTGGCTGACCTGCACCCGGGGATGCCCGATGGCCACCTGGCGGTAGCGCGGACGTTGGCCAGGGTCGGTCGACCCTGAGCGGGCTTCGTTATTCACGCAGGTTGCTCCTCGTTCTTGTTGTACATCCTGCCGCCGCCCGGTATTACGGGCGGCGGTCATCTTGCCGGTGGCCTGGGCCTGCAGCGGCTAGATGGGATAGTGACGCGGGCCGTGCTGGAGGGTGACCCAGCGCAACTGGGTGAACTGATCGATGGCCGTGCGGCTGCCGAAGCTGCCGTAGCCGCTGGACTTGACCCCACCAAACGGCATCTGTGCTTCGTCGTGAACGGTCGGGCCGTTGATATGGCAGATACCTGACTCCACCCGTTGGGCCAAGGCCAGGGCGCGGCTGGTGTCGCGGCTGAAAATGGCCGATGACAGACCAAACTCCGAGTCGTTGGCCAACTGCAGCAAGGCTTCGTCGCCTTCGGCGCGCAGCACCACCGCCACCGGGCCGAAGGACTCCTCGCGGTACAAGCGCATGCTGGCATCGACGTTGTCGAGCAAGGTCGGTTGCAGGATGCTGCCCTCCAGCTGGCCGCCACAAACCAAGCGCGCGCCCTTGGCCACGGCATCGTCGATCAGTGCCTTGATGCGCTCGCCGGCCGCTGCGCTGACCAGCGAGCCGAGCACTGACGTGCTGGCCTGCGGATCACCTGCAGGCAGCCCGGCGATCTTCACCGCCAGCTTGTCGACGAAGGCGTCGGCAATACGGCTGTCCACCACAAGGCGCTCGGTGGACATGCAGATCTGCCCCTGGTTGAAGTAGGCACCGAAGGCCGCCGCTTCGACCGTGGCGTCCAGGTCGGCATCGTCGAGCACCAACAGAGGCGCCTTGCCGCCCAGTTCGAGCAGCGCTGGCTTGAGGTGGCGGGCCGCCAGTTCGCCGACAATGCGCCCGACGTGCGTCGAGCCGGTGAAGTTGACCCGGCGGACCGCAGGGTTGGCGATCAGCCGCTCGACGATGGCCGGTGCATCCTGCGGCGCATTGCTGATGACATTGACCACGCCGTCGCCGATGCCTGCATCGTGCAGCACCTGGCCGATCAGCCGATGGACCGCCGGGCTCAGCTCCGAAGCCTTGAGCACCACGGTGTTGCCGCAGGCCAGCGGCATGGCAATGGCACGCGTGGCCAGTATCACCGGAGCGTTCCACGGCGCGATGCCCAACACCACGCCGCAAGGCGCGCGCAGGGCCATCGCAAAGCTGCCCGGGACGTCCGAGGGGATCACTTCACCGGTGATCTGCGTGGTCATGGCTGCTGCCTCGCGCAGCATGTTGGCGGCCAACTTCACGTTGAAGCCATACCAGTTGGCCATGGCCCCGGTTTCACCGGCAGCGGCGATGAACTCGCCAGCCCTCGCCTGCAACAGATCAGCACCTGCCAGCAAGCGGCTGCGCCGCTCGCCCGGCGCCAGGGCGGCCCAGGCCGGAAACGCCGCGCTGGCAGCAGCCACGGCGGCATCAGCATCAGCCAGTGTGGCGGCAGCAGCTTGCGACACCACCTCGCCGGTCACCGGGTTACAGCGCTCGAAGGTTCGTCCATCACTGGCGGGGCGCGACTGCCCGCCAATCAGCAAAGGCACCTGCAACATGCTCATTCCTCTTGTTGTCGTTATAGAGAAATACCTGCGGGCTTTGGCGCGGCACACCGCCGCCCGCGGTGCGACTCAGCGCTTGTAGGCCTGCAGGCCTGGCTTGATGCTCTTGTCGTCGAGGAACTGCTTCATGCCCTGCTCGCGGCCACCTGTCGTGTCCAGCAGGCGAGACTGGTCGAGCTTGGCGTAGAGGTAGTCTTCGTTCTGTTCCCAGGTCAGCTCGCGGCAGCGCTTGAAGCCATTCTTCGCGGCGCGCAGCACCACCGGGTTCTTTTCCAGCAGGTTCAGCGCCAACTCGCGGGTGGTCTCACGCAGCTCGGACAGCGGCACGCTGTCGTTCACCAGGCCCATCTCGGCAGCCTTGCGGCCATCGAAGGTCTTGCCGGTCATGATGTAGTACAGCGACTGACGATGGCCAACGGTATCGGCCATGGCCTTGCTGACCAGGTTGCCAGGCGGGATGCCCCAGTTGATTTCCGACAGGCCGAAGGTCGCTTCATTGGCGCAGATCGCCAGGTCGCATGCCACCAGTGGGCTGAAGCCACCGCCGAAGCACCAGCCGTTGACCATGGCGATGGTCGGTTTGGCATACAGACGCAGCAACTTCCATTGCCATTGCGAGGCTTCGCGACGGATTTTTTCCTGGAGGATCTCCGGACCGGCGTCCACCTCGCGGAAGTACTCCTTCAGGTCCATGCCGGCGGTCCAGGACTCGCCAGCACCGGTCAGTACCAGCACGCCAGCGTCGGCGTCCTGCTCGAGGGTTTCCAGCACGTCGACCATTTCCCGGTTCAGCGTGGGGCTCATGGCATTGCGTTTTTCCGGGCGATTGAGGGTCACCCAGGCGATGCCCGATTCCAGTTCGACCTTCACGGTGGTCCAGCGGCCTTCGTATTTGCTCATGGTTCTGCACTCTTGTTGTTCGGGGTGATGGGCTCACGCTAACGGGTCAAATTAGTTATGTCAATTAACCATTAACAAAATTATCTTTGTGCAGAGGTTGGCGCGCTGCCTTTTTGCCAGACCTGCTCTAGCCGGATCGCAGAAGGACAGGCAAAATAGGTAACTTTCTTACCCATGACCGAGGAGCATGAACCCTGATGGCTAGGTCTGCCCGTACTACCGACGACGCTTGCGTGGCTGCTCCTGTGGGAGAAGGGGTGCTTGAAGACTTGATCGGCTACGCCTTGCGACGCGCGCAATTGAAGCTGTTTCAGAACCTTATCGCCCGGCTCTCGGCCCATGACCTGCGCCCGGCACAATTTTCCGCCCTGGCGATCATCGACCAGAATCCCGGGCTGATGCAGGCCGACCTGGCGCGTGCGCTGGCTATCGAACCGCCGCAAGTCGTGCCAATGCTGAACAAACTGGAAGAGCGCGCGCTGGCCGTGCGCGTGCGGTGCAAACCGGACAAACGCTCGTACGGGATTTTCCTGAGCAAATCGGGCGAAGCCCTGTTGAAGGAGTTGAAGCACATCGCCGCTGACAGCGATCATCAGGCGACATCCAACCTGTCGGATGACGAGAGGACTGAACTGTTGCGGTTATTGAAAAAAATCTACAGAGACTGACTCCGTCTGCCCAGCGTGGTGAAATCCGATCGACCTGTAGCGCCTCTTTGACGTCCCAAGAAAGCACCTTGGCAAATCAACCCAGAGGCGAGGTACTCATGAACGACCGCATCATCGCGTTTTTCAGCGACACCACCGTATTTGGCATCTCCATTCTCAATCTGCTGGTGGCGCTGACAGTCGCCATCGTGACCTTCCTGGTCGCCCGTGCCGCAATCAGCTTCCTGATACGCCGGATACGGCGGTGGTCCGAACACGAAGGCCCATTGAGCCAGGTAATGGCCAAGGTGCTTTCCGGCACCAGCAACTTTCTGTTGTTGCTGGCCTCATTGCTGGTGGGTCTGAGCATGCTCGACCTGCCCGAGCGCTGGCTAAGCAGGGTCAGCAGCCTGTGGTTCGTGGTCGCGGCCCTGCAGATTGGCCTGTGGGCCAACCGCGCCATCGGCCTGGGCCTGAGCCGCTACTTCGCCCGCCACCGCACCGACGGCCTGAACCAGGGCAGCGCGCTGGCTACCCTTTCGGCCTGGGGCGCGCGAGTACTGCTGTGGTCTGTGGTGGTGCTGGCGATGCTGTCGAACCTGGGGGTGAACATCACCGCCTTCGTCGCCAGCCTTGGCGTGGGCGGCATCGCAGTGGCGCTGGCTGTGCAGAATATCCTTGGCGACCTGTTCGCTTCGTTGTCGATCGCCGTGGACAAGCCGTTCGAGATCGGTGACTTCATCGTCATCGGGCCCCTGGCGGGTACCGTTGAACACGTCGGCCTGAAGACTACACGCATCCGTAGCCTCGGCGGCGAACAGATCGTCATGGCCAACGCCAGCATGATCAGCAGCACCATCCAGAATTACAAGCGCCTGCAGGAACGTCGCATCGTGTTTGAGTTCGGGCTTTCCTACGACACGCCCACCGAGGCTGTGAAGAAAGCGCCAGGCATCGTAGAAGACGCCATCAAGACCCAGGAGCAGGCGCGTTTCGATCGCGCTCACCTGCGCGGCTTCGGCAAAGAGGCGCTGGAGTTCGAGTGTGTCTACATCGTCCAGGACCCAGGCTACAACCTGTACATGGACATTCAGCAGGCGATCAACTTCAGGCTGCTGGAGCGGTTTTCGAAAATCGGCGCAAGGTTCGCCGTACCGGTGCGTGCGATCAAGGTCACGGCATTGCCAGAAGCATCCGGCATGCATGGCCAGGCTCGCGAAGGCCTGGGCATCAGAGGGGCTTGAATCTGGCAACTTGCCCAGAGCGCCAGACAGGCGCGACGCAGGGCGTGCTCATGGACACGCCCTGCTCGCCCTGAAACGCTATTTCACTGCCGCGATGAAGCTGTCTTTCAGCACCTCGAGAAGAAAGTCCGCATTGGCCCGGCTGAAAATCATCGAGGGCCGCATTTTCAGCACGTTGTCATGCGGGCCTTCGGTGCCGATCAATACGCCGCGCTCCCGGGCGCCATCCGCCACTTTTCTGGCCAGGGCCGTGGCTGGCGCCTTCGACTGGCGGTCGGTGACCAGCACGACGCCGAGAAACAGGCCCAATCCGCGCACATCACCAATCACGTCGAATTGCTGCTGAAGCTTGCGAAAACCATCGAGCAGGTAATGGCCGACATTCAAGGCGTTGTCTTTCAACCGGTCGCGCTCGATTGCATTGAGCACCGCCAGGCCTACCGCACATGACACCGGGTTACCGGCGAAGGTGTTGAAATACTCCATGCCGTTGTTGAAAGCATCGGCAACCTCGCGCGTGGTCACTACCGCCGACATCGGGTGGCCGTTACCAATGGGTTTGCCCATGCTGACGGCATCCGGGACCACGCCCTGGGTCTCGAATGCCCACCAGTGGCTGCCGACCCGGCCAAACCCGACCTGAACCTCATCGGCCAGGCACAGCCCACCTTCGGCTCGCACCATGGCGTACACCTCCTTGAGGTAGTGTTCGGGCAAAAACACCTGCCCCGCCACGCTCGGGATCGACTCGGCAATGAAAAAACCGGGGCGCTTGCCTGCCTTGCGCATGGCGTCCAGCTGCTCTGCCACCGACTCGGCAAAGCGCTTGCCGTGCGCTTCCACGGGCCAGTGCTCGGGGGCGTAGTAGCTGTCCGGGACTACGGCCTCGTAAACATGCGCCGCCCTGCCCTTGCCCGCCTTGCGCTTGTACTTGTAAGGGCTCAGATCGATCAGTTCCTGCGTGGTGCCGTGGTAGGCCCAGTCCAGCACGATCGCCTGATCACTGCCTGTGTAGTTGCGCGCCATACGCAGCATCAGGCTGTTGGCCTCACTCCCCGAGCAGCCAAAGGACGCTACGCAAAGGCCCTTTGGCAAAGTGCCGGTCAGGCGTTCGGCGTATTCGACGATGTTGTCGTGCAGGTAGCGGGTATTGGTGTTGAGCAGCGCAGCCTGGCGGGTCAAGGCTTCGACCACGTCGGGATGACCATGGCCCAGGTGGCAGACGTTGTTGAAGCAGTCCAGGTAGGCCCGCCCGAAGTTGTCGATCAGCCATACGCCATCCCCGCGCACGAACTTGATCGGATCGGTGTACGAAATGGACAGGTTAGGGAGCAGCAGTTCCTTGCGCCTGGCAATGATCTGGGCCTTGGTCATCCCCTGCTGGCTGTAGGTCTCTGGCGGGATACCGGCCAGGGCCGAAGCATCGGGGAACAGGTCGGCCCACGTGTCGCGGTACGCTGGCTCACCCACGCCAATGACCTCGCACGCGCTCAGCCGGGTATCGGTGACCACCTGCAGATGCAGGTGGGGAATCCAGCCGCCGTTCTCGTGATCGCTGCCCATGTAGCCGACCAGGTCGCCGGCTTCGAGCTTGTCACCGGCCTGCAAACGGCTGAGCGCCTCGTGGGCCATGTGCCCCCAGAGTGTCAGAAAGGGCGGGCAACCGGGTGGGGTATGCTCAAGCATCACCAGGCCGCCATACCCCAGCGGGCCTGGCTCGACCTCGACGCTTCTGACGGTGCCGCCGATCGGTGCGTACAACGGGGTACCCGCTGGCATCACCAGGTCTACCCCGATATGCAGGGTACGGTGCTGCCCCTTGATGAAGCGAGACTCGAAGGCGCTGTCGGTATAGATGGCACGTATCTCGCCCCATGGTCCGATGGCCAGCGGCACCTTGTGCGCGGCAGAGAATTCATTCCACCACCGCGTCGCATCTGCCGGGCGCTGCTGGGCCGAGGCGATGGTCATCTCGTGGCTGGCATCGCCAAACGGCGCGATCACCTTGTCGAGAATGGCGGCTGACGGGCGCACCAGGTCGGCAAACGACTTGTGGTTGTCGGCAATCCAGCGGCGGACCTCCCCCGCACCTTCGATGGCATCGAAACCACAGGCCTTGCGCAGAATGCCGGTGGCCAATCGTGGGTTCATCGAATCAAGCTGCTCCAGTAGGCGCCAGGCAGGCGCTTCACTGATCGCCAGGTAAGGGTTGTCGTCGGTCTGGTCCTGCCGGGAAGCGGAGAACGTGACGCTGATGACCAAGCGCATGGCTATCAGGTTGAACAACACATCAAGCTCTTGCGCTTGCAACGGGTACTTCTCATGGAAGCCGGCCACCAGCGCAGCCGCAGCGCCGATCGGGTCGTCCATGTCGAGAATGGCGTAGGCGCTGGCGATCGCGACCTCGGCAATCAGAACGGTGTGCACGGCATCGCCAAAATCGATGAAGCCAGTCACGTTACCGGCCGTTTCGGCATCGACCAGGATGTTCCAGTCGTTGGCGTCGTTGTGGATCACCTGGGCCCGAAGGGACGCCAGCTTCGGCTGTACAGCCTGTTCGAACCGGACGATGAAGCGCTCGGCAATGGCCCGGCGATCAGGGTCCTTGATGCAGTGCAGCCGCGAGCGGGAACGCGCAGCGTGGCGTAAGTCCCAGTCCAGGTCGCGGACTGCGCCCGGGTGCATGAAGCCCTGCAGGGCACGGTCAAGTTCACCGAGTGCCTGGCCGAAGTTTCTCATCAGCGCCATGGAACGACTGGCCTTGGCAAGTGGCGTGCCGGCCAGCCAGCTGACCAGGCGCACGGCGTGCTTTTCCCCGGTGCTGCTGGCCACAGACGGCAGGTAGTCGCCAGTCACGCTGGCCCGCAGGTGCGGCACGCCCAAATGCGCGCCATGCACGGCCAGGTGATCGAGTAGCGCGGTTTGAAACTCGCTTTCTACCCTGGGCTCGCTGGCATTGACGATTTTCAGTATCCAGCCTGCATCTACGCCAGTCTCCAGCCGGTAATTGCGATCACGTTCCCCATCCAGGGGCGTTGCAGTGCCGGTGACATTGAAGAAATCTTTTGCAAGGCCCTCTGCATCGCTTGCCGAAAACCGAGGTGCCGGGTGGGAAAGGTCTGTCATATCATCAGGTTCCGAGCGCGCGAATTGTTTTTGCAATAGCTTGTCATGCACCGCCGAAACGGACACCCTGCATACGGTCGGGCGCAACAGGCATTATGCCGGTACCGGCCGGCATAATGACGGCAAGCTTATCAAGGGGGTGGAATGCGTGACCTGGACGCTAAAGATCGTGAGATTCTTGAGGTACTGTCAAAGGACGCGCGTATTGCGCTCAAGGCATTAGCCGGCCGCATAGGCCTTTCCAGAAGCGCCACCACCGAGCGGGTAGCCAACCTTGAACGCAGCGGGATCATTCGCGGTTATCGCGCTGACATCGGCGAAATAGACGCCAACGTCATACGCGCCATCTTGCTGGTGACGTTGCAGCGCACGCCTGCCATGGGGTTGCTCGACCAGTTGGCAACGGACGCGCGCGTGCGACGGGTTTCATCGGTGAGCGGTCAGCTTGACCTGGTGGTTGAAGTGGAGACCCGGACGATCGACGACCTCAACCAAGTACGCGACAACGTGGCACGTCACGAATCGGTGGATGACATCACCACGTCGGTAGTCCTGCGCCGTGACATCGACCGGCAGGGCGCCTGATACCTGCAAAGGCAGTATTCACACCTGCCTCAGAGGTGTCGAAGCACGCCCTGAATCTCGCGAACGACCTGCCGCGTTGCCTCGTCGACAGTCCCTTCATTGCGGCACAGCACCCAGCCTTGCTCTGCAACTGCACGCTCGAACGCCTCGGTACAGGCAATTTGTTCATCCAGGTTATGGATCACCGTACTGCCCAGCCCACGTGTGCGCGCCGCGGCCCTTGCCCATGAGGTTTCAGGCGTTGTGACCACCCCGACATGCAGATCGGGTACTTGCACGTTCCGTTCGAGGTTCAGGCGCAGGATCTTGTCAAACGGCACTGTGCGGCGAAACGCGGCGTCAGAGGGGTACCAGCGATCAATCAGGATGATGCTGTCAGCGGGCTGCCTGGGCAGTACATGCCGGGAAATCCAGGCGCGGCTTTCAGCGAAGCGCTCGCAAACCTTGAACTCAAGGTCCTGGCAAGGGCTTCTGGAAAGCTGGTTGACCAAGGCCATGGTCTCGCCCCGGTGAGGGTCATTCTTTCTTTCGCAGAGGCGGATCACCTTGTTCCCGTCCAGCCGCAACGCTTGAGTGACGGCCTCCAGCAGCGTGGTCTTGCCGGTACCCTTGGGCCCATCGATGGAAATAAACAGTGGGCGGTTCATCTTGCAATACCAGTTGGCTCAAGCGCGGGATGAGACCATTGATCACAGCTGCCTTCAAGCGATTCTCGACAAGAGCACATCTGTACTCCAAAGCTGACTGATCAGCAGCAGCGCACCGCCCTGGGAATGGAGCGGCCCACCATCCCCAAGGCGTTCAATGCCTGCTAGGCTGACGGACGATGGCGGACCTGCTGCCCGCCTCCCCTTACCCACAGGCACGGGCCGATGACCTACAACCCCCAAGTTAACCTGACCAACTGCGACCGGGAGCCCATCCAGATTCCCGGGAGCATCCAGCCCCATGGCTGCCTGCTGGCCTGTGATGCCTCGGCGACCGTGGTGCTGCGCCATTCGGTCAACGCCCCACAAGTGCTGGGTGTAACAAACGATATCAATGGTCAGAAACTGCACGCGGTGCTGGGCGACGAGGTCGCGCATACGCTTCGCAACGCACTCGCCCGTACCCGGGATGCCTCGCGGCCCGCGCTCAGTTTTGGCGTGACGCTGCCCAACGGCGAGGCCGTCGACATCGCCGCCCACTTGTACAAAGGCACGGCAATCCTCGAATTCGAACCCGCCGGCGCGAGCATCGCCGAGCCGATCGAGCTGGCCCGCACGCTGATTGCCCAACTGCGCGAAATCGACCAGACCAGCAAGCTGTTCCGCGACGCCGCCCGTTTTGTCCGGGCGGTGCTCGGTTACGACCGGGTGATGATCTACCAGCTGGGAGCAGACGGTGCCGGCAAGGTGGTTGCCGAGGCCAAGCGTGGCGACCTCGAAAGCTTCATGGGCCAGTATTTTCCTGCCTCCGATATCCCCCAGCAGGCCCGCGCGCTCTACCTGCGCAACCCGATCCGGGTAATCTCCGACGCCCAGTTCAAAACGGTCGCCATCAACCCGGTGCTCGACCCCTCGGGCGAACCACTCGACCTGTCCTACGCGCACCTGCGCAGCGTCTCGCCGATCCATTGCGAATACCTGTGCAACATGGGCGTAGGCGCCTCGATGTCGATTTCCGTCATCGTCAACGGCGAGCTGTGGGGAATGATTGCCTGCCATCACTACGCACCACGCACGCTGTCCATGGGACAACGTGTGGCCGCCGAGATGTTCGGTGAGTTCTTCTCCCTGCATATAGAGACCCTGCGTAGCCGGCAAAAACTCGAAGCCGCCGTGCGCATCCACAAAGCGCTGGACAGCCTGCTGCGCGACGCCAATCAGACGGCGGACATTGATGGGTTCTTCCATGCACGCCTGCCCCGGTTGATGTCGCTAATTCCCTGCGACGGCATCGGCATGTCGCTGCTAGGCCGCTGGTCGTGCGCAGGGCTGGCGCCGCCCCAAACGGCCGTGCCTGATCTGCTGCGCCTGGCAGACATGGTCAGCGAAGGCCGAATCTGGGCGTCCAATCGCCTGTCGACAGTGCTCCCGTCGGCCCAGGCGTATTTTAATGATGTGTCGGGTGTGCTGATCATCCCGATGTCGCAACACCCAAGGGATTACTTGATCTTCTTCCGCAAGGAGGTGGTCGAGACACTCGACTGGGCCGGGGACCCGAACAAGACCTATGACAGCGGCGCGTTGGGCGACCGCCTGACGCCCCGCAAAAGCTTCGCCATCTGGAAAGAAACCGTTCACCAGCAGTCGCTACCCTGGACCGAGCAGGACCGCCAGTTTGGCGATGCCATCCGTACCGCTATCGTAGAAGTGGTGCTGCACAACAGCGAGCTGCTCGCCAGTGAACGCGCCAAGGCTGAAGTACGGCAGCGCATGCTCAACGAAGAGCTCAACCACAGGGTCAAGAACATCCTGTCGCTGATTGGTGCGCTGGTTGCCCATCCGACCCCGGAGAGCCAGACCCTGCAGGACTATGTGGCAACGCTGAAAGGGCGTATCCAGGCATTGTCGTTGGCCCACGACCAGGTGGTGCGCGGTGACGGTGGCGGGCGCCTGACGAACCTGCTGGAGGCCGAGCTTTCGCCCTATCGCACGGCTGCCAGCGTGATCGAATTGCAGGGCCCGAACGTCATCCTCGATGCGCGCGCGTACTCGGTCATGGCGCTGGTGCTGCACGAACTGGCCACCAACGCGGCCAAGTATGGTGCGCTATCGCGGGCCGGCGGCAAGCTTTCGGTGAGCTGGGCAATCGACGCCACCCACGCCTGTGCCATCAGTTGGCGTGAAAGTGGTGGGCCAACGGTACGCCCGCCCAGCCGCAGCGGCTTCGGCACGGTGCTGATCGACCGCAGCATCCCGTTCGATCTGGGTGGCACCAGCACGGTGGAATATCACCCCGAAGGCCTGCAAGGCTTTTTCAGAATCCCGGCCAAGCACCTTTCCGTAGCCGAAGCGGCAGAAACCGCTCTCCCGGCCACGCCCTTGGCGCGTGAACGCGGCGCCTTTGCAGCACGCTCGGGCTTGCGTGTGCTGATACTCGAGGATCAACTGGTGATTGCAGTAGGCTTGGAGCAAATCCTCAATGATGCGCAAATCACGGACGTGATCACCGCCAGCTCCGAGGACCAAGCCATGCAACTGCTTGGCAGCCACACACCGGACGCGGCAATACTGGATGTCAACCTGGGCACCGGAACCTCCATTTCCGTAGCGGATGAGCTGGTTCGCCGGCAGGTTCCGTTCCTCTTTGCCACCGGCTACGGCGAAGGCATCAGCATTCCCGAGCACTTGCAGCATGTGCCCGTCGCGCGCAAGCCTTATGACGCCAATGCCATTCTGGCCAGCCTGCAAGGCCTGCTTGATCTGGGGTGAGTGGGATTCAGAGGCAGTCTTGTGTCATGAAAAGGCCCGTAACGCCGACATATCACTGTCAGCTATACGGGCCTTTTCGCAGCGCAATGCCGCCCCTGAAAAAGGACGGCGCCGGCCTGTCAGGGCTTACACCGCCAGGGCGCGCTCACGCAGCTCGCTGTTGAGGATGCGGTCGTTCTCGCTGTAATCGACCGGGCAGTCGATCACGTGCACACCCGGGGTCTTGATGCAGTGCTCCAGCAGCGGCAGCAGGCCTTCGGCGCTTTCCACGCGGTGGCCGTTGGCGCCGTAGGCTTCGGCATATTTGACGAAGTCCGGGTTGCCGTAGTCCAGGCCGAAGTCGGTGAAGCCCATGTTGGCCTGCTTCCAGCGGATCATGCCGTAGCCGTCGTCACGCAGAATCACCACGGTGATGTGCATGCCCAGACGTACTGCAGTTTCCAGTTCCTGGCTGTTCATCATGAAGCCGCCGTCGCCGCACACCGAGATTACCGGGCGGTCCGGGTGCACCAGGTGCGCAGCCATTGCCGATGGCAGGCCGGCGCCCATGGTCGCCAGGGCGTTGTCCAGCAGCACGGTGTTCGGCTTGTGCGCCTTGTAGTTGCGAGCGAACCAGATCTTGTAGATGCCGTTGTCCAGAGCGACGATGCCTTCGGACGGCAGTACACGACGGATGTCAGCAACCATGCGCTGTGGGTAGACCGGGAAGCGGTCGTCGTCGGCGCCTTCGGCGATCTGTGCTTCGTTGGCTTCACGGATGGCCATCAGGCGGGTGAAGTCCCAGTGCGAAGTGTCATTCAGCGCTTCGCTGATCTGCCACACGGCGTTGGCGATGTCGCCGATCACTTCTACTTGCGGGAAGTACACGGCATCGACTTCGGCAGAGCGAAAGTTGATGTGGATGACTTCGGTGCCGCCACGGACCATGAAGAATGGCGGCTTCTCGATCACATCGTGGCCGATGTTGATGATCAGGTCGGCGGCTTCTACGGCGCGGTGAACGAAGTCGCCCGACGACAGTGCAGCATTGCCGAGGAAGCGCGGGTGACGCTCGTCGACCACACCTTTACCCATCTGGGTGGTGATGAACGGGATGCCGGTCTTGTCGATCAGTTGCTTGAGGACCTTGGCGGTCATCTTGCGGTTGGCACCGGCACCGATCACCAGGATCGGGTTACGCGCGTTCTGCAGTTTCTCGACGGCTGCTTCGAT
>NZ_JBICMK010000017.1:0-2999 GCF_043106315.1 Pseudomonas sp. FYR_5 | reverse complement strand
TTGATCGGCAGTGAGGAGTTCCGCTACGACCCGGCAGCCAACCGCCTGGACTTCAATGCGCGGCAGTTCGACAAGGTCAAGGACAACCGGATCAAACAGTGGCGGGATCAGGAGTACCGCTACGACCCGTGGGGCAATCTGGTCGAGAAGCGCTCGGGGCACAGCAAGCTGCAGCACTTCAGCTATGACTGCGAGAACCGGCTGGTGCGGGCGGAGACGTTGGTCAATGGCAAGCTGGAAAGCCAAGGCGAGTATCGTTACGACAGCTTGGGGAGGCGAATAGCCAAGCAGGCTGAAATCAATGGCGAGGTCGAGCAGAAGCGCTTCCTCTGGCAGGGGCTGAGGATGCTGCGGGAGGAAACGCCTGGGCAGAACATCCTGTACCTGTACGAGCCGGGTAGCTATGCGCCGTTGGCGCGGGTTGATCAGGTTGAAGGGGAAGGGCAGAAGGTCTATTACTTCCATACGGACCAGATTGGTACGCCGCTGGAGCTAACGGACAGCGATGGCAAGATTGTTTGGCAGGCGACGTATCGGTCTTGGGGTTCGATAAAGCAATTGGTTGTCGATAAGGTCGAGCAGAACCTACGCTTCCAAGGCCAGTACTTTGATTATGAATCAGGACTGCACTACAATACCTTTAGATATTATGATCCGGAAGCTGGGCGCTTTGCTACTCAAGACCCGATTGGATTAGCGGGTGGGCTAAATTTATATTTTTATACGCTCAATCCCATCAATTGGATTGATCCGTGGGGGTGGTCTGGTGTAGACGGTAGCGGCCGTCCGCTATCTAGTTCACAATATAGCGTATGGACCAGTGTAGAGATGCCGCAAGAAATTCATAGTTTGAACAGGGGGGGCGCATTTCAAATATGCTAATGAAGAGCTATACAATCGTACGCTACAATACCCTGAGCTTAAGGCTGCTTTACCCGCTGAAGTAGTGGAGCATATTCAACCCGGACCCAGAGGAGGCTTCAGTGACAGAAGCCCACCAAACCACTCTTGGCACCATAATGCTCAGTCTCCTAAAGATATAGAGCTTATTCCGAGAGCGCAACACCAAGCGAAGGGACCGGTGCAAGCCAGTTTACACCCTAATCAAAAGGGTGGATTTAAGGCATTACAAAACACATCGTGCTGAGGTGGTTATGAGAGTTTATAGCATACGGGAAGTTCTAGAAAATCTGGATAAAATGCCGGACTCTTGGTTCTATTTACCAAATAGCAATTGGACCCTGGATACAAAGGGTGCGTTCTCATTAGATAGTCGTGACTTTCCCCCAGATTCGACTGATTATCTCCCGCCGCAGGTGGCTAATGAAGGATGGATCGAAACACTAGACACTCCAATGATACAGGATGTAATTAATTATACGGACCAGCAGCTTCCCTCGGCCACTGTTGAGGATTACTTTGAGGCTTTTAAATACTATTTTGAAAATGACGCTTTTTTAGAATTCTAGATCGCAAGGTTTACTAAGGATTGTTTCTAGGGCAAGAAGTGGCAAAGAGCTTATGTTGAGCGCAAGCCCGACGTCGAAGTGCTGCGCATCAGCCACCCGGACGGCACCACGGAAACCTTCACCTATAACGTCTACGGTCAGGTGCTCAGCCACACCGACGGCAAGGGCCAGACCACCCGCCTGATGCGCACGGCCCGCGGCCTGCCGAGCAGCCGCCAGGATGCCAAGGGCCAGCGGGTTCGGTACGAGTACGACAAGGCCATGCGCCTGACCGCGCTGGTCAACGAAAACAACGCCACGTACAGCTTTGGCTACGACGCTTCGGACCGGCTAAGCGAAGAAGTGCGGGTGGATAACCTGACCCGGCGTTTCAGCTACAACGTCGTTGGCCATCTCACGCGACTGGATGAGATTGGCTATGGCGAGAATGCCGAGCGGCCAGAGCGCCATACGCTCTTTGAGCGTGATGCCATTGGCCGTTTGATTGCCAAGCTCAATAGCGATACGCGGCAAGACTTCGTCTACGACGACGGTGACCGGTTGCTGAGCATCGAGCGGCAACCGAGCGGGATCGGCAAGCAGCTTGGGATCACAGAAGAAAAGCTTGAGTACACCTACGATCTGCTCGGCCGTCTGACCAAAGAAATCACCCCTGACGGCACGCTCAGCTACGAGTACGACCCGCTCAGCAACCTGACCACGCTGATCCTCCCGGATGGGCGCAAGGTCAATCACCTGTACTACGGCAGCGGCCACCTGCACCAGCTGAACCTGGATGGTCAGGTCATCAGTGAAATGGAGCGCGATGACCTGCACCGCGAGGTGTACCGGACCCAGGGCAAGCTCACCAGTTGCTTCGGTTATGACGCCATGGGGCGCAAGGCCTGGCAGTTTGCCTCGACCTTGCCGGCCGACAAGCTTTCACAGGTACATAACACTGGCATCAATACCTCGTTGCTGGTCGAGCACGCCTACAACCCGATCCACCGCCGTTACCAGTATGACCCGGCCGGTGAACTGGTGCGTACGCTGGACAAGCTGCGTGGCGAGATCAAGTACGAGTACGAAGCCAACGGCCAATTGCGCAGTCGTGATACCGGCTCGTTGATCGGCAGCGAGGAATTCCGCTACGACCCGGCAGCCAACCGCCTGGACTTCAATGCGCGGCAGTTCGACAAGGTCAGGGACAACCGGATCAAACAGTGGCGGGATCAGGAGTATCGCTACGACCCGTGGGGCAACCTGATCGAGAAGCGCTCGGGGCACAGCAAGCTGCAGTACTTCAGCTATGACTGTGAGAACCGGCTGGTTAAAGCTGAAACGTATGTCGGTGACAGACTGGAGAGCACCGGGCAGTACCGGTATGACAGCCTGGGACGGCGGGTGGCCAAACAGGCTGAAATCAATGGCGAGGTCGAGCAGAAGCGCTTCCTCTGGCAGGGGCTGAGGATGCTGCGTGAGGAGACACCTACGCAGAGCATCTTGTACCTGTACGAGCCGGGTAGCTATGCGCCGTTGGCGCGGGTTGAT
>NZ_JBICMK010000016.1:0-1436 GCF_043106315.1 Pseudomonas sp. FYR_5 | reverse complement strand
TTTGCCGAACAGGCCCTGAGCTACCGTGAGCTGAACCGGCGCGCCAACCAGCTGGCGCACAAGCTGCGCGAACAGGGCGTGGGGCCGGACGTGCTGGTGGGCATTGCCGCCGAGCGCAGCGTGGACATGGTCATCGGCCTGCTGGGCATCCTCAAGGCCGGTGGCGCCTATGTGCCGCTGGACCCGGAATACCCCGCCGAGCGCCTGGCCTACATGATGCAGGACAGCGGCATCGGCCTGCTGCTGACGCAAGCCCACCTGCTGGCGCAGTTGCCGGTACCTGAGGGTGTGCAGCCACTGTTGCTCGAACCGCTGCCGGGCTACAGCGATGCCGACCCGGTGCACCACACCCGCCCGGGCAACCTGGCCTACGTGATCTACACCTCCGGCTCCACCGGCCGGCCCAAGGGCGCGGGCAACAGCCATCGCGCGCTGGTCAACCGCCTGTGCTGGATGCAGCAGGCCTACGGCCTGGATGCCAGTGATACGGTGCTGCAGAAAACCCCGTTCAGTTTCGATGTCTCGGTCTGGGAGTTTTTCTGGCCGCTGCTGGCCGGCGCACGCCTGGCCGTGGCGCAACCGGGCGAGCACCGTGACCCGGAGCGCCTGGTGGAGGTGATCAGGCAGTACGCGGTGACCACGCTGCACTTTGTCCCGTCGATGCTGCAGGCGTTCATGGGCAGCGCCGAGGTCGAGCGCTGCAGCAGTCTCAAGCGTGTGGTGTGCAGCGGCGAAGCCTTGCCTGCAGAGCTGGCGCAGCAGACCCTGGCACGCCTGCCCGGCGCACAGTTGTACAACCTTTACGGCCCGACCGAAGCGGCCATCGATGTCACCCACTGGACCTGCCGCCCGGGCGGCGACAGCGGCGTGCCGATTGGCCGCCCGATCGACAACCTGAAAACCCACATCCTCGGTGCCGGGCTGCAGAATGTCGCCCCACGCGCGGCTGGCGAGCTGTACCTGGGCGGCATCGGCCTGGCCCGTGGCTATCACCGTCGCCCGGCGCTGACCGCCGAACGTTTCGTCCCGGACCCCTTCGACAACACGGCACAAGGCGGCGGTCGCCTGTACCGCACCGGCGATCTGGCGCGCTACCGGGCCGACGGGGTGATCGACTACAAGGGCCGTCTCGATCACCAGGTGAAAATCCGCGGGCTGCGCATCGAGCTGGGCGAGATCGAGACGCGCCTGCTCGAGCAGCCGAACGTGCGCGAGGCGGTGGTGCTGGACATCGACGGGCCGGGTGGCAAGCAACTGGCCGCGTATCTGGTCATGGCCGGCGACCTGCCGAGCGACCCACAGCAACAGAACGCGCTGCGCGGCGAACTGCGCGAGCACCTCAGGCTCGGCCTGGCCGACTACATGGTCCCGACCCACTTGCTGTTCCTTGAGCGCCTGCCGGTAACGGCCAACGGCAAGCTGGACCGCAAAGCCCT
>NZ_JBICMK010000015.1:0-14119 GCF_043106315.1 Pseudomonas sp. FYR_5 | reverse complement strand
CACCGCAACCCTCAAGGATTGCGCCCTGCCTGTGGGAGCGGGCAAGCCCGCGAAGAGGCCGATGCAGGTTTATTGGGCGTTGAACGCCTGCCCGTTCACCCCTGTGCTGTCCGGCCCCATCAGGTACAGGTACACCGGCATGATTTCTTCGGGCAGCGGGTTGTTCTGCGGGTTCTCGCCGGGGTAGGCCTGGGCCCGCATCGCCGTGCGCGTGGCGCCTGGATTGATGCTGTTGGAACGTACCGGCGCCACGCCTTCCAGTTCATCGGCCAAGGTCTGCATCAGGCCCTCGGTGGCGAACTTCGACACGCCATAGGCGCCCCAGTAAGCCCGGCCCTTGCGCCCGACGCTGCTGCTGGTGAATACCACCGATGCGTCTTCCGACAGCTTCAGCAGCGGCAGCAGGGTGCTGGTGAGCATGAAGGTGGCATTGACGTTGATGTGCATCACGCGCATGAAGTTGTCGCCTGACAGCTGTTCCAGCGGCGTGCGCGGACCGATGATCGACGCGTTGTTGAGCAGGCCGTCAAGGCGGCCGAACTGGCCTTCGATCATCGCCGCCAGCTCGTCATACTGGTGTGGCAGGGCGGTTTCCAGGTTGAACGGGATGACCACCGGCTGCGGGTGACCGGCAGCTTCGATCTGGTCGTAGACCTCGTTCAGGTTGGCCTCGGTCTTGCCCAGCAGCAGCACGGTGGCACCTAGTGCGGCATAGGCCTTGGCAGCCGCGGCACCAATGCCACGGCCGGCACCGGTAACCAGGATGACCCGGCCTTGCAGCAGGTCGGGGCGGGCGGTGTAGTCGAACATGGTTCTGTCCTTCGAGTTCGTGTGGGCGGCCTGGGGCTATCGTAGGAGCGGGTTTACCCGCGAATGCGTCCGATCAGGCGCCAGTGTTGTCTGGGCTGGCGCATTCGCAGGTGAACCCGCTCCTACAAAGAGGCGGTGCCCGGTCATCGGTCTGGGTTCAGCAGCCGCACAGCGCGCTGTCGATCACTTTGCGCAGTTCCAGCGGGTGGTCCACCACCACGTCGGCACCCCAGTTGTTGGGGTTGTCCTCTGGATGAATATAGCCGTAGCGCACCGCCGCCGTGCGGGTGCCGGCGTCGCGGCCAGACTCGATGTCGCGCAGGTCGTCGCCGACGAACAGTACACTGGCCGGGTCCAGGTTCAGCGTCTTGCAGGCCAGGATCACTGGCTCGGGGTCGGGTTTGCTGTTTTTCACATGGTCCGGGCAGATCAACAGCGCCGAACGCTCGGCCAGGCCCAGTTGCTGCATGATCGGCTCGGCGAAGCGCACCGGCTTGTTGGTGACTACGCCCCACAGCAGGTTGCCTTTCTCGATGTCGGCCAGCAGCTCGGCCATGCCCTCGAACAGCTTGCTGTGCACCGCGCAGTCACGCTGGTAACGCTCGAGGAACTCCAGGCGCAGGGCCTCGAAGCCGTCAGCCTCCGGGTCCATGGCGAACGCAGTGGCAACCATCGCGCGGGCGCCACCCGAGATCACGCCACGGATCAGGTTGTCGTCAACGGCCGGCAGCCTGCGTTCGGCGAGCATGGCCTGGCAAATGGCGATGAAGTCCGGCGCCGTGTCCAGCAAGGTGCCGTCCATGTCGAAGAGTACTGCTCGCAAACGCATGCTTATTCCTCGCGCAGGGTCTGGATCATGTAGTTGACGTCGACGTCGCTGTTGAGCTTGTAGTGCTTGGTCAGCGGGTTGTAGGTGAGGCCGATGATGTCCTTCACCTGCAGGCCGGCATCGCGGCTCCAGGCGCCCAGCTCGGACGGGCGGATGAACTTCTTGAAGTCATGGGTGCCGCGCGGCAGCATCTTCAGGATGTACTCGGCGCCGACGATGGCCAGCAGGTAGGCCTTGGGGTTGCGGTTGATGGTGGAGAAGAACACCTGGCCACCAGGCTTGACCATGCGGTAACAGGCGCGAATCACCGAAGACGGGTCGGGCACGTGCTCGAGCATTTCCAGGCAGGTGACCACGTCGAACTGTTCAGGCATTTCCTCGGCCAGGGCTTCGGCGGTGATCTGCCGGTATTCCACCTGCACGCCCGACTCCAGCTGGTGCAGCTGGGCCACTGCCAGCGGTGCTTCACCCATGTCGATACCGGTGACCGTGGCACCGCGCAGGGCCATGGCTTCGCTGAGGATGCCGCCACCGCAACCCACGTCCAGCACTTTCTTGCCGGCCAGGCTGGCGCGCTCGTCGATCCAGTTGACGCGCAGCGGGTTGATTTCGTGCAGCGGCTTGAACTCGCTTTCGCGGTCCCACCAGCGGTGGGCCAGCGCTTCGAACTTGGCGATTTCGGCGCGGTCGACGTTGCTCATTGAACAGTCCTCTGAAACTTCGCAAAATTGCGTCGGAGTATACCCGAGCGCTCGGCCCCGAGGGTCGCTATAATCGCCGGCTTTTGATATCCGAATGACGGGGAGAGGCAATGCGCGAGCGACTTTTGGCGGCGGAGAAGGTGACCGCGATCCGCTGGCAGGGCGGCGCCTTGCACCTGCTCGACCAGCGCCTGCTGCCGTCGGAGGAGCGTTGGCTGGCCTGCGACAATGTTGCGCAGGTGGCCGCAGCCATCCGCGACATGGCGGTGCGTGGCGCCTCGGCAATCGGTATTGCCGCAGCTTACGGCCTGGTACTGGCCCTTGAAGAGCGGCTGGCCGAAGGCGGCGATTGGGAAATGGACCTGGAAGACGACTTTCTCACCCTTGCCGAAGCGCGTCCTACCGCCGCCAACTTGTTCTGGGCGCTGAACCGCATGCGCGAGCGCCTGCAGCGCCTGCGGCCGGAAGAAGACGCTCTGGCAGCGCTGGAGGCTGAAGCGGCGGCCATTCACGAGAGCGACCGTGAGGCCAACCTGACCATGGCCCAGCAGGGTATCGAGCTGATCCGACGCCATCAGGGCAATGCCCAGGCCCTGCTCACCTTCGGCAATGCCGGCGCCCTTGCCACTGGCGGCTTTGGCACCGCGCTGGGGGTGATCCGTGCCGGCTACCTGGAAGGCATGGTCGAGCGGGTTTATGCCGGTGAAACTCGCCCTTGGCTGCAGGGCTCCCGTCTGACCGGCTGGGAACTGGCCAACGAGGGCATCCCGGTGACCCTTTGTGCCGACTCTGCGCTGGCCCACCTCATGAAGACCAAAGGCATCACCTGGGTGGTGGTGGGGGCGGACTGCATCGCTGCCAATGGCGACATGGCCGGCAAGATCGGCACCTATCAGCTGGCCGTCAGTGCCATGCACCATGGCGTGCGCTTCATGGTGGTGGCGCCGAGCACCAGCATCGACCTGAACCTGGCCACGGGCGAGGATATCCCGCTGGAGGAGCGTGACGCCGACGAGTGGCTGGACTTCGGCGGTACCCGGGTGTCGCCGGGTGTCGAGGTATTCAACCCGGTGTTCGATGTGACCCCGGCCGACCTGATTGACGTTATCGTGACCGAACGGGGTGTTGTTGAGCGCCCGGATACCGCCAAACTGGCCCAGTTGATTTGCCGCAAGCGCCTGCACTGATTTTGTATCGCCTCACCGGCCTTTTCGCGGGCTTGCCTGCTCCCGCAGGGATATCGCATGGCCTTAGGGCTGTGGTGAACCTGTGGGAGCGGGCGAGCCCGCGAAGAGGCCGGTGCAGGCAATACAAAAACCAGGTTTCAAACGCGGCTGAGACCAACTGCCACCTCTCCCCACCGCCCCCGCGTTTGTGATAACATCCGGCAGTTTCCAAGACCGCCCATCACGGCGGCCTTCATTGCGCAGATCCATGGCACAACTCATTGATTTGTCGTAAGTCGTCGCACCCTTATGCGCTGCGGCGGCGAGCTTCGTTCGGCCCTTGATGGAGCTGCGAAGTTTCACCAGAAAAAGGAATCAGGCTTCTCATGGGCGAACTGGCCAAAGAAATCCTCCCGGTCAATATCGAAGACGAACTGAGACAGTCTTACCTCGACTACGCGATGAGCGTGATTGTCGGGCGAGCGCTGCCCGATGCGCGTGACGGCTTGAAGCCCGTGCATCGCCGCGTTCTCTATGCGATGAGCGAACTGGGCAACGACTGGAACAAACCGTACAAGAAATCCGCCCGTGTGGTCGGTGACGTGATCGGTAAGTACCACCCGCACGGCGACACTGCGGTCTACGACACCATCGTGCGTATGGCTCAGCCGTTCTCGTTGCGCTACCTGCTGGTCGACGGCCAGGGCAACTTCGGTTCGGTGGACGGCGACAACGCCGCAGCCATGCGATACACCGAAGTGCGCATGACCAAACTGGCCCACGAGCTGCTGGCCGACCTGCACAAGGAAACCGTCGATTGGGTGCCCAACTACGACGGCACCGAGCAGATCCCGGCGGTCATGCCGACGCGTATTCCCAACCTGCTGGTCAACGGTTCCAGCGGTATCGCCGTGGGCATGGCGACCAATATTCCGCCGCATAACCTCGGCGAGGTCATCGATGGCTGCCTGGCGCTCATCGACAACCCGGAAGTCACCATCGATGAGCTGATGCAGCACATCCCTGGCCCGGACTTCCCGACTGCCGGCATCATCAACGGTCGCCAGGGCATCATCGAGGCCTATCGCACCGGCCGTGGCCGTATCTACATGCGCGCCCGCTCCGAGATCGAAGACATCGACAAGGTTGGCGGCCGCCAGCAGATCGTGATCACCGAGCTGCCGTACCAGCTGAACAAGGCGCGCCTGATCGAAAAGATCGCCGAGCTGGTCAAAGAGAAGAAGATCGAAGGCATCACCGAGCTGCGCGATGAGTCCGACAAGGACGGCATGCGCATCGTCATCGAGCTGCGTCGCGGCGAGGTGCCGGAGGTGGTGCTGAACAACCTCTACCAGCAAACCCAGCTGCAGAGCGTGTTCGGCATCAACGTGGTGGCCCTGGTCGACGGCCGTCCGCGGCTGCTGAACCTCAAGGACCTGCTCGAAGCGTTCGTGCGTCACCGCCGTGAAGTGGTGACTCGCCGTACGGTATTCGAGCTGCGCAAGGCCCGTGAACGTGGCCATATCCTTGAAGGCCAGGCGGTCGCGCTGTCCAACATCGACCCGGTCATTGCCCTGATCAAGGCTTCGCCGACGCCGTCCGAAGCCAAGGAAGCCCTGGTTTCCACGCCGTGGGAATCCAGTGCCGTGCAGGTCATGGTCGAGCGCGCCGGCGCCGATTCCTGCCGCCCTGAGGACCTGCCGGAGCAGTACGGCCTGCATGACGGCAAGTACTTCCTGTCGCCGGAACAGGCCCAGGCCATTCTCGACCTGCGCCTGCACCGCCTGACCGGCCTGGAGCACGAGAAGCTGCTGGCCGAGTACCAGGAAATCCTCGAGCAGATCGGCGAGCTGATCCGCATCCTCAGCAGCGCCGAGCGCCTGATGGAAGTGATTCGCGAGGAGCTGGAGGCCATCCGTGCCGAGTACGGCGATGCCCGTCGCACCGAAATCCTCAATGCCAGCCACGACCTCAACTACGGCGACATGATCCCGGAAGAAGAGCGCGTGGTCACCATCTCCCATGGTGGTTATGCCAAGACCCAGCCATTGTCCGCCTACCAGGCCCAGCGCCGCGGTGGCAAAGGCAAGTCGGCGACCGGCGTGAAGGACGAGGACTACATCGAGCACCTGCTGGTCGCCAACAGCCACGCCACCCTGTTGCTGTTCTCCAGCAAGGGCAAGGTGTACTGGAAGAAGACCTACGAAATCCCCGAAGCGTCCCGCGCTGCCCGTGGTCGCCCGCTGGTCAACCTGCTGCCGCTGGAGGAGGGTGAGCGCATCACCGCCATGCTGCAGATCGACCTCGAAGCGCTGCAGCAGAACGCCGACCTCGACGAAGAACTGGAAGAAGCTGATGACACCGTGCTCGAGGGTGAGCTGGTAGAGGCCGAGGAAGTCGACGAAGAAGACGGTGACACCCCGGAGTGGGTTGCAGAGCCGACCGGCGCGTACATCTTCATGGCGACCGCTTCCGGTACCGTCAAGAAGACCCCGCTGGTGCAGTTCGCCCGTCCGCGCTCCAACGGCCTGATCGCCCTGAAGCTGAAAGAAGGCGACACCCTGATTGCCGCGGCCATCACCGATGGTGCCAAGGAAGTCATGATGTTCTCCGACGCTGGCAAGGTCATCCGCTTTGCCGAGAGCGTCGTGCGTGAAATGGGTCGCAACGCCCGTGGTGTACGCGGCATGAAGCTGGGCAAAGGTCAGCAGATCATTTCGATGCTGATCCCGGAGTCCGGCTCGCAGATCCTCACCGCCTCCGAGCGTGGCTTTGGCAAGCGCACCCCGCTGTCCAAGTTCCCACGTCGCGGCCGCGGTGGCCAGGGTGTGATCGCCATGGGTACCAAGGGGCGCAACGGCTTGCTGATCGGTGCTATCCAGGTGCAGGAAGGCGAGGAGATCATGCTGATTTCCGACCAGGGCACGCTGGTTCGCACCCGGGTTGGCGAGGTGTCCAGCCTGAGCCGCAACACCCAGGGGGTTACGTTGATCAAGCTGGCGGCCGATGAGACGCTGGTGGGCCTGGAGCGTATCCAGGAGCCGTCCGAGGACGAACTCGATGAGGTGATCGAGACGGACGAGGAGGGTGTCGAGGCTGTAGCGCCAGACAATGAAAATGAAGAAGCAGCGGGTACCGAAGAGGCCCCGCAAGAGTAAGCAAGCGTGAAACCCGAACGGGGCGACCAAGGTCGCCCCGTTTGACTGATAACAGCTGGCAAAGCCCGACCTTGTGGGAGCGGGCATGCCCGCGAAGCAGACACTGCGGTAGATGGCACCGGCTTTGCCGGTGTTCGCGGGCTCGCCCGCTCCCACAGGGTCGCTGCTAACCCATGTGATAGTTTTTGTTCTATTTGGCAGAGCGAGAGTGGATGTGAGCAAACGAGCCTTTAACTTCTGCGCAGGCCCTGCCGCGCTTCCTGACGCTGTCCTGCAGCGCGCACAGGCCGAGATGCTGGACTGGCGTGGTAAGGGCTTGTCGGTGATGGAAATGAGCCATCGCAGCGACGATTACGTGGCCATCGCCGAAAAGGCCGAGCAGGACCTGCGTGACCTGCTGTCCGTCCCCTCCAACTACAAGGTGCTGTTCCTGCAAGGGGGCGCCAGCCAGCAGTTTGCTGAAATCCCGCTGAACCTGCTGTCGGAAAACGGCACAGCCGACTACATCGAAACCGGCATCTGGTCGAAGAAGGCCATCGAGGAAGCGCGCCGTTTCGGCAACGTCAACGTCGCTGCCACTGCCAAGCCTTACGACTACCTGGCCATCCCCGGCCAGAACGAGTGGAGCCTGACCAAAAACGCTGCCTACGTGCACTATGCGTCCAACGAGACCATCGGTGGCCTGCAGTTTGACTGGGTGCCGCAAACCGGTGACGTGCCGTTGGTGGTCGATATGTCGTCCGACATCCTCTCGCGCCCGATCGATGTGTCGCAGTACGGCCTGATCTACGCCGGCGCGCAGAAGAATATCGGCCCAAGCGGCCTGGTGGTGGTGATCGTGCGCGAAGACCTGTTGGGTCATGCCCGCAGCAGCTGCCCGACCATGCTCGACTACAAGGTTTCGGCTGACAACGGGTCGATGTACAACACCCCGGCCACCTACTCCTGGTACCTCTCGGGCCTGGTCTTCGAGTGGCTGAAGGAGCAGGGTGGTGTTGATGCCATGGAGCAGCGCAACCGTGCCAAGAAAGACCGCCTTTACGGCTTCATCGACCGCAGCGAGTTCTATACCAACCCGATCAGCGTCAACGCCCGTTCGTGGATGAACGTGCCGTTCCGCCTGGCTGACGAGCGCCTGGACAAGGCCTTCCTCGCTGGCGCCGACGCGCGTGGCCTGCTCAACCTCAAGGGCCACCGTTCGGTTGGCGGCATGCGTGCCTCCATCTACAACGCCCTGGGCCTGGAAGCGGTAGAAGCGCTGGTAGGCTACATGGCTGAATTCGAGAAGGAGCATGGCTGATATGTCCGAACAGGAGCTCAAGGCGCTGCGCGTGCGCATCGACAGCCTCGACGAGAAAATCCTCGAGCTGATCAGCGACCGCGCCCGCTGCGCCGAAGAAGTAGCCCGGGTCAAGACTGCCTCGCTCAAGGAAGGCGAGAAGCCGGTGTTCTACCGTCCCGAGCGTGAAGCTGCGGTGCTCAAGCGCGTGATGGAGCGCAACAAGGGGCCGCTGGGCAACGAAGAGATGGCGCGGCTGTTCCGCGAAATCATGTCGTCGTGCCTGGCCCTGGAAGAACCGCTGAAAATCGCCTACCTCGGCCCAGAAGGCACCTTCACCCAGGCGGCGGCCATGAAGCACTTCGGTCACGCGGTGATCAGTCGCCCGATGGCGGCCATCGACGAAGTGTTCCGTGAGGTGGCGGCCGGTGCCGTCAACTTCGGTGTGGTGCCGGTGGAAAACTCCACTGAAGGTGCGGTCAGCCACACCCTGGACAGCTTCCTCGAGCATGACATGGTGATTTGCGGTGAGGTCGAGCTGCGTATTCACCACCACCTGCTGGTGGGCGAGAACACCAAGACCGACAGCATCACCCGCATCTACTCCCACGCCCAGTCGCTGGCCCAGTGCCGCAAGTGGCTGGACGCGCACTATCCGAACGTGGAGCGCGTAGCCGTATCGAGCAATGCCGAAGCGGCCAAGCGGGTCAAGGGCGAGTGGAATTCGGCGGCGATCGCCGGTGACATGGCGGCCAACCTGTACGGCCTGACCCGTCTGGCCGAGAAGATCGAAGATCGCCCGGACAACTCCACGCGCTTCCTGATGATCGGCAACCAGGAAGTACCGCCGACCGGCGACGACAAGACCTCGATCATCGTTTCGATGAGCAACAAGCCAGGTGCCTTGCATGAGTTGCTGGTGCCGTTCTATCAGAACGGCATCGACCTGACCCGTATCGAGACCCGCCCGTCGCGCAGCGGCAAGTGGACCTACGTGTTCTTCATCGACTTCGTCGGCCACCACCGCGACCCGCTGATCAAGGCGGTGCTCGAGCAGATCAGCCAGGAGGCTGTGGCGCTGAAGGTGCTGGGCTCTTATCCGAAGGCGGTGCTTTGATTCAGGGGCCTTGGGGCTGCCTTGCAGCCCTTCGCGGGCATGCCCGCTCCCACAGTGAGCATGTGATGCCGATCTCTGCGGGAGCGGGCGAGCCCGCGAAGGGCCGCGCCGCGGCCCCAATGGCCCTCACAGGCTACCTAGATTTCTGAACAGGGTTCGCACCAGTGGTAAATGCAGCAAAAACCAAACCCGCGCCCATCATCGACCGCCTGGTCGTGGTCGGCCTGGGCCTGATCGGCGGCTCGTTCGCCAAGGGCCTGCGTGAAAGCGGCCTGTGCCGCGAAGTGGTCGGTGTCGACCTGGATGCCCTCTCGCGCAAGCAGGCTGTGGCCTTGGGGGTGGTCGACCGCTGCGAAGAAGATCTCGCCGCCGCTTGTGTGGGCGCCGATGTCATCCAGCTGGCCGTACCGATCCTGGCCATGGAAAAAGTCCTGGCGCGCCTGGCCCTGCTAGACCTGGGTGATGCGATCATCACCGACGTTGGCAGCGCCAAGGGCAACGTCGTGCGTGAGGCGCGTGCCGTCTTCGGTGCACGCCTGCCGCGCTTCGTCCCGGGCCACCCCATCGCCGGGTCCGAGCAGAGCGGGGTAGAGGCGTCCAATGCCACCTTGTTCCGCCGGCACAAGGTCATCCTCACGCCGCTGGCCGAAACCGACCCCGCCGCGCTGGCCATGGTTGACCGCCTGTGGCGTGCGCTGGATGCCGATGTGGAGCACATGTCGGTCGAGCGCCATGACGAAGTACTGGCCGCCACCAGCCATCTGCCACACCTGCTGGCCTTTGGCCTGGTCGACTCGCTGGCCAAACGCAATGAAAACCTCGAGATCTTCCGGTACGCTGCGGGTGGATTCCGCGATTTCACAAGAATCGCCGGCAGCGACCCGACCATGTGGCATGACATCTTCCTCGCCAACCGCGACGCTGTCCTGCGCACACTTGATACATATCGCAGCGATCTCGACGCCTTGCGCGACGCGATCGCTGAAGGGGATGGGCACCAGCTGCTGGGTGTATTCACCCGCGCACGGGCTGCCCGCGAGCATTTCAGTAAAATCCTGGCCCGCCGGGCCTATGTGGACGCTATGAACGCCAACGATCTGATTTTCCAGGCCCAACCGGGTGGCCGCCTGAACGGGCGGATCCGTGTACCGGGCGACAAGTCGATTTCCCATCGCTCGATCATGCTCGGCTCGCTGGCCGAAGGTACTACCGAGGTCGAAGGCTTCCTCGAAGGCGAAGACGCGCTGGCGACCCTGCAGGCATTCCGTGATATGGGTGTGGTCATCGAAGGCCCCAACCACGGTCGTGTGACCATTCACGGCGTGGGGCTGCATGGCCTCAAGCCGCCACCAGGGCCGCTGTACGTGGGTAACTCCGGTACCTCGATGCGCCTGCTGTCGGGCCTGTTGGCCGGTCAGTCGTTCGATGTGACCATGACCGGCGACGCCTCGCTGTCCAAGCGCCCGATGAACCGTGTGGCCAACCCGCTGCGCGAAATGGGTGCTGTGGTCGAGACCGGACCGGACGGCCGCCCGCCGCTGACCATCCGTGGTGGCCACAAGCTCAAAGGGCTGACCTACACGCTGCCGATGGCTAGCGCCCAGGTCAAATCCTGCCTGCTGCTGGCCGGCCTGTACGCCGAAGGCAAGACCACTGTCACCGAGCCTGCGCCTACCCGTGACCACACCGAGCGGATGCTGCGCGGTTTTGGCTACTCGGTCGACAGCAATGGCCCGGTTGCCTCGCTACAGTCCGGTGGCAAGCTGACCGCTACCCGCATCGAAGTGCCGGCTGACATTTCCTCGGCAGCGTTCTTCCTGGTGGCAGCCTCTATCGCTGAAGGCTCCGAGCTGGTGCTGGAGCATGTCGGCATCAACCCGACCCGTACCGGCGTGATCGACATCCTGCGCCTGATGGGCGGCGACATCACCCTGGAAAACCAGCGTGAAGTGGGCGGTGAGCCAGTGGCCGACCTGCGTGTGCGCGGTGCCAAGCTTAAGGGTATCGACATTCCTGAAGCGTTGGTGCCGCTGGCCATCGACGAATTCCCGGTCTTGTTCGTGGCGGCTGCCTGCGCCGAAGGGCGTACCGTGCTGCGTGGCGCCGAAGAGCTGCGGGTCAAGGAGTCCGACCGCATCCAGGTGATGGCCGATGGCCTGATCACCTTGGGCATCAAGTGCGAGCCGACCCCGGACGGCATCATCATCGACGGCGGCCAGTTGGGCGGCGGCGAAGTGCATGGGCATGGTGATCACCGCATCGCCATGGCCTTCAGTGTGGCCTCGCTGCGCGCCAGTGCACCGATTCGCATTCACGACTGCGCCAACGTCGCCACCTCGTTCCCCAACTTCCTGGCGCTGTGTGCCGAAGTGGGTATTCGCGTGGCAGAAGAGGGCAAGTCGTGAATTCGCTGGCACCGGTTATTACCATCGACGGGCCAAGCGGCTCGGGCAAGGGCACTGTCGCCGGGCTGATGGCCCGCGAGCTGGGCTGGAAGCTGCTGGACTCCGGCGCGCTGTATCGCTTGCTGGCATTCAATGCGAGCAACCACGGCGTCGACCTGACCAACGAAGAGCTGCTGACCAAGCTTGCCGCTCATCTGGATGTGCAGTTCATCGCTGCCGAGCCCGGTAAGCTGCAACAGATCATCCTTGAGGGTGAGGACGTCAGCAACGTCATCCGTACCGAAACCGTCGGTGCCGGTGCATCGATGGTGGCGTCGCTGCCGGCGGTGCGTGATGCGCTGCTGGTGCGTCAGCGTGAGTTCCGCGAAGTGCCGGGGCTGATTGCTGACGGGCGCGACATGGGTACCGTGGTGTTCCCGGACGCGCCATTGAAGGTCTTCCTCACCGCCAGCGCGGAGGAGCGCGCACGTCGCCGCTACCTGCAGTTGAAGGGCAAGGGTGAAGATGTTAGTCTGTCGAGTCTGCTGGATGAGATTCGTGCACGTGATGAACGTGACACCCAACGTGCAGTGGCCCCGCTGAAACCAGCGGCCGATGCCATCCAGTTGGACTCTACCGAGTTGTCCATCGAGCAGGTGTTGCAACGTATCAGAAGCGAGATCGCCCAGCGCGACCTTATCTGATAGCCAGGAAAGCAGGCAGGGGCACCAGTCAACGTCCTGCCGGCTTTCCTTTACTTAAAACGAACCCACATTGTCTGGAATGTGGTTATGGGCGTTTGTTTCGCCCGAATCTACAGGAATTAAAATGAGCGAAAGCTTTGCAGAACTCTTTGAAGAAAGCCTGAAAACCCTCAATCTTCAGCCGGGTGCGATCATCACCGGTATCGTTGTCGACATCGACGGCGACTGGGTTACCGTACACGCTGGCCTGAAGTCTGAGGGCGTCATCCCGCTCGAGCAGTTCTACAACGAAGCTGGCGAGCTGACCATCAAGGTCGGTGACGAAGTTCACGTTGCGCTGGACGCGGTCGAAGACGGCTTTGGCGAAACCAAACTGTCCCGTGAAAAAGCCAAGCGCGCCGAGTGCTGGATTGTTCTGGAAGCAGCTTTCGCCGCCGAAGAAGTGGTCAAGGGCGTTATCAACGGTAAGGTTAAGGGCGGCTTCACTGTCGACGTTAACGGCATCCGTGCGTTCCTGCCGGGCTCCCTGGTTGATGTCCGCCCAGTGCGCGACACCACCCACCTGGAAGGCAAAGAGCTGGAATTCAAGGTCATCAAGCTGGACCAGAAGCGCAACAACGTTGTCGTTTCCCGTCGCAGCGTGCTGGAAGCCGAGAACAGCGCCGAGCGCGAAGCCCTGCTGGAAACCCTGCAGGAAGGCCAGCAAGTCAAAGGTATCGTCAAGAACCTCACCGACTACGGCGCATTCGTGGACCTGGGCGGTATCGACGGCCTGCTGCACATCACCGACATGGCCTGGAAGCGCATCAAGCACCCATCGGAAATCGTTAACGTTGGCGACGAAGTCGACGTACGCGTTCTGAAGTTCGACCGTGAGCGCAACCGCGTTTCGCTGGGTCTGAAGCAGATGGGCGAAGATCCGTGGGTAGCTATCACTGCCCGTTACCCAGAAGGTACTCGCGTACAGGCTCGCGTTACCAACCTGACCGACTACGGCTGCTTCGCTGAGCTGGAAGAAGGCGTTGAAGGTCTGGTACACGTTTCCGAAATGGACTGGACCAACAAGAACATCCACCCGTCGAAAGTCGTTCAGGTTGGCGACGAAGTGGAAGTCATGGTTCTGGACATCGACGAAGAGCGTCGTCGTATCTCCCTGGGCATCAAGCAGTGCAAGTCCAACCCATGGGAAGACTTCTCCGGCCAGTTCAACAAGGGTGACAAGATCACCGGTACCATCAAGTCGATCACCGACTTCGGTATCTTCATTGGCCTGGACGGCGGCATCGACGGCCTGGTTCACCTGTCCGACATCTCCTGGAACGAAACCGGCGAAGAAGCCGTACGTCGTTTCAAGAAGGGCGACGAGCTGGAAACCGTCATCCTGTCGGTCGACCCAGAGCGCGAGCGCATCTCCCTGGGCATCAAGCAGCTGGAAGACGATCCGTTCTCCAACTTCGTTGCTGTCAATGACAAGGGCGCTATCGTCAAGGGCATCGTGAAAGAAGTTGACGCCAAAGGCGCCATCGTCACCCTGGCCGACGACATCGAAGCCACTCTGAAAGCTTCCGAAATCAGCCGTGACCGCGTTGAAGACGCGCGTAACGTTCTGAAGGAAGGCGAAGAGATCGAAGCCAAGATCATCAGCGTTGATCGCAAGTCCCGCGTTATCAGCCTGTCGATCAAATCGAAAGACGACGCTGAAGAGCGCGAAGCTATCCAGAGCCTGAAAAACGCTCCGGAAGCTGCTGCCGATACCACCATGGCTGCGCTGCTGCGCGAAGCAATGGCCAAGCAGAACTGAGTTCTGTTTGATCGGTAAAAAGGGCGACCCTCGGGTCGCCCTTTTTTTATGCCTGCAATCAAGCGGCGCGGCGGTTGTCACCGCTGGACCACGCCAGCTTCAGGCTGGCACAACCCAGTGTACGGTGGATGACACCGGCATCGCCGGTGTTCGCGGGTAAACCCGCGCCT
>NZ_JBICMK010000014.1:0-26871 GCF_043106315.1 Pseudomonas sp. FYR_5 | reverse complement strand
TGCTTTGCAGCCCATCGCGACGCAAGGCCGCTCCCACAGGCCCTTGACTGCCCCCAAGGGTTGGATGGGTGTCCAACTTCTCGGGTGCAGTCCAGCCTGTGGGAGCGGCCTTGCGTCGCGATGGGCCGCAAAGCGGCCCCCTACCGTCTCAGATCAGACCACGCCCTGAGCCAGCATCGCATCGGCCACTTTCACGAAGCCCGCGATGTTCGCACCCTTGACGTAGTTGATACGACCATCAGCCTCTTCACCGTAGTGCACGCATGCATGGTGAATTGACTGCATGATGCTGTGCAGCTTGCTGTCCACTTCACCGGCAGTCCACAGCAGGCGCATGGCGTTCTGCGACATTTCCAGGCCCGACACGGCGACGCCGCCGGCATTGGAGGCCTTGCCAGGGGCATACAGAATGCCGGCGTCCAGGAAGATATCCACAGCCTCGAGGGTAGTCGGCATGTTGGCGCCTTCGGCCACACAGATGCAGCCGTTACGCAGCAAGGTGCGGGCATCTTCGGCGCCCAGCTCGTTCTGCGTGGCGCACGGCAAGGCGATGTCGCACGGCAGGCTCCAAGGGGTCTGGCCCTTGCGGAACTCCAGGCCGAACTGCCCGGCCAGCTCGCTGATACGGCCACGCTTGACGTTTTTCAGCTCCATCAAGGCGTCCCACTGGGCGTCGGTCAGCCCGGCTTCTGCATACAAGGTACCTTCAGAGTCAGACAGCGAGATCACCTTGCCGCCCAGGTCCATGACCTTGCGCGCAGCATACTGGGCGACGTTGCCCGAACCAGACACCGCCACGCGGCGGCCGTCGATACGCTTGTCCTGACGCTTGAGCATTTCTTCGGCGAAGTAAACGCAGCCATAGCCGGTGGCTTCCGGACGGATCAGGCTGCCGCCATAGGTCATGCCCTTGCCGGTCAGCACCGAGGTGAACTGGTTGGCCAGGCGCTTGTACTGGCCAAACATGAAGCCGATTTCGCGGGCACCCACGCCGATGTCACCGGCCGGTACGTCGCAGTCGGCGCCGATGTGGCGATACAGCTCGCTCATGAACGCCTGGCAGAAGCGCATCACTTCAGCGTCGCTCTTGCCTTTCGGGTCAAAGTCCGAGCCGCCCTTGCCGCCGCCCATGGGCAGCGAGGTCAGCGAGTTCTTGAACACCTGCTCGAAGGCCAGGAACTTCAGCACGCTGAGGTTCACCGACGGGTGGAAGCGCAGGCCACCCTTGTACGGGCCAATGGCACTGCTCATCTGAATGCGGTAACCGCGGTTGACCTGCACCTTGCCCTGATCATCGACCCAGGAGACGCGGAACAGCAAGGCGCGCTCAGGCTCGACCATGCGCTCCAGGATACCGGACTGCAGGTAGTGGGGGTTGGCTTCAAGGAATGGCCACAGGGTGCGAAGCACCTCTTCTACGGCCTGGTGGAATTCTGGTTGACCAGGGTCACGTTGCTTTAGGCGTGCAAGGAAATCGTCGACAGATTCGATCATGGTAGACATCTCACCAAGAGGATTGGACTTATTGGTTTTTTCAGGAATGTACCAAGAAGCAATCGCACCGGAACAGGGCGAGATGTCGTTTTTATGAAATTATTTGGTGCGTTTTATGTAAGTGTATACAAAACACATCCCAATTACCCCGATCCCAGCCTTCCGCCAGGCACAAAAATGGGGCCCTTTGTGGCCCCATATTTGTGCATCAGTAAACCGGCTTACTGGGCCAGTTTCTTGTGCCGTACACGGTGCGGCTGGGCAGCAGCATCACCCAGACGCTTCTTGCGGTCGGCCTCGTACTCGGTGTAGTTACCCTCGAAGAAGACCACGTTCGAGTCGTCTTCGTACGCCAGGATGTGGGTAGCCACGCGGTCCAGGAACCAACGGTCGTGGGAAATCACGATCGCGGCGCCCGGGAAGTCCAGCAGGGCTTCTTCCAGCGAACGCAGGGTTTCGACGTCGAGGTCGTTGGACGGTTCGTCGAGCAGCAGAACGTTACCGCCTTCCTTCAGGGTCAGGGCCAGGTGCAGGCGGCCACGCTCACCACCGGACAGGTCCTTGACGAACTTCTGCTGATCGCCACCTTTGAAGTTGAAGCGGCCAACGTAGGTACGCGAAGGGATCTCGTAGTTGCCGATGCGGATCTGGTCGGAACCGTCGGAGATCTGCTGGAACACGGTCTTGGCGCCGTCCAGGTCCTCACGGCTCTGGTCCACACAGGCCAACTGCACGGTTTCACCGATCTCGATGCTGCCCGAGTCCGGCTGCTCCTTGCCCATCAACATGCGGAACAGGGTCGACTTACCGGCACCGTTACCACCGATCACGCCAACGATGGCGCCTTTGGGCATGGCGAACGACAGGTTGTCGATCAGCACACGGTCGCCATAACCCTTGGTGACGTTCTTGAACTCGATAACCTTGTCACCCAGGCGCGGACCGGCCGGGATGTAGATTTCGTTGGTTTCGCTGCGCTTCTGGAATTCCTGCGACTGCATTTCTTCAAAGCGCTGCAGACGGGCCTTGGACTTGGACTGGCGGGCTTTGGCGCCTTTGCGCACCCACTCCAGTTCCTCTTTCATGGCCTTCTCGTGGGCGCTCTGCTGCTTGGATTCCTGCGCCAGACGCTCCGACTTGGCTTCCAGCCAGCCCGAGTAGTTGCCTTCGTACGGGATGCCGGCGCCGCGGTCCAGTTCCAGGATCCAGCCGGCGACGTTGTCGAGGAAGTAACGGTCGTGGGTAATGGCTACCACGGTGCCCGGGAAGTCGTGCAGGAAGCGCTCCAGCCAGGCCACCGAGTCGGCGTCCAGGTGGTTGGTCGGTTCGTCGAGCAGCAGCATGTCGGGGGCCGACAGCAGCAGGCGGCACAGGGCCACACGGCGCTTCTCGCCACCGGACAGGTGTTCGATGCGCGCATCCCAGGCAGGCAGGCGCAGGGCGTCGGCAGCGACGTCCAGCTGGCGCTCCAGGTTGTGGCCATCAGCGGCCTGCAGGATGGCTTCCAGCTTGGCCTGCTCGGCGGCCAGCTTGTCGAAGTCGGCATCCGGCTCGGCGTAGGCAGCGTAGACCTCGTCCAGGCGGGCCTGAGCGTCCTTGATGACGCTGACCGCTTCCTCGACCACTTCGCGCACGGTCTTGGTTGGGTCCAGTTGCGGTTCCTGTGGCAGGTAACCCACGTTGATGTCGGGCATCGGACGGGCTTCGCCGTCGAATTCCTTGTCGACGCCCGCCATGATCCGCAGCAGGGTCGATTTACCGGCGCCGTTCAGGCCAAGTACGCCAATTTTGGCGCCTGGGAAGAACGACAGGGAAATGTTCTTGAGAATTTCCCGCTTCGGCGGCACGACCTTGCTCAGCCGATGCATGGTGTAGACGTATTGAGCCAAAACCAAGCCCTCTAATCAGATAGGTAAAGACATCGCCGATCGCCCCGGCACGCGGTGGCCAGGGGGATGTGTTTACGGGGTGTCATTGAACAAAGTCGACCATTCTACGCCAACGCGCGGCGTTGCATAGGAGGGGCCGATGGTGGGGTGTGATCGGGGTGATCCCTGGGGGGAATCTATTGCCTGTCCTGGCCTCTTCGCGGCTAAAGCCGCTCCTACAGGGATCTGACTGCCTTCAAGGGCAATGCAGTACCTGTAGGAGCGGCTTTAGCCGCGAAAGGACCGGCACAGCAGCCGAAGAGGCTCAGACGTGACGCTGTTTGGCCTTGCCCCGCGGCAGGCGGCAACGGTCGCCCTGCTCGGCCAGGCGCGCGGCCCAGGCGGACTTCACGCTGAAGGCGCCGCTGCGGGCAGGTTGCTGCTCGGCCGCCTTGGCCGGTTTGCCAGGTGCAGGCGCAGTGCTGACCACCTTGGCTCCCGGCTTGACCGCCGGTACTGCAACAGCCGGCTCTACTGCCACCTTGGCAGTCTTGCGCAGTTCAGCCAGCGATGGGGCCTTGCTTTTGGCGGCAGCGGCCGCCTCGGGTTTGCCCAGCGAACGCTGGCAAGACTTGCAGGATACGTCCTCGGTCACGGCAGTGCTGACAAGGGTCTGACTGCTGCGCCCGCAGGCGGAATCGAGGCCATTGGAGGAAAAGTGAGTAACCAAAACCGAACATCTCCGATGCGTTGTCATGTGAAGCGGGCGCTATTCTCGCACAGGTTACAGGGGCTTGCCGAACCACCGGGCAGCCACCATCGGTCAGCATGGCTGGCACTTTGCCATAATCCGAGGCATGCTAGCCGGTTTCGGGTGTCCGGCCTTATAGTGCGCCACCGCGGTGCGCAAGCCCGGCGCCGGCACGCACCGTGTACGATCCTTCCCTGCCATCGCCAGCCCAATCGCAGGATCAACGCTTGACCAACCTTACTCATCCGTCGTCATTGCGTTCCGCACCACAAGCACCCGCTACTCTCCTGCGCGGGTCGATCAAGGGTGCGCTGGCGCTGCTGGCCCTGATCCTGCTGGGCCTGTTGCTGTGGCAGCTGTTCGCCCAGTTCAATCATACCCAGGCCGACTTGCGCAAACAGAGCCTGGACGCCTCCGCGGAACTGGCCGACCACCTGAGCCTGAACATGGCGCTCAAGGCGCAGCAGGCCGTGAACGTGGTACAACCCTACCTTGATGCACCAAGACCTGCCGCCCTGCCCAGTCTGATCGGCACCCTGCGCGAGCGCCTCCCCGCCCTGCAGAGCGTGGCCTGGCTGGACAACACCGGGCAGCTGCGCGCCGACAGCCTGGCCGGCAGCCCTGACCGCACATTGTTTGATGAGTTGCTCGCGCTGAGCCAGGGACGCCCGTACTTCTTCACCAATTCGGCCGACAACCACATCCTGTACCTGTTGCTGCACCAGGATGCCGCACAGGGTCGCGGCTACTGGCTACTGCGCCTGTCACCGGACTATTACCGCGAGCTCACCCTCCACCTCGAGGGCAGTGGCCACCCACTGTGGCTGCTGGAAAACAGCCGCAGCAGCGAGGTGCTGCTGCGCCACGCCGCAACCAACACCAGCAACGAACCGCTGCAAAGCGTGATGCTGGCGTTCATCGAAAACAGCACCTGGCAGCTGCGCGGTCTGTTCGACGCCAAACTGGCCCGGCAAACGTTATTGCCGGCGCTGCTCGGCAAATGCCTGCTGGTGCTGGTCTGCGCCCTGCTGCCGGTGCTGGCGCTGATCAACATGCGTCGCCGCCAGCGGGCGCTGCAGGAAGACCGCCGGCGTTATCAGGAAATTTTTGAAGGCACTGGCGTTGCCCTGTGCGTGCTCGACCTGTCCAGCCTGCCCGGCCAGCTCGATCGCTACCACCTGCGTAACCGGGCCGCGCTCAAGCACAGCCTGGCGCTGGACCCGAACCTGCGCCGCTCGCTGCTGCTGGAGCTGAAGATCACCGAGGTCAACCAAGTGGCGCGCCAACTGCTGAACATCGACTGCCACGAAGGTGCCTGGCAGCGGCTGATCGATGGCACTGGCGACAGTCGAGACAGCGTTGGCATGCAACTGATCGATGCACTGATCGAACAACGCCCGTTGCTGGAGCTGGAAGTGCGCCTGCCGACACCGCAGGGCACCGAGCTGCACCTGTGGCTGATGGCGCGCCTGCCGCTGCAGCGTCGTGATTACCAGGCGGTGATCCTCAGCATCAGCGATATCACCAGCCGCAAACAGGTGGAGCTGTCACTACTGGAACGCGAAGGCTTCTGGTCGGACGTGGTACGCACCGTACCCGACCAGTTGTATGTGCAGGATGTGCCCAGCCAACGGATGATCTTCAGCAACCGCCACCTCGGCCAGACTCTGGGCTACGACCGCACCGAGCTGACCCAGATGGGCGACCGCTTCTGGGAGCTGCTGTTGCACCCTGAGGACGCCGAACACTACCAGGCACTGCGCCGGCAACAGCGCGACAGCGGTCATGACCAACCGCTGCACTGCCAGCTGCGCTTCCGCCACCGCGACGGAAGCTGGCGCTGCTACGACATCCGCGAGCAGGTGCTGAGCCGCAACGCCGAAGGCCTGGTTACGCGCATCATCGGTGTGGGCAAGGATGTGACCGTTCAGATCGAGGCCAGCCAGTCGCTGCGTGACAGCGAGCAACGCTACCGCATGCTCGCCGAAAGCATCAGCGACGTGATCTTTTCCACCGACAACCAGCTCAAGCTCAATTATGTCAGCCCCTCGGTACAGAGCGTGCTGGGCTACCAGGCCGACTGGATCTTCGCCAACGGCTGGCAGTCGATCGTCGCCAACCCGGCCCAGCTCACCGGCATCTACAGCCTGATGGAGCGCGTCAGCAAGGCCATGGTCGATCCGGCGCAGATGGCGCAACTGTGCAGCCAGTTACCCACCCAACTGTTCCTGTTCGACTGCCTGCGCGCCGATGGCCGCAAGATCCCGATCGAGCTGCGCCTGGTGCTGGTGTGGGACGATGACCAGCGCTTCGAAGGCGTACTCGGGGTGGGCCGCGATATCAGCCAGCAACGCCGTGCCGAAAAAGACCTGCGCATGGCCGCGACCGTATTCGAACACTCCACGTCGGCGATCCTCATCACCGACCCGGCCGGCTATATCGTTCAGGCCAACGAAGCGTTCAGCCGCGTGAGCGGTTACGCCGTCAGTGAAGTGCTCGACCAATTGCCGGGCATGCTCACTGTCGACGAACAGCAGGAAGGCCACCTGCGCTATGTGGTCAAGCAACTGCATCAGCGCGGCAGCTGGGAAGGTGAGGTGTGGCTCAAGCGCCGTGACGGCGACCACTACCCGGCCTGGGTCGGCATCACCGCGGTACTGGACGACGAAGGCGACCTGGCCAGCTACGTATGCTTCTTCACCGACATCAGCGAGCGCAAGGCCAGCGAACAGCGCATCCACCGCCTGGCCTACTACGACGCCCTTACCCACCTGCCCAACCGCACACTGTTCCAGGACCGTTTGTACAACGCCCTGCAGCAGGCCGAGCGGCAGAAAGCCTGGGTGGTGCTGATGTTCCTCGACCTCGACCGCTTCAAACCGATCAACGACTCCCTCGGCCATGCGGCCGGCGACCGCATGCTCAAGGACATGGCCCTGCGCCTGCTGGCCTGCGTGGACGACGACGACACGGTGGCACGCATGGGCGGCGACGAGTTCACCCTGCTGCTGCAGCCGCGCCCCACCCGTGAAATGGCCCTGAACCGCGCCATCCACGTGGCCGAAAACATCCTCGGCAGCCTGGTGCGGCCGTTCGTACTGGAAAACCGCGAGTTCTTCGTCACCGCCAGCATCGGCATCGCCCTCAGCCCGCAGGATGGCAGTGAGCTGAGCCAGCTGATGAAGAACGCCGACACCGCCATGTACCACGCCAAGGAACGCGGCAAGAACAACTTCCAGTTCTACCAGGCCGAAATGAACGCCAGCGCCCTGGAGCGCCTGGAGCTGGAAAGCGACCTGCGCCATGCCATGGAGCAGAACGAGTTCATCCTCTATTACCAGCCGCAGTTCAGCGGCGACGGCAAGCGCCTGACCGGCGCCGAAGCGCTGCTGCGCTGGCGTCACCCGACCCGCGGCCTGGTGCCGCCGGGCGACTTCATCCCGGTGATCGAGGAACTGGGCCTGGTGGTGGACGTGGGCGACTGGGTGCTGCGCGAGGCCAGCCGCCAGCTCAAGGCCTGGCACAAGGCCAAGGTGCGGGTGCCAAAGGTGTCGGTGAATATTTCGGCGCGGCAGTTCTCCGACGGCCAACTGGGCACGCGGATTGCTAACATCCTGGAAGAAAGCGGACTACCGCCGGCATGCCTGGAACTGGAGTTGACCGAAAGTATCCTGATGCGCGAGGTAAACGAGGCGCTGCAGATTCTTGCCAGCCTGAAAAACCTTGGCCTGAGCATTGCGGTAGACGACTTCGGCACCGGCTACTCGTCGCTCAACTACCTCAAGCAGTTCCCCATCGACGTCCTGAAGATCGACCGTACCTTCGTCGACGGCCTGCCCGAAGGCGAGCAGGACGCGCAGATTGCCCGGGCGATCATCGCCATGGCCCACAGCCTCAACCTGGCAGTCATCGCCGAGGGCGTGGAAACCCACGAACAGCTAGAGTTTCTGCGCGAGCATGGTTGCGACGAGGTGCAGGGCTATCTGTTCGGGCGGCCGATGCCGGCGCATCAGTTCGAGGCGCAATTCTCCAACGAGACCTTGTTCATGTTCCATTGACCCGCACGCTGCCTGTTCACAAGCCCCCCCGTAGGAGCGGGTTTACCCGCGAACACCGGCGAAGCCGGTGCCATCCACCGCGCCGCCTTCTTCGCGGGTAAACCCGCTCCTACAAGTACGGTGCCGCGACTGAATTCTGCATAAAAAAGCGGACCTGCGAGTCAACTCCCGCCCCCGCCAAGCCCAGAAACGGCGCGGGATGCAAGATGAAGCCCATTGGTCCGCGACTTGATGCCACTTCATATGCCAGCCGCGAATCAATCGGTTAGAATGCACACCCAAATTACCCCGATCCTTGAGGACCGCCATGTTCAGCCGTGATTTGACCATTGCCAAGTACGACGCCGAGCTCTTCGAAGCCATGCAGCAAGAAGCTCTGCGCCAGGAAGAGCATATCGAGCTGATCGCTTCGGAAAACTACACCAGCCCGGCAGTCATGGAAGCTCAGGGCTCGGTCCTGACCAACAAGTACGCCGAAGGCTACCCAGGCAAGCGCTACTACGGCGGTTGCGAGTACGTCGACGTCGTCGAGCAACTGGCCATCGACCGTGCCAAGGAGCTGTTCGGCGCCGACTACGCCAACGTACAGCCGCACGCTGGCTCCCAGGCCAACGCTGCCGTCTACCTGGCCCTGCTGTCGGCCGGTGACACCATCCTGGGCATGAGCCTGGCACACGGTGGCCACCTGACCCACGGTGCTTCGGTAAGCTCCTCGGGCAAGCTGTACAACGCCATCCAGTACGGCATCGACGGCAATGGCCTGATCGACTACGACGAAGTCGAGCGCCTGGCTGTCGAGCACAAGCCGAAGATGATCGTTGCCGGCTTCTCGGCCTACTCGCAGGTTCTGGACTTCGCCCGCTTCCGCGCCATCGCCGACAAGGTCGGTGCCTACCTGTTCGTCGACATGGCCCACGTTGCCGGCCTGGTTGCCGCTGGCGTGTACCCGAACCCTGTTCCGTTCGCCGACGTGGTCACCACCACCACCCACAAGACCCTGCGCGGCCCGCGCGGCGGCCTGATCCTGGCCCGTGCCAACGCCGACATCGAGAAGAAGCTGAACTCCGCCGTCTTCCCGGGCGCACAGGGCGGCCCGCTGGAGCACGTCATCGCGGCCAAGGCCATCTGCTTCAAGGAAGCCCTGCAGCCAGAGTTCAAGGCTTACCAGCAGCAGGTCGTGAAGAACGCCCAGGCCATGGCCAGCGTGTTCATCGAGCGCGGTTTCGACGTGGTTTCCGGTGGCACCCAGAACCACCTGTTCCTGCTGTCGCTGATCAAGCAGGAAATCTCCGGTAAGGATGCTGACGCCGCCCTGGGCAAAGCCTTCATCACCGTCAACAAGAACTCGGTACCGAACGACCCGCGTTCGCCATTCGTCACCTCGGGCCTGCGTTTCGGCACCCCAGCCGTTACCACCCGCGGTTTCAAGGAAGCCGAGTGCAAGGAACTGGCAAGCTGGATCTGCGACATCCTGGCCGATCTGAACAACGAAGCGGTGATCGACGCCGTCCGTGAGAAGGTCAAGGCCATCTGCAAGAAGCTGCCGGTTTACGGCAACTGATTGGCGCTTGCCTGAAGTGAAAGAGCCCGGCCCAGTGCCGGGCTTTTTCGTGAACGGACCATGAAACACGTTCGCAGGCCTGATACACATCCTGTGGGAGCGGGCGTGCCCGCGAAGAAGGCTACGCGGTGGATGGCACCGGCTGCGCCGGTGTTCGCGGGCACGCCCGCTCCCACAGGGAATGATTTCGAGCAGCCACGTGCCATCACGTATTACCCTGTTTGACACCACCAACCACAGGCCACACCTTGACCAGAGAGCAACTCGAAACCCGGCAGATCCCCATCTACTTCGCCGCCGTACTGGCCGCGATCGTTTTCGGCCTGCTGGCCAGCGACACTGCGCGCCAGCTTGAAGCCCTGATCACCCCCGCCATCGCCGTGCTGATGTACGCGATGTTCCTGCAAATACCCTTCCTCGACCTGCGCCAGGGCCTGGGTAACCGCCGTTTCATCACGGCCCTGCTACTGGCCAATTTCATTCTCGTTCCGCTGCTTGTCTGGGCCATCACCCGCGGGCTGGTGGAACACCCGGCGATCCTCGTCGGGGCCTTGCTGGTGCTGCTTACGCCCTGCATCGACTACGTGGTGGTGTTCACCCACATTGGCAAAGGCGACTCACGCCTGACCCTGGCCGCCACCCCCCTGTTATTGCTGGCGCAACTGGTGCTGCTGCCGGTGTACCTGGCCCTGATGCTGGGTGGCAGCAGCCAGGTGGCAATCTCCATCACTCCGTTCATGGAAGCTTTCGTGCTGTTGATCGTGGTGCCGATGGCCCTCGCGGTACTCACCAGCGCCGGTGCCCGGCGCTCGCGCGCCGTCGCGACCTGGAACGACGCCTGGGCGTGGTTGCCGGTGCCGGCCATGGCCTTGGTGCTGATGGTGGTGATCGCTTCGCAGATTGTCGTGGTACTGCGTGATTTCGACCGTTTGCTGCCGGTGGTTCCGGTATACATCGGCTTCATGCTGCTGGCGCCGGTGCTCGGCTTTATCTGTGCGCGCCTGCTGCGCCTGCCTGCCAGCGAGGCACGCTCGGTGACCTTCAGCGCAGCCACGCGCAACTCACTGGTGGTGCTGCCGCTGGCGCTGGCGTTGCCAGAAGAGATGCGCGGGTTGGCGGCAGCGGCGGTGATCACACAAACCTTGGTAGAGCTGGTGAGTGAACTGATCTATGTACGGGCGGTACCACGGTTTGTGCGCTGACCCGTGGCACTCGTCATAGAGAAAAAGACTATTCGGGGCACACAGCGAACACCTGCACCTCTACCAGGTAGCCATCCCCCAGGTCGGCGCCCACGCAGGCCCGCACCGGTTTTGCACAGCCTTGCAACCAGGCGTCGTAGACTTCGTTGACCAGGTCGAAGTGGCGGTAGTCGGCCAGCCACATCTGAACCCGCGTCAGCTGCGCCTTGCCGACGTTGGCCTGCACCATCAGGCCGTCGATCACGCTCAGCGCCTGACGCAACTGCCCCTGCACATCCTGTTGCAGGTCATCGGCCACGATGCCTGCCGTTTCGAACAGGCCCCTGTAACTGACCGCCAGTGACATCCGCGCGCTTGATCCGTAGCGAGTGATCATCGAGGTACCCTCCCCCTCAACCCATCTGGTTGAAACAGACGACTTTGGGTTGGGTCATGTCCTCGTAGGCGAACCGCACCCCCTCACGCCCAAGACTCCCATACTTGGCGCCACCAAATGGCATGGCATCGAAGCGGTAGTCGGAAGAGTCGTTGATCATTACACCGCCGGCCTCGATACGCCGGGCCAGGCTCAACGCCAGCGACAGGTCGCGGGTGAACACACCGGCATGCAAGCTGTACTCCGGGGCATTGGCCAGCGCTATCGCCTGCTCGACAGTCTCGAAGGGCGCCAGCATCACCACCGGCGCAAAAACCTCCTCAAGCCACAGCCGGCTGACGGGGTCAACGCTTTCGAGCACTGTCGGCGCATAGACCGCCCCCTGTCGCTGGTGGCCGCAGAGCAGGCGGGCACCGCCCTCAAGCGCCTGGTTGACGCGTTCTTCGATCTGTCGGGCAGCCGCTTCGGTGATCATCGGCCCCATATCCGTTTCGCGCCGGCCCGGATCGCCCCAGACCATCGCCTGGGTCAATGCCACGAAGCGTTCGCGGAACGCCTCATAGATCGAGGCATCTACGAGAATGCGCTGGGTGCCGATGCAGTTCTGCCCGGCCGCCCAGAACGCGCCCGACACACACGACTCGACCGTGGCCTCAAGGTCGCAGTCCTTGAGCACCAGCACCGGGGCATTGCCGCCAAGGTCCATGGCAAGCTTTTTCAAGCCAGCCCCGTGCGCAATCTGTTCGCCCGTCGCGAAACCGCCCGTAAAGGAAACCATGCGCACCTCACGCACAGCCACCAGCGCCTTGCCCAGTTCGGCGCTCCCCGTGGCTACGGTAACGACGGCCTCCGGCAGCCCTGCATCAACCAGGTACTGCACCAGTTTCAGGGCAGAAAGAGGGGCCAGTTCCGAGGGTTTCAGAATGACCGCATTGCCCCCTGCAAGTGCTGGCCCCAGCTTGTGCGCCACCAGGTTAAGCGGGTCGTTGTACGGGGTAATGGCCAGGATCAACCCCAACGGCTCGCGGGTGAACCAGCCCTGACGCGACTCGGAGCCTTCATAGGCATCGAAAGGCACCACCTCACCGGCGTTGCGCCGCGCCTCTTCGGCAGACAGCTTGAGCGTGTTGATGCAGCGTTTGACCTCTTTTTCGGCCTGGCGCAGGGTCTTGCCCGCTTCATCGACGATCAGGCCGGCAAAGTCTGCCGCATCCCGTTCAATGAGCTGAGCGGCGTGTTCAAGAATGTGCGCCCGGCGGTGCCGGGGCAGCGCCGCGCTTTCACGCACACCCTGACGGGCACGGGCGAGCAATGCAGGCACCGCTTCTGCGCCGAGGTTGTCGACGCTGCCAACCAGGCTGCCATCGAAGGGGTTGTACACATCGATCAAGGCGGGTTGCTGAACAAGCGCCCGCGATACGGAAGTCAGGCTCATGAACGTTGCTCCTCAGGCCGAATGGCCGGCCGCGTGAATGGCGACAATGTCCGACAGCAGGGCAAAAGCCGTTTCGATGCGCCCCGCCCCCGGGCCGGACACGGTTACAGCCCCCAGCAACTCGGTGTCGAACGCCAGCGCATTGGTGGCGCCTGAAATACCCGCCAGGGGGTGATGGCCAGGCAACAGCATCGCTTCGACGCTGGCTCGCACCGAACCATCGGCTTCACGGCGGGCACTGCCGATCAGCTTCCAGCGCTCGCCCGCCGCCCGTGCTTGCTCGATAGCGGCGCTGTCGATGGCACTGATACCGCTGCAGGCCACATCACCCACCTGCAGACAGGCGCCGAGCAACTCATTGGCGAGGATCACCACCTTCAGGCGTACGTCATGGCCTTCCACATCGGCGGTCGGGTCAGCCTCGGCAAAGCCAAGCGCTTGTGCCTGGGCCACCGCCTCGTTGAAGCCAAGCCCTTCCTCCATGCGCGTGAGCACATAGTTCGAAGTCCCGTTGAGAATGCCCTCGAAACCCACCAGGCCGGCGCCCGCCAGGGTCTGGCGCGCCATGCGCAGTACCGGCGTGCCGCTCATCACGGCGCCTTCATATTCGAACGACACATCGTTGGCCTTGGCCAAAGCCTTGAGCGCCTGGGCATGCAAGGCAATCGGCCCCTTGTTGGTGGTCACCACGTGCTTGCCCGCCTCCAGCGCCCAGCGGCAGAAGGTTGCTGCCGGCTCACCATCCTTGGGGTTGGTGAATGTGGCCTCGGCGATGATGTCGGCGCCTGATTGCTTGATCACCGCCTCATTGAACGCCTCGGCCGAACCTTGAGGGAGTTGCGCCAGTGCGCCCTTCTGGGCCGGCAGTGCGGCCAGCATGGCCGCATCCAGGCCGTCGCGGTCGATCACCGACCCCAGGAACAAGTCGGTGACACCAACGATTTTCAGGCCAAAGCCCAACTCTTGCTGCCAGCGCGCATTGCGTTCGGCGATCAGTTGGGCAAGCGCGCGGTTAACGCCACCAAAGCCAACGAGTGCAATTTTGTATTCGGTCATGGTTTGCTGTCCTGTCCAGGCAGTGGGTCGATGAGGACAAGCGTAAGAGCCGAGCACTGCCAGTTGAATATGGCAATCCGCTGTATTTATTGGCCAATCTGGCCAGTGCAAAACGCACGCTTGCGCCAGGGCAGAACGCACAACGCCGCCTGGGCGCGAACCCAGGCGGCGTTGTGCTAGCCAATGCAAAGACGCGGTTCAGACCACCGCGGCCAGGACGAACGAAGTCACCGTGTTCTCCACCCCGGGCATGGCAGCGATTTCCTTCCACACATGGTGCACCCGCTCCGGGCTGGAGGCCTCGACGCGTAACATCAGGTCGAACTCGCCGCTGAGCACTTCACACTGGATCACCTCGGGGATCTGGCGCAGCGCATCGAGTACCGCCTCACCGCGCATGCGGTCATAGCGGTAGACGAAGATCACCGCGTTGATCAACGACGCCGGCCGCCTGCCCTCACCGATGCGCAGGGTATAACCCTGAATGGCGCCGTCGCGCTCCAGGCGCTCGATGCGCTGGCGTACCGCATTGCGCGACAGGTTCACCTTCAACCCCAACTCGGCGTGGGCGATACGCGCATTGGCGGTGAGCTCGGCGAGAATGCGCTCGTCCAGGGGGTCGAGGATGCGCTTCATCGCCCAGCCTGCAACCGGGCCAACAAGGCATGAACACCGGCCAGATCGTCAGGTGCCAACAGCGGCCCATCGCCCGCTGTGCCGACCGCGCCGGCGGGCACCTCACCGTGCCAGGCCCCCAGCTCCGCCAGCAGCCCGGCAGACTTTTCGGGGGCAAACTGCCCCAGCGTGACGATGGGCGCACCGATGTTGCGCCGGTGCAGGCGCCCGGCGAATACCCCGGTTGCGGCATGGGGGTCTACTGCGCTGCCCGTTTCGTGGAACAGCGTGACAATTTCTTCGCGAATCAGCACGTCGTCCACGGCATAGGAGTCGAACAGCATGCGCGCATGCAACCACTGGCGGTTGCCGATGCTCAGCTCGCCACACGCCTCGAAGTGCTCCATCAGCGCCCGGGTCGCCCCACCATCGCGGTCATACAGTTCCCAGACGAAGCGCTCCAGGTTGGAGAACAGCGAAAAGTCCATGACCGGTGACAAGGTCTGGCTGGGTGAACCACGGCTGTAGCGGTTGCAGTGGATGAACCGATGCAAGGCATCGTTGCGGTTGGTGGAGACGATGATCTGGTTGATCGGCAAGCCCATTTTCTGGGCAAGGAACCCCGCGTAAATCTCGGCAAAACTGGCCGTGGGGATGCTGAACCCGACCGGGCGTATCCCGCCACCGAGCTGCAGCGCCGCGTGGAAATAGAACACGATCTGCGCCAGCACGCCGACCCAGTTGGTGGAGTTGAAGCTGACCGGAATCAGCCCGGGGCATGGCCAGTCACGCAGCAGCGCCGACACCAGCGACTGGCAATCGTCAAAGCTGCCATCCACGGCCACGCAGCTCACACTGTCGGACGCGGCGCTACGCATCACTGCCGCGCGGTCGGCGGGCGTGCCTGCGCTGGGGTATAGCGCCAGCAAGCCTGCTGCTGGGCAATGCCGCAACGCTTCGATAGCCGCTACTGCGGTATCGCCGTTGCTGGCACCGACCAGCATGACCCGCTCGCACTCCGCACCCAGAAAGTGCCGGATAAAGCGCGCCTGCAACTGCGCGGCAAAGTCCTTGGAGGACCGGGTAGGCCCATGGAAAAGCTGCAGGATCCATTCGTTATGGCCAAGCTGCTGCAACGGCGCAATGCCGCGGTGGCGGAACCCGCGATAGCTGTCGCTGACCAGCGCCCTGAGCGTAGGCTCGTCGAGGGTATCGCCGACAAACGGTGCCATTACCCGCCAGGCCAGTTCGTCGAAGGGCAACCACGACCAGCTGGCAATTTCCTGTGGGCTGAACACCGGCACCGAGGTGGGCACATAAAGCCCGCCATCGTCGGCCAGGCCAGAAAGCAATGCCGTGCGGAAATCGACCCGTGTCTCGTTGCCGCGCGTGGATGTGTACTGCATCGGTGCTCCAGATAGCTACATAAGTTAACGATGCGCCATGGCCACCAGCCAATGGCTGAACGCCTGGGCATCCGGGGACAACGCTTCACCCAGGCCGCGTACCAGGAAAAACGACTCGCTTGCCTCGATACGCTGGGTAAAAGGAGCGACCAGCCGTCCCTCCTGCAGCAGGTCCTCTACCAGCGACGAGCGTGCCAGCGCCACCCCCAGCCCCAGCTCAGCCATGCGCAGGGTCGACACCAGCGTGTCGAACTGCAGGCCGCTGGAAGAATCGACCTGATCGGCACCGACCCGCTCCAGCCAGTAGCCCCACCCCTCCTCGTAACCCAGCACATGCAGCAACGGCACACGCGCCAGGTCGCGCGGATCGCGCAGCGGGCAACCGGCCAGCAGCGCGGGTGCGCACACCGGCACCAGCACGTCGCGGGTCAGGCGCTGCGCCTCCACCCCGGGCCACTGCCCGCTGCCCCAGCGGATTTCCAGATCATCTTCGGCATCCAGCTCCTTGACCCACAGGTTGCTGATGTAGCGGATGTCCACCTGCGGGTGCGAACGCCGAAAGTCGGCCAGCCGCGGGGCCAGCCAGAAGTGCAGGAACGACAGGCTGCCCCGCACCTTCAGGGGCCGACGCTGGCGTTGCCCGAAGATTTCATTGGTGCCGACGGCAAGGCGGCTGATGGCGTCCTGCACCACCGGCAGGTAGGACTGCCCTTCTTCGGTCAGCCCCAACCCGCGCGGCAGGCGCTTGAACAGCGCCACACCCAATTGGCTTTCCAGGTGGCGAATCTGCTGGCTCACGGCCCCTTGGGTAAGGTGCAGCTCTTCTGCCGCATGGGTGAAGTTCAAGTAACGCGCCGACACTTCGAAGGCTCTCAGCCAGTTCAGGGGGGGCAGGGTTTTCTGAGTCATCGGCGGCTTCTCGTGGCTAGGTTCCGGTGGCCTAGTATCACCTGCTCAGGCGGCCTCGGAACCTGGGGCGACAATTTCCACCGGGCCCGTACGGCGGCTGCGATACTTGCACGTCAGCCAATAGGCCAGGTAGCACCAGGCAATGAAGGGCAAGCCGAAGTACAAGGCAACACGCTGAGCAGGGTCGAAGGCAATGCCGACGCAGGCCAGTACGCAGCAGAAAATGGCCCCCAGTGGTACGAACGGGTAGCCACGCACCCGGAACTTGAGGTCCTCGAGCTTGCCGCCGCTGGCGATGTAATGACGGCGGAATGCGATCTGGCTGGCCGCGATGCTGATCCACACCACCACCACGGCCAACCCTGAAATCGACACCAGCGCCAGGTAGATAGTGTCGGGGGCGAACACACTGCTCAACAGCGAAGCCATGCCGCCAGCCATGCTCAGCACGATCGCATTGAAGGGGGTGCCGCGGCGCGACAGCGTGGCGTAACGGCGGGGCATGTTGCCTTGGTCGCTAAGGGTCCAGAGCATGCGCGAAGCGGCGTAGAGGCCCGAGTTGGCGGCAGACAGCAGCGCGGTGATGATGACGAAGTTCATGATATCAGCCGCATACGGGATACCAATCATCGCAAAGACCATCACGAACGGGCTTTCAATAACCCCGGCCTGTTCACGCGGCAGCAAGGTGGCCAGTACAAAGATGGTGCCGATGAAGAACAGCGCCAGGCGCAGGACCGTGGTGCGAATGGCTTTGGGCACGTTCTTTTCCGGGTCTTTGGTTTCACCGGCAGCGATGCCGATCAGCTCGGTACCCGAGAACGCGAAGGCCACTGCCAGCAGGGTCATGGCAATTGACCAGAAACCGGTGGGGAACAACCCTTCACGGGTGAAATTGCCCAGCCCTGCACTGTGCGCCTGCTGGATCTCGAAGCCACCCAGAATGGCCCCGCCGCCCACCACCAGAAAGGCAATGACGGCCAACACCTTGACCAGCGACAACCAGAATTCGGTTTCGGCGAACGATCGCACCGAAATGATATTGCTGATGAACACCGCGGCACCGAACAGCGCACTCCACATCCATACCGGCGTGTCGGGGAACCAGCGCACCATCAGGATGCCCGCGGCGGTGAATTCGGAGCCGATGGCCACCGTCCAGGTCAGCCAGTACATCCAGGCCACCATGTAACCGGTGCCCGGGCCGAGGTAACGCGTGGCATAACTGCTGAACGAGCCGACTTCCGGCATGTGTACCGCCAGTTCGCCCAGGCACATCATGACCAGGTACACCATGATTGCGCCGAGTATGTAGGCGATGACCGCGCCCAATGGGCCGGCCTGGTTAACGGTGTAGCCCGAGGTGAGAAACAGGCCGGTGCCTATCACACCGCCCAGTGCCAGCATGACGATGTGGCGGGTTTGCATATCCTGCTTGAAGGTATGCGCCGAGGCATTTCTAGTTGTGGTTGTTTGCACGGACATTGTGGGTTACTCATGAAAGTTGGCGGGCAAGGACGTAGCAACGACCTCGTCTTGGCAGAGCGAATCGAGTTGCCTTGCATATTGTTTTTGTTCGACTTCATGAAGTGGCACCCACCGCATGGGTGAGTGCTACGCGCCAGCCTCAGGCCTGCACCTGGCTCTGGCAGGCATACGCGTCAGTGTGCAATTCCTTTGCTGCGGCCAGTTCCTGACGCACCGATGCACAGGCCTGTGCCAGGTCCGCCAGCAGGTCATCGGTTTCCTCGATACCCACTGAAATGCGCACCAGCCCTTCGGAAATGCCCAGCGCCAGACGCTCTTCCAACGTGTTCTCGACATGGCTGGTCGTGCGCGCCGGGCCATAGATGGTTTCTACCGCGCCGAGGTTGCCGGCCCGATGGGCATACTTCAGTTGCGGTAGCAAACGAGCCACGGTTGGCATGCCGCCCTTCAGCACGAAGCTGACAATGGCGCCAAAACCGCGCATTTGCGCCTTGGCAATGGCATGCCCGGCATGCGCCGGCAAACCTGGGTAGTTCACCGCCTCGACCAGCGGCTCGGTGCTCAGGTAAAGGGCCAGCGCCATGGCACTGGCTTGCTGCTGGCGCAGGCGCACTGCCAGGGTCTTGATACCGCGGATGATCAGGTAGGCTGAGAACGGGTCCAGCGCCGCACCGTTGATTTCCCGGTAGTGACGCACTTGGGCCATCAACGCCTCCGCGCCGCAGACAACACCACCCAACACGTCACCATGCCCGGACAGAAACTTGGTCGCGCTGTGCACCACCACATCCACGCCCAGCGCCAGCGGGTTCTGGTTCAGTGGCGTGGCAAAGGTGTTGTCGGCCACCACCAGCGCCCCCACCTTGTGCGCAGCGGCGCTCAGCCGACGAATGTCCAGCACCTTCAGCGTCGGATTGGTGGGCGTTTCCAGGTACAGCAGGTCGCAACCGGCGGCAATCTCGCGCTCCAGCGCTTCAGTGTCCAAGGTATCGCACAGGCACACTTGCACGCCCATGCGCGGCAGGAACTCTTCGAAGATCTTGTTGGTGCCGCCATAGCTGTCGCGGGTCGACACCACGCGTTTGCCGTTGGACAGGAAGGTGTGCAGCACGGCACTGATGGCCGCCATGCCGCTGCTGAACGCGACTGCCGACTCGGCTTGCTCCAGTTCGGCCAGTTTTGCTTCCAGCGTGGCGACCGTGGGGTTGCTCATGCGGCTGTAAATGAAGCCAGGCTGCTTGCCCTGCGCCACGTCGTACCAGGCATCGATATCGTTGTAGCCATAAGCGGCGCTGACCACGATCGGGGTCTGCGTGGCGTTGTACGGGTGCTGCACCTGCTCCCCGCTCCACACGACCCGCGTCCCAACACCGGCCGCAGCATTGCCCTCGAATTTTTCGTTGTTGTTCATATCCGGTTCCCGCCCAGCTGAGTTGTGTACACCGATGCAGCATCGGCCTTCAGCGGACTATAGGGAGATGGCGGGGGCCTGAAAAACGATGGAATCCGGGTCTGAGTGGCGTTTTTTTTAATGGCTGCGGGCCGGGCGCTGAAAAAGCCGCCCGGCCACGTAGGCGCTTAGGCGAGGTTGCGCTTCAGCTCGGCGATGTGCTCCGGGCCGATGCCACAACAACCGCCGACCATGCTGGCACCACGCGCACGCCAGTCCTTGGCCCATGCCAGGTAACCCGGCGGATCGAGGTCTTCGCGCAGTTCGTCCAGGCCATCGTTGGCAGTGGCTTCTTTGGGCTGCGGCGGGAAGGCGTTGGCATAGGCGCCGATGGCAATCTCGGCGTTGTGTCGCTCGATGACCGAGCGCGCGACATCAATGGCGGTGCCGATCACCTCCGGCTGGCTGCAGTTGAACAACACCGCAGCCACCCCCAGGCTGGCTGCGGCCTCGATGGCTTCGGCCACCGGTTCACCGGAGCGCAGGCGCGGAACGTCGTCGACGTCCTCGTCCTGCAGGGTGAAGGACACCCAGAACGGCCTGCCGTCTGCCGGCAAATGGCTATGTATGGCCCGCACTTCGGCCACGGAACTCTGGGTTTCGGCCAGCCACAGGTCGACATGCGGGGCCAGGCCCTGGAGCAGCGGGGACAGCACCTCTGCCACACGCTCGGGCTGGAACAGGTCGGGCCGGTAGGACCCGAACAGCGGCGGCAGCGAACCTGCCACCCTGACCGGGTGCGCGCCGCTATCTGCCGCGTGCCGCGCGAGCTGGCCTGCGATATGGGCCAGCTGTCGCCCTTCGGCGGCAAAGCGTTCTTCACCGATGTGGAACGGCACTACTGCATAGCTGTTGCTGGTGATGACCTGCGCACCCGCATCGATGAAGGCTGCATGCACGCCCACGACCGCCTCCGGCGCCTCGCTCAGCGCCAGCGCCGACCACTCGGGCTGGCGAAACGGTGCACCGCTGCGCTGCAGCTCTCGGCCCATGCCACCGTCCAGAATTACCATCGTTCGCTCTGCCATATAACTTCTCTGAAGGTTCTTATGAATAAAATTCATTATGGGGATTAGGGTTATAACTATTAAATACCCTATCACCCATTTGCCCAACATATCAGGTATGTACATGCGATTTTCTTCTCTGCTGGGTGCGGGCCTTGTACTGCTCGCAACTGCCACCCAAGCCTTTGCTGGCGCCACGTTGGAGCGGGTTGAATCGCGCAAGGAAATGGTCAACGTGCTGATGGAAAGCTACCCGCCGTTTTCCTTCCTCAATGACCATAACCAGCTCGACGGTTACGACGTGGACGTGGCCAAGGCAGTGGCCGACAAGCTCGGCGTCAAACTGCGCCTGGAAACACCGTCCTGGGACGTGATTGCCGCTGGCCGCTGGAGCGGGCGCTACGACATCTGCATTTGCTCGATGACCCCGAGCAAGGCGCGCGCCGAGGTGTTCGACTTCCCCGTGGAGTATTACGCATCGCCCGCCGTGATCGTGGTCAATGCCTCGGATGAGCGCATCCATGGTGCCAAAGACCTGGAAGGCCGTAAGGTGGGTTCGATCAGTGCATCGAGCTACGAAAGCTACCTGAACAAGAACCTGGTCATTGAAGGCAAGGAAGACCAGAAGATCGATTACCCGTTCGACTTCGTGCAGGCTGCGCCCTACGACACTGAAAACGTCGCCTTCCAGGACTTGGGCCTGGGCACTGGCGTGCGCCTGGACGCCATCATTACCAACCTGGTGACCGCGCAGCCGCGCCTGCAGCAGGACAAGCGCTTCAAGCTGGCCGGCGCGCCGCTGTATGAAGAGCCCAACGCAGTGGCCATCGAAAAAGGCGACCCCGAGTGGGATGCCAAGGTACGCCAGGTGTTCGCCGAGCTGAAGGCTGATGGCACCCTGGCCAAGCTGTCGCAGAAATGGATTGGCGCCGACATCAGCAAATGAGCACCTTCCCTCCCTCCCCCAAGCCCGTGGCAAAGCCTGCGGGCGCCGGCCTGTTCGGCTTTCGCACCCGGTTACTGCTGACCTGGCTGGCGCTGTTCGGGCTGTTTGTCGCCTTCTTCCTCAGCTTTGACCTGAAGTTCGCCATCATTCTGGAGAAGTTTCCCAACCTGGCCGGTTTCAAGCTGGGGCCCAATGGTTTTCTGCAAGGCGCCGCACTGACCCTGTTCCTGTGCCTGTGCTCGATGGTGGTATCCGTGCTGCTCGGCTTTGCCGCCGCGCTGGCACGGTTATCCAACAGCGCGGTGCTGGTGGGTGTGGCCAGCTTCTACACCTCGTTCTTCCGTGGCACACCGCTGCTGATCCAGATTCTGCTGATCTACCTTGGGCTGCCGCAGGTGGGCCTGGTACCCGGCGCCATCAGCGCCGGCATCATTGCCTTGTCGCTGAACTACGGCGCCTACCTGAGCGAGATCTTCCGCGCTGGCATCCTCGGCGTGGCCCGCGGGCAACGTGAAGCAGCATTGGCACTGGGCATGCGCACGCCGCAGATCTTCTGCCACATCATCCTGCCCCAGGCCATGCGGGTGATCATTCCGCCCACCGCCAACCAGTTCATTTCGATGCTCAAGGACTCGTCGCTGATTTCCGTGATGGGGGTTTGGGAGGTGATGTTTCTGGCGCAGTCGTATGGGCGTTCGAGCTATCGCTACCTGGAAATGCTGACCACCGCCGCCGTGATCTACTGGGTGCTGTCGATACTGCTGGAACTGCTGCAGGCGCGGCTGGAACGGCATTTTGGCAAGGCTTATCAGCGCTGAGGGCTGCACGGCTCGTGCAAAACCGACAGGCCTGACCGCGCCCCATGCAGGAGCGGCCAGGCTACGCGTAAGTGAAAATAATCAGCGCGGTTGCCAACAGGATGTGAATGACCAACAGACTCACCAGCAGTCGTCTCATGCTTGAGGGGAAACGTTTGACTTCATCGAAGTCAATCAACCCCCTGCGCACGAAGAGGCTCGGTATAGCCAGCACCATGGAGATCAAACCCGTACGCATAACCTTGCCCAGAAGGCCTGCATGTTGAAACGTGATTTTATTGCCGGTCACGAAGCTACAGCGCGTTAGCAACGACTCGTAGTACTCAGTGTATTTATGTGCGATGAAACACTGTACGACCATCGCCAGCATCATGGGTGCAAGAATCAGAATCGCAATTAGCCCAGGCTCAACTTCATTCACTCCGATACCTCGCCATACAAAAAGTCACCAAATATCTCGCCCCCCTTGCCCCCGGCATCTCCGAGGACTTTACCGCCCACTGCTCCTCCGACGACAGCACAAACAAGTGCACCGGGGCCGCCTGTAGTGACCCCCAGAACGACGGCACAAATACCGGTGCCTGCCATACCCCCCAAATAGCCCCCGGCGCTGCCGCCCGCCAGGCTACCCATCAACGTCGAGGTTTCGACATACTTGGCGCGCCGACACTGATCCTCCCGGCCCGTGGTGCAGGCCTTATGAATTGAGAGGCCGGTGGACGCCACATCCAGCGCAGTACCGATATAAGTGCCCCTTTTCACCAAGTTCGACGCCCTGGCAACGCCAGATACCTTTTCGGCATAACCGGAAATCTCGCCGGTATGCAGATAACTGCGGGTCGAGATGCCCAATGCCTGCTTGATCTTGCCCTGACGGCGTAAACCAGAACCATACGCAGCAACGTTGCCCAATTGCTTTTCAAGCTTCATGAAAAGTGCAGAGCGCTTGGCGTAGAAGGCATCACGGGCAGCGAGAGTGCCAGAACTGAGGTAGTCGCGGTGCAGTTTCTCGATTTCTACAAGGGTGGTCTTGATATTGGTCAGGTGCTTGCTCCAGCCCTCGCTAGCGGCGCCCGCCCCAATCGAGGCGTTAGCCAGCAAGCTCTGCAGCAAGTCGAAGTGCTCGAGAAAAAAATCATCCGCGTCTACGCCGCTAGTTAGCAGGCCAGCATGCACCTCGACAGCTTTGGCCATCAGTAATGCTTCGTGGCTGGTGCAGGAAGGAGTACCAGCGTCACCCAGGATGACCAACTCCCCGGCCATGACCACGCTGTTGGCAATGTGGGCATTCAACACATCGAACTTGCTCTTGGCATACCCCGACAACGGTGTGCTGGCTTTAAGCGACTGATAAGACTGGGTTCTGGGGTTGATGAAGCTGCGTGCTTCGGACATGGCCCTACCTCACGCGTACTTCTTGTTGTTGATCCGGTCCCAACCGCCGGCGACATTCCCGCCACCGCTGCCGTCGGAACGTTTCTGGCGGGTATAGGTGGTCTTGATACGCCCATAGTTCAACTGGACGATTTCGATGGGAACGCCCGAGCTTGCATTCTGCGAGTAGTCGGCGATGATGACCTCTTCCAGCACGATCTCGTAATATTTGAGTTTGTCGGTGCCTGCCCGGCAAAGCGCAAGTTTTACTTCCTTGAGATGCTGGCCCGAGCAGCTGGCTTCCAGCAGCTTGCAGCTCGCGCTGTCGAGAAACTTGGTGAACGTAAAGTTGGTCAAGGTGGTACGCCCCGACGTTGCACCGCCGGAAGAGCTTGCGGTAGCGGACGTGCTTTGATTGACACCGAAGTTATAGCCGTTGATCTCGATCCAGTTGGTGTACTGCTCATCCAGCGCTTCGCCAGCGATGTCGTCGATTTGGATAAAAGCGTCGAAAGCCATGCCTACCTCTCCTTGGTAATGGTGGGTCTGAATCCCAATGAACGGGTGTGACAGGTACGGAGGCAAAATGTTCCCCCACTGCCCGAGCCGCCACACCCGATGCATGACGCTTCAAGCCCTACAACGCCTTCATCTCTGCAATATCCCGCGCCACCTGGTCTGCCGAGTGGTCGAACATCGCCTGTTCCTGCGCATCCAGCGGCAACTCGATAATCCGCTCAAGCCCCTTCTCTGCCAGTACGCAGGGCACACCCATGGCGATATCCGTTCGCCCATACTCGCCCTCAAGAATCGCCACCGCCGGCAAAATACGGTTCCGCCCATTGGCGATCGCATCGACCATCTGCGCAATGGCCACGCCCGGTGCATCGCAGGCGCTCCCCATCTTCTTCAACCCCAGAATCTCGCCGCCGCCCTTACGTGTGCGTTCGACAATCTGCTCGATCTGCTCATCGGACAAGAAGTGCGACAACGGCACCGAGCCAATCTGGCAGTAGCGCATCAGCGGCACCATGCTGTCGCCATGCCCGCCCAACACCAGCGCCGTGATATCCCGTGCAGAAAACCCAGTTTGCTCAGCGATAAAACACTTCATGCGCGCGGTATCCAGCACCCCCGCCTGCCCAAACACCTTGTCGCGCCCCTGCCCGCTGACGCTCCAGGCGCGATAGGTGAGCACATCGACCGGGTTGGACACCACCAGCACCGTCGCTGTCGGCGCGTGGTGTTTGATGTCCGCCATGATGCTGTCGAGGATTGGCAGGTTGGTACTCAATACATCCTGACGCGACTGGCCGGGCTTGCGCGGCACGCCCGCCGTGATCACCACCAGCTCGGAACCCTTCAGCATCTCGGCATTGGCCCCGCCGTGAACATGGGTATCGGAACCTGAATCCACAGCCGCCTGCCAAACGTCCAGCGCCTTGCCCTGCGCCAGTTCACCCTGCACGTCCATCAACACCAGCTCACGGCACAACTCATCCCGGGCGATGATCTGCGCCGCCGCCTCGCCGACCAGGCCGGCACCCACAATCGTTAATTTGTTCACCAGACACCTCCCAGCGGCGCGCGCCACCAGGAACACGCCTGCGTATAGAGAGAAGTATTGACCGCCACTGCGAAAAGGCCACCCGAAGGCTGATGGCTGGTAGCTGAGAGGACGCTGGGGCTTCTGAGGCTAGCGCCAGCTTGGAACGATTCCAGCCCCGCGTTTTTCCGGGGCCCGGGGCGATCGTGTCCCGGGAAGTGGTGTAACTGAACCAGACTTAATGCCGCAACCTATCAGTTAGAGAAAAATGGGATGAGACTTTATTTGCATCCCACATCAATCTCACTGTTCCCGACTGCTTTTCCGTGCCCGTGGCGATGCCGGCCTCGACACTGCCTTCTTCGCTTTGGCTGCAGCAGGGCTTTTCCCTCGTTTCGCTCCGGCCACCACGCAGGAACTGGCCAGCGGCGTGGCCACAGCGGTTGGCCCACCGGCCTTCAACTGGCCGACAGTGTTGCCGACGAGCGTTGCAGTGGGCTTATCTTTGGCGGTCATCACCATACCCATCCGCACGCCAAAAAGACGCAGCACGGCCTCCAAAGTGCTGAGCTTCGGATTCGACTTCCCGCTTTCCAGTTCGTACAGGCTTTTCGTGGACATTTTGCACATGGCCGCGAAGGTCTCTTGGTCAAGACCGGTGACTTCGAGCCGCAGGCGGCGGATGGATGTCCCGATTGGGTCGAGCCCCGCCGCGTTGCGCTTGACGATATCTTCTACGAGCTGGGCGCGCTCTTCAGGTTGTATTTTTTTCATCGCAGTCCCCACTCCACGAGTCGCTTGTCCAGGTTATTCACGGGTAGAGAGGCGGCATTGCGCATCGATTCGGGCGCATCGGTCAGCAGATCGGGCAACGCCCTGAATGCCTCGGCCGCATGCATCAACCGTTGCAGCAGGGCATCGGGATCGGTGTAACCAACAAGCTCAGCGCAGTTATCACGCCAATTGGAAGACCCCTTGCGCTCTGCTGCCCACTTCGTCGTCCGTGTGATGCCCTCTTCATCCAGGATCATTGGCGCGAGGTCATAGATTGGCGCCAAACGAAACCTCCCACCCACACGCATGATGGAGGTGTTGCGGCCGTGGTTATCGGTGTTCGCTAGAATGCGGTTCAGCAGATCGCGATGAAGGAGTCGTCGTAGGCGACAAGGCAGCTTCCATCAGCAACACGCTCGGGGTTCTCAACCGAGAGTGTCGCTGCCTCGCGCCATGCACCATCGGAGAAAGCTTGGATCGTGAGTCTGAACGGCATCGCGACACCATTAATCAGCATTTGAATGCCGATTAAACTAATGCGCACGGCAGGAACCGGCAATATTTTGCCGATTAAAAGCTTAAGCACGAGCAAAACCGGCACCCACTACCGATTATGCATTCACAGCGCGCCGGTGGGTTTAGAGGTCGTTGCTGCGCCTGGGAAGCAGGAGCCTTTGGGTTATAGGACCATGTTTAATTGCGTTGGGTAGGTGGTGGATGGCACGGGCTTCGCCCGT